>CAZXMO010000055.1:0-24000 GCA_964641125.1 uncultured Spirochaetales bacterium
ACCGACGACCCCGAGATTACAAGTCACGTGCTCTGGCCAGCTGAGCTAAGATGGCCTGCCCGCTCATAGTGCAGCTGACACCCTATCGATTTTGACTGATTAAGTCAAGGGATTAAAAAGGGGGAATTTCCCTTCCGTAGGGAAGATCTTCGGGGCATGCCGTAAGGATTTCGGTTCCCTTCGAGGTGACTGAAACGGTATGCTCGAATTGAGCGCTGGTCGAGCCGTTGGCCGCCACCGCCGTCCAACCGTCATGGAGAAACTTGACCTCCTCCGGACGGAGGGTCACTAAGGGCTCCACGGTAAATACCATTCCCGGAACCACCGGGTGGCCGTATCCGCTCTTTCCCACCGGATATATCGGCGGCTCCTCGTGCAGCTGGAAACCGATTCCGTGTCCCGCGAAGTGCGGAATTACATTACACCCCCGTTCCGCCGCCGCCTTCTCCACCGCCTCGCCGATATCTCCGACTCGCGCCCCTCCACGGGCGGCCTCGATACCCGCCATCGAAGCCGCCCAGGCGGAATTCCTGAGACGGTGCCCCTCCTCTGTTCCCCGCCCGACGAGGAAAGTCCACGCCCCGTCGGCGAACCATCCCCCCTTGGTTACGGCGATGTCCACTTTGACGAGGTCTCCTTCCCCGACAGCGTAGTCGTTCGGTATTCCGTGGGCCATCACCTGGTTGACCGAGACGCAGACGTGCCCGGGGTAGCCGTCGAAACCCTTGAGGGCCGACTCCGCTCCGCCCTCCCCTATCATCTTTCTGCAGAATACTTCGATATCCCGGGTAGTCATCCCTACGGTAATAATTCCGGAGAGTTCTTTGAAGATACGGCCGATGACTCGACCCGCAATTCTTATACGGGACACCTCTACGGCCGTCTTGAGCCGTGCTCCGGGCTTCATGAGAAGCCCGCAAGATCGGGTCTCAAGCGTTCCGCTCCGTTCACGTACACGGGCTTTAGGCTTCGAAACCGGGATACCCGGATTGTCACCAGGACACGGATAACCCGGGGCATCATCCCCTCGATATCAGGCTCCCTGCAGCAGAAAAGGGGTACCGATTCGAAACCCCGGGTTCTCAAGGCCGCCGCCGGGTTTTCGGAGCGGAGATCCCCCGTCTGGGAAAACAAGAGCGAGACGATGTTCCTCTCCCGGATCCTGTTTTCCTCGAGTAGGGTATACATCAGACACGCGACTCCCGACCGAATGGCCTCGGGTGTATCCGCATCTATCTTGACCGCTCCGCGTACCGCTTTTATCATGCCATCCCGTACCCTTCCCGCTAGTAAGCAACCGGGTGAATCCAGCTCAAGAACAGCTGGGATATGAATTGAACTGCTCCTCCCCACGCTAATCCTCCCACTATGACCGGCCACGTGGTAAAACGGCGTTTGTATTTCAGTATCCGCGCGAATAGCTGGGTCAAAAAATCGTAGATCAAGACGAACACAAAGAGAAGGCTCCCCGTCCTCATGATTTTGAGTAGCAAGATCAGATTCGAATCGAGAAACGCCTGAAAGTTCCCGATTACGAAGAGAATGAGGACCATATTCTGAAAGAAAAAGAGATAGAGCGCTACCCGGGGCAGCACCCTTGTGATCCAGAATTGTTTCTCCCGTTTCATACGAGTATAATCTTACACTATGAAAGATTCGAATTCTACCGGGATCGAGCGTATACGGATTTTGAGCAGACCCGTCTCACCCGTGCCGACTGAAATATCCGAGCATCTGCTTGCTTTGAAAGAGATCCGGGCTGTTATTTTCGACGTATACGGTACCCTCTTCGTCTCCGCTTCGGGGGATATCGGTACGAGCCGCGGTTCCGCATCCTCCTCTCCCTTCGGGGAGGCTTTAGCGTTGACCGGGTTCATTCCGCCGAAACATCCACGGAATATTCCTGAAATCGGGGATGCCGCCCGTGATCTCTACTTCGCGGCCATACGAAAACATCACGAGCGGCTCAGACGGGAGGGCATAGATTTTCCGGAGGTCGACATCCGCGAGGTGTGGAAGGAAACGATAGAAGGACTTACCCGATCGAAGATTATCGGCCCGGCGGAATCGACATCCGACCGTATCGAAGCCCTCGCGGTTGAGGCGGAATGCCGTCTCAACCCGGTATGGCCTATGCCGGGGCTCGTCCGGATCCTCGAATACGCGAACTCCCGGGGCTATCTTCTCGGAATAGTATCCAACGCTCAGTTCTACACTCCCCTTCTCTTCCCCGCTTTAACGGAAAAGGATTTGACGGCCCTCGGTTTCGCCGAAGACTTACGGGTATGGTCCTACCGCTTGAATACGGCTAAGCCGTCCCTCCGCATCTTCGGTGCACTCCTAGGCACCCTTCGAAGCGCCTACGGGATCGAGCCCCAGGAGACCGTCTATATCGGAAACGACATGCTCAACGACATGTATACAGCTCATACGGCGGGGATGCGGACGGTCCTCTTCGCGGGAGATGCCCGGTCCTTAAAGATGCGCACGGACGATCCCCGGTGCTCCGATGTTCGCCCGGACCGCACCGTTACGGGTCTGGAACAGCTTACGGTTCTCTTATAGAATAGTAGGTGTAGAATAGTAGAAAAGGAAGGAGCTATGAAGAAGTTTTTAGTGATATTTATCATTCTTATTCTCGCCGCCGGGGCGGTTTTTTATTTCGGATGGGTGCAAATCCAGATTCCCCCTGAAAACTACGCCGTCTTCTTCTCCAAGACCGGCGGGTACTCGGACGAGGTCATAGTGCCGGGTAATTTCGTGTGGAAGTGGGAGAGGCTCATCCCGAAAAATACCAAGCTCTATACCTTTCAGATCGAACCGCGGGCTACCACCTTGAGCATCGAAGGAGAGCTTCCCTCCGGCCGGCTCTACGCGGAACAGCTTACCGGCAGCCCCGATTTCGGCTGGGAAATCACCGTTCGTGTCAGCTACTCCCTCAAACCCGAGATGCTTCCTACTCTGGTAAAAGAGGAGCGGTTCGACCCTGAAAACATCGATTCCCTCTATACAAACGTGGAGAACTCTATTGCCGACGTCCTTCATCCCCAGGTCATCGATTACATGCGAACCCGTACGGAGGAAGGCGGTTTCCTCCCCCGGATCAGCGGCGAACTCACCGATCGCCTCCGGACGAGACTCTCCGACCGCTACCCCACCATGGACTTCTCCGAGATTACGATTCCTTCCTACCGGGTACCCGATCTCGAGCTCTACCGCGAGGCCAAAGAACAGTACATGGAACTCATGGAAGTCCGGACAGATACCAAGGCCCGTGAAATAAACCGGACCGCCGGCCGGGAAGTCACTGAAACCAGCAAGATCGATATCCTCCGGGAGTACGGAAAGCTATTTACCGAGTATCCCATTCTCCTCCGGTATCTCGCCATGGAGGGAAACCTCGAGGAACTTACCGGCGCGGAAATCGAGGCCTTGGAAGACTACGGAGTCGAAAACCCTTCAGAAGTTGCTCCCTCCGGAGGTACCGACGGCTAGACACCCCTTTCGATCCTGGATATCTCGTAGAGGAGATTCTGGAATTTCTCGATCTTATCAGCCCGGTCTTGAAGCACATCTATTAGTTTCTGTGACCGGCCGTCGATATAGTGATAGGACTGGAGTTTCTGCTTGAAGCTTTCCATCGGACTCGTGATAAACTCGTCGAACATTTTTTTGAGGCCCAGCAAGGCCTCTTTGCCCCTCTCGATCAGGCTCTTGACCTCGCTGTCCTTCTGATTTATCAGGCTCCGATACAGCCTCTGGTGTGTAGCATCGGACGCGAGGGTATACCGTATACGGGTAAAGAGCTTCCCATCCTCTTCGTCAGGACTGAGACTCTCGTCTAAAGCGCGTATCTTTGTCTCTAGATCCTCAAGAGCGGCAATGTGGACGAGGAGTCGGTTCAAGGTGATTCGGTTCTGCCTGAGGACGCCTTGACTCAAAACTTGGATTATCTCCTGTATCTGCCGCCTATATACAATACGGATGAAGTTGTATAGGAGGTTGATTGATTTTGTGTATGAGAATGTAGGAATTCCAAGCTTGTTATAATCGAGACTCATATAGTCCCTGTAGTAGAGAAGCGGCTCTTGACTGGTGTTGGGGAAGAGTTCCTTTATCTGCTTGTCTATTACCTGCCTTCTGATATCGTCGAAAATCTCATCGAGCTTGGGCAGCAGCATGAGCTTAAGCTTTGACACGAAAAAGTCCCTGAGATAAAGCTTCGGGACGTAGAAAATGAGTTGATAATAGGGATCCTCGTGAAAGTAGCGTATCATCTCTACCAAGGGTACCTTCCGCTGAAAGTTCCGTATCTCCCGCACCACACCGCGTACGGTTCCGTCGACGTCCCCGCTTTCGATCTTCCCGCAGGGGGTTTCTCCGGTAAAATCCTCACCCAAATCACAGAGCATCTCGGCGAAGTCTTGGTCTAGGCTTACCGGGTCTTCTATCTTAGATGCGGCATACACTGCGTAATAGAGTTGTTCCAAGTAGGGAAGCGCAAGCCTGACCGAAGCGGACCTGAAGTTGGGCTCCTCAGTATCTTCGTCGGGAGTAAACTGAAATAGCTTGAAAAAGTTCTGATAAGGAAAAAGAACGAAGTCTTTGAGGTAGTAGACAGGCTTGATTCCCTTCTCGAGATTCCCGAAATGGTCGTCGGGAATACCCTTGCAATAACGTTCAAGCTCCCGAACGATCTGCTCATGAATCGATTTCTTGGTTCCCGTTCTTTCGTATATATCCTGCATCTCTTCGATGGTCAAAAAATCGGTAAGCTCCCGCTTCGGTTCCGCCACCCGGTTCCCTACCAGATCGAGGATCAGAGCCTCGAAACGGTCCTGACTCTTCCATAGATGCCGAAACAGGGGAATTAGAGGAAATAGCCTTGTATAGACCGCGAATACTTCTTCGGCAAACCCGGGATATATGCTCTTCGTTTCCAATCCGGCGAGCTCTGAGTTGCGCTGCTGAATCGCACGCTTTAAAGATTTTAGCTTGAGATCCAGAAAAATCTCGGTCTCGCCCTTTCCGGTAAACAAGCGGCGGAGCCAGAGCCTGAAGCGGAGAATCAGAGAAGCTCTATTCATATCGTTTCGGACGATCGTTTCCCGCTCTTCCTCGTCCATCTCTTTCTGATAGATGTTTTCACCGGTACTTTCGGTCAGTGTTACGCTGCGCCGCACCTTATCGAGGAGCCGGCGCCTCTCCACGTCGGTAAGACTCCGCGCAAGATCGGGGAGGACCGATCGTTCCTGCATCACTTCTCCCCCGTCAACTCTTTCACCAAGAGCAATCGTCCCGTTTTCATCCGTATGCGTACCTGTCTCGAAAGCGCTCGATTACTCAAACCGAAATCTCCGCGTGACCATCTCAGATCGTCAAGCTCCCATTTGAGTCCCTCGGAGCTCATGGTGCACTTTTCCGCCCCCAGAGGAAATAACGATATTCGCTGATTCGGATATGTATCGAAAACAGCCTCCTTGTGTATACTCATTATCGACTCCCTTCCGGTCATCCATAAATCGGGATGAGGTTCACGCTCGAAGAGTGCAAGGATTCCCATAGTGTGATCGAGACGCCCCTCCCCTCCGCCGATAATAATCCTTTCACGGCAGCCGTATCTTTCGAGGACCTCGAGACCTAATTCGGTATCCGTTTCGTCCTTGTCTTCGGGATATGTCAGTTTCTTCTCATCGGGAAAAGAGCGAAATGCTTCACAACCGGATACCGAGTCCATATCGCCTATGACGATATCGGGCACTATTCCGTAGGTCTGAGCAAGATCGAATCCTGAATCGGCGGCCACCACGTAGTCTGCTTGTGTGAGTATCGTTTCGACTGATTTTAAATCAGGCGCTTTTCCGCCTATGAGCAGTATTCCCGTCACATCCTTCTCGCCGTTTCACTATATCCTACAATTATTTTTTTTGCAATTTAGCCGTAAATTCCGCTTCATGGATTTTTTTTTATACCGATCATAAAAAGGTAAATCCAGGGACAAGGAAGTCCCTCAATACATCATCAAGGAGGATGATATGATAATCAATCACAACATGAGCGCTCTTTTCGCGCACCGTCAGTTAAAATTCAACAACTGGGAAGTGCAGCAGAATATCGAGAAGCTCTCGTCCGGAGAACGGATCAATCGCGCCGGCGATGACGCCTCCGGGCTCGCCGTTTCCGAAAAGATGCGCGCTCAAATCCGCGGTCTCCACAGGGCCGGGCAGAACGCGGAGGACGGAATCTCTTTTATCCAGACCGCTGAGGGGTACCTCCAGGAGACCCAGAACATCCTGCATCGTCTCCGTGAACTGGCGGTCCAGGCCTCTAACGGTATCTACACCAGCGAGGACCGGATGCAGATCCAAGTCGAAGTGTCCCAGCTCGTGGACGAGGTGAACAGGATTGCATCGCACGCTCAGTTCAATGGTTTGAATCTCCTGACCGGTCGTTTCGCCAGGGAAACCGGCGAGAACACGGTAACCGCGAGTATGTGGCTCCACATCGGCGCCAACATGGACCAGCGGGAAAGACTGTTCGTAGGCACGATGACCGCTCAAGGCCTCGGCATCCAGAGTCCTTCCGGACTCCCCCACACCGCGACGTTTATCTCGATCTCTACTCCTGATAACGCGAATATCTCCCTTGCCACCATCGATGAGGCGCTCAAGATCGTCAACAAGCAGCGGGCCGATCTCGGGGCCTATCAGAATAGGCTCGAGCACGCTATACAGGGAATCGCCGTAGGCGCGGAAAATCTCCAAGCCGCGGAATCGAGAATCAGAGACGCCGACATGGCGAAGCAGATGATGTATTTCGTGAAAAACCAGATTCTCACTCAGACTTCCACCGCTATGCTCGCACAGGCCAACCAGAAGAACCAGACGGTCATGCAGCTCTTCCAGTAAAACTGCGGTTGACCGCCTAAACGCGGCACAATCCGTGCCGAAGGCCGCCCGAACATTAATCTCGGGCGGTCTTTTTTTGTGCGCCCCGCAGTAAGCACGATATCGCTTGACACCTCTATTTTTTTCCTGATTAACTTGGGGCGTGAAGATCCCAAAAATACTCCACGATTTCGGCGACGCATTCCAAGATTCCGGACACGAGTGTTTTCTCGTCGGCGGGGCTATTCGTAATATGATCGCGGGTTTCGAGGTTACCGATTACGATTTTGCCACCGACGCGCTCCCCGAAGAGGTCATGAAACTCTTCAAACGAGTAATCCCCACGGGCATCAAACACGGAACGGTCACGGTACTCTTTCGACATCATAAGTTCGAAGTAACCACATACCGTACCGAAGGAACCTACAGCGACGGCCGCAGGCCCGACACAATCGAGTATCTTCCCTCCATAGAAGAAGATCTCAAAAGACGGGATTTCAGCATCAACTCCTTGGCGCTCAATCTCCACACGGGAAAGCTCTTGGATCTCCACAGGGGGAGGGAGGACATAAGAAATGGTCTTATCAGAGCCATAGGGACTCCCGACGAGCGTTTCGAAGAAGACCCTTTACGCATCATGCGTGCCTGCAGATTCGCCGCCCAGCTCGATTTTTCCATCGAGGATCAGACCTTCGACGCCGCCGCCCGGTTGTCCGGTCGGGTCCGCTCGGTGAGCGCGGAGCGGATCCGGGACGAATTCGAAAAGATACTTCTCTCCGACATACCTTCTAAGGGAATCCACTCCATGGATACGACGGGTATCCTCGACATCATAGTTCCCGAGATGTCCGAGGGGAAAGGGGTCCTGCAAAAGGGATTTCACGATTTCGACGTATTCACCCACAGCCTCTACGCCTGTGACTCCGCGCCGAAGGATTTGATCGTCCGGTTAGCCGCCCTCTTCCACGATATCGGAAAACCCCGTGCGATTTGCTACGATGAAGAGGGTATCCCCTCGTTCCACCGTCACGAACAGCTCTCGGCCGCTATGACCCGGATAATTCTCGACCGGCTCAAGTTTCCCCGGTCCGTCGAACGGAGTGTTATTCACCTCATCGAACAGCATATGTTTCATTATCAGGATGAGTGGTCCGATTCGGCGGTACGTAGATTTGTCTCCCGGGTCGGGAAGGACTCTATCGGAAGACTCTTCCAGCTCCGGATGGCCGACGCCGAGGGTATGTCCGAACGCCGCATGCACCCCTACAAGCTCGATGAGCTCAAGGGAAGGGTTGATAAGGTTATAACGAAAGATAACGCTTTTACGGTCAAAGATCTGGCCGTCGACGGAAACGACCTCGCCCGGGGCGCCGGTGTGCCGAAGGGTCCCGAAATGGGTGTGGTGCTCGACTTTCTCCTGGAATCGGTCCTCGACGATCCTGAGCTCAATACCCGTGAAAAGCTTATCGAAATTGCCCGAAGATTCTATAACCGTCACGTCGCGGTGGAGTGAGTAACATCAGGAGACTTAATCGAGTCGTCCCGGGCTTTTTCCCTTCAACAGCTCATTGTACGCCGCCGCGGCGGCATTCTGTTCCGCCTCCTTCTTGTTTCTTCCCTCTCCCGGGCCGTAACTCTTTCCCTTGATCTTGACTTCCATCCAGAAGATCTTGCTGTGGTCCGGACCGGTTTTTTTTATGAGCTGATACTTCGGGTAGGTCTTGAAGTGTTTCTGGACATACTCCTGCAGGAGGGTCTTATAGTCCTTCTTGTGACGGTTTTCGAGAACCTTGTTTATCTCCGGTACGATGTACTTGAGAATTAAATCCCGAGCCGCCCGATACCCGCTGTCCAAATAGTAGGCACCGATAATCGCCTCCATGGCGTCGGCGAGGAGGGCCTTCTTGGTCCGTCCGCCTGAATACTCCTCCCCTTTCCCGATCAGGATAAAGTTGTCTACCTTGATCGCCCTTGCAATGATTTCGAGGCTGTCCTCGCTTACGACGAACGATTTTATCCGGGCTAAGTCACCCTCGGCCTTGTCGGGAAGCCTTTGAAATAGGTAGTCGCTGACTACGAGACCCAGTACACTGTCGCCGAGGAACTCGAGCTTTTCGTTATTATCGATGTTTTCGGGATTTTCGTTAGCGAATGATCGGTGGCAAAATGCAAGGTTCAGGAACCTCAGGTTCCTGAACCTTATATCAGCATGTTTTTCAAATAGGTGCAGTTCTTTTTTTCGTTCCGGTGAAACACTCGGTGTGTTCAACTCAAGCTGCTTTTGAAACGAAAACACGTTTTTAACGGTGTCGGTACCGTGTTTAGAGCTGAGATTTGATATATTCTACAGCATCACCCACGGTTTCGAATTCATTGGCCTTCTCGTCGGGAATGCTGATCCCCATTTCTTCTTCGATGGCGTAGACGAGTTCGTAGGTATCTAGGCTGTCGGCGCCTAAGTCCTGCCTGAAAGATGCATCGAGGGTGATTTTGTCTTCCTCGATTTCGAGTTTCTCAGCGATGAGTTTCTTCATCTTTTCGAAAAGTTCTTCTTGTTCCATGCTCTTCTCCTATAGCTCTCTTATGAGATATCTTCAAGCTCTAATATTTGTTTTCCCCGGTAAAACCCGCATTTCGGGCATACCCGGTGTGGAAGAACCTTGTTGCCGCAGGTCGAGCATTCGATCAAATTCGGCGCATTCAGCTTCATGTTGATCGATCGTCTTCTCCGCGTTCGTGCCTTTGACGTCTTATATTTGGGAACTGCCATTACCTAACCTCTCAACTTTTGTATTCACAAGACCGTACATGATTGCAAAGCTCTTGTCAAGCCTCATCTCCCTTCCTTTTCCCCGGGCAGCAGCTTGTCTTTCAGGGCTTTTTCCACCTGCGGCGGGACCATTGTCGAGACATCCCCATTCAAGACAACCAGCTCCTTGATGGCGGAGCTCCTGAGCACGAAGTATTTCGGGTCCGTCGGCATGAGAAGCGTCTCGAGTTCCGGATCGAGGCCACGGTTGAGCATGGAAAGCTCGAACTCATGACTGAAATCGGCTAACGCCCGCACTCCCCTGAGTAAGACCTTCGCGCCTACCTTCCCTGCGAAATCGACGATGAGCTTGTCCCACACATGTACCTGAACGTTTTTCATCGATTGAACGATCGATTTCATGAGCTCGAAACGCTCATCCGCACTGAAAAGATAACTCTTATCGATGTTGTCCGCTATCACAATGTGGACTTCATCGAATATTTTAGATGCTCTTCGTGCGATGTTGATGTGTCCATTGGTCGGAGGATCGAAGGATCCCGGGTATAACGCGTTTAGCATATGACTCAACCTATAGCAATAAAATCGATTAGAGTCAACAAATTTACTTTTGACAAAAATGTGTCGAATGGCTACACTGATACCAGTATGAAGAATATCACCGTGTTTTTCCGTGCGGGCCTTATAGTAATGACCCTCTTCGGAATTATCCTTGGAGGGTGTGCCACCGCGCCCCCCGCGCCCGAGCCGGAACCGGACGTACCGGTCCAAAAACCCGCTGAGCCTTCGAAGGAGCAGCCGGAACAGCCCGAGGAAGAGCCTTTAGAAGAACCCACCGGGGAATTCGAGGTAACCGAGGAAGTCTACGAACAGACTTTCAATGAGGTAAGAAAACTCATACAGGATCTCAACAAAATCATCAGCTCCAGAAACTACTCTAAATGGCTTACCTACCTCACCAAACAGTATAAGGAAAGGTACTCCGATCCCGCCGTCTTAGCTGAACTGTCGCGACAGCCCACTCTCAAGGAGTACGATATAAGACTCAAGTCTCTCGCGGATTATTTCCGCTACGTAGTAGTTCCGAGCCGGTCGGAAGTACGCCTCGACGAGATCCTTTTTAGCGACGAAGAACATGTAAGGGCCATCATGGAGGTAGATGACCGGCAAATTATCCTCTATCGCCTGCGTTTAGTCGACGGAAGTTGGAAAATTGGCTTGGCAAAATAGTATGCTTATATGTAAACTATCTTCATGGAAACGGAGAATATTATGAACAGACGTATACCTTTGATTCTTATCGCGACTCTCCTTGCTGCCATCGCACCCGGTTTAATGTTCGGACAGTCCGCGACGGGAGACGACCTCACCGTCGAAGAGCTCTATCTGCAGAATGTCGAAATCGGCATCATCCGGGAACAGGCCGTTACGACCAGCAGGGATTCTAAGCTCCTAGCCCTCGATAACCTCCAGGAACTCTTCGATGAGGGTAAGGTCGACCAAAATTCCGCGGAGGCCCTCTACCTGCTCGATTACCTCGCGATGGAAGGGGTCGACAGGGTTATCCGATTGGACGGCCGGCTCATCAATTACTTCCCCATGGTCCGGAAACAGGCGTGTAATATCCTCGGCCAGATCGGCGGGGAGACGGCGAAGGATATCCTGCTCGATTCCCTCGCCGATGAAGTCGAGCCGATGGTCATGGCCGAGGCCGCCTATGCCTTGGGCGAAACTGGACTGGACGAAAACGGTGAGGTAAGCAGAGCATTGGCCTTCGAGCTCATCAACCAAAACGTGACCGCCCCGGATGACAACTTCGCTTTCGCGGTTATGCTCGCTTACGAGAAGCTCGCCGCCGCGAATAGCGGTATTCGCGAGCCGTCCGTGTATCTCTCGCTCATTCAGGTTGCACAGGGTAATTACATCAAACCGGTCCGGGACAAGGCCCTGCAGGTTATGGATAGTCTCAGGGATTACTGATTAGCCGGGGTTCGACGAACAGGGTCAACTCGTATTTAGAGTATTCACCATCTCTTCCAGCCACTCTATTTCGGCACGAACGTGGTGTATCTGTTTGCGCACCAGACAACGGGCCTGGAAAGATGATTTCCCCAAGAGCTCGTGCCGCTTCTCGAGCCTCTTGAGGAGCGCCGCGTAGTGGGTCTTCTGAATTTCGATATTCCTGATCGTCTCCCTTCGATTCTCCGTATCCATGCTTAAGAGGAAATGGAGGGAGAAATCGTCCTTAGCGGAGAAACGTACTTTCTTAGGAATTTCACCCATCCATGTCTCGAGGGTTCGCTTTCCGTTTTCAGTTATGCTGTAGACGTTCCGATCCAGGGTTTTCTCTCCTGCTTCGGTCCGCTTGGCGATCAATCCCTCTCCGGCGAGCTTTTTAAGGGTGGGATATAACTGTCCGTAGGACACCGACCAGGCCGTCCCGAACCGTTTCTCGAAGGATTGTTTGATCTCGTAGCCGTGGCGGGGAGCTGATCTCAAAAAACCGAGAACGGCATATTTCAACGACACGGATGACCTCCGTTCCTCAGCCGGCTATTTAGACAGTCGACTGCTCAAAGATTTTCGCCAATCGGCTTTCTTGTCACCGGTTTCGTATTGGATCCTGCGTTCAACGGTAAAGCTTTTATATCCCTTTTTCATGGTGACTACTCCGAAACATCCGTTCCCGATGTACGAGATTCGTTCATTCGGTCCAAGCCGTTCCTTATCGGTGAGTTCCTTGATTATGCAATCGAAATGTACCGGATTGCTTGTGGAGCTGTCGGATATCGCGGTATGAATATTGTTTATCGGTTTTCCACACCGTTCGCAAATGGGAGCCGGCCCTTTTCTGCGGTCCCGGTTCTTCGAGTTCCACCTCTTAGGGGCTCGTCTTCTCCCCGATTTCCGCTTATTTCCGGAATTCTGTTTCTTTCCGCCTTCCTCGTTCGATCCCACTACTGCTCCTCATCGATCTGTAAAATCTCTTTTGTCAAAGTCTGAGCGATCTGTTGAATTGCAAATTCAAGATAAAACTCATCCCCGATCTTTTTCTTGAGCTCTTCAAGCTTTTTTTGATCCGTAGGCTTTGCTATTCGTATCATGCTACACCGCTCTCTGTAAAGACATTCTCCATGAGTTCAGGAGTAAGCTCGTTTCCCCGCAAGAATAGAACATCGTATTGTACGAAACTCTCCGCGAACCGCCTGTTCCTGTAGAGAAACTCTTTGGAAACCCCTATGATAGTTGCTTGTTTTCGTTTCCCCACCGCGTATTCCAGAGCATCGCGCCCCAGATTGATGTAGGTCTTTATCTCGATGAAGTGGACTACTCCGTTTTTCACGGCCACCGCGTCGATCTCCCCTCTTCTGGTTCGGTAATTTCGTTCGATTACGGTAAAGCCGTTGTCTTCGAGAAAGCCTTCGGCCCTATCCTCTCCTAATCGTCCCAATTGAGTACCCTTCATCGTCTAACTGGCGTTCTCCAGCTCCTTGGGATTGATCGCCCGTGCTATATAGAGGTCTTTTTCTTTCAAGAGATCGATTACAACCTCTTCCTTTGTGTATTTCTTGCCCCGTGAGTCCACGACTAGGCGTATAGTCGGACGGAGCGGCGCATCTATGTGCGTGTTGAGTACCCGCCCGATACTCGCGTCATTGAGGAGGACGATACTTCCGATGGGATAGATGCCCATAACCTTGATGAAGGCCTTCAATATCGCGCTGTCGAAACGCCTTCCGTTGTCGTTCAAAAGCTGCTTCATCGCCATGTAGCCGATCATTGAGTTTCGGTACGGACGGTGACTGACCATAGCCTCGAAAGCGTCGGCGACGCTCAAGATGCGGGCGGGAAGACTTATCTCCTTTCCCTTGAGCCCGTTGGGATATCCCTTCCCGTCCCAGCGTTCGTGGTGCTGGAGGACTATTTCTCCGACCTCCTCCGGATATTTGAAGGTCTTTGTGATGAGCTTGTGCGAATAGATGGGATGCATTTGAATAATTTTCAGCTCGTTCTGTGTAAGCTCACCCTCTTTCTTAAGCACCTTGTCGGGAATTTTCATCATCCCCACATCATGGAGAAGCGCGGCATACGCGAGAAGATTCACTTTGTGGGAGGGCAGCTTGAGGCTGTTAGCCGTGAACACCGAAATGATCGCAGTATTGACCGCGCTCTCGGCCCGGTCTGATGCGCCGTGTCCGCTCAAGATCATAAAGCTGATCATTTCGTCTTTGTGGTCCTTGATGGCGGGAAGGAGTTCGTCAACGATTGTGTCGACCTCTTCCGAATCCACCGGCTCATTCTTGGCGACACTCTCGAACACGGCATCCAGGGTTTCCACCGCCGTGTAGTACATATCCAGGAGCTTCTGGTCCGCTTGGGCATCGAGGACGTTAATGAGCTTATCTATCTCGTTCTGTCCCCGGTCACTCCCTTTGACGATCGTTCCGTCGGTATAGAGCTCTTCGATCCTCCACTTTTCGAGGCGGTCGATATCCTTCTGTTTGATCGGAATATTTGCGGGAACGAACAGGTTTTCATCCTCGATGTATACCGAAGCGGTAAATCGCATCCCCTCCTTGAGTTCCGATACTTTTATTTCTTTCATCCGATCTCCCTTTGGGCGTTATATACGAAGGCAAGAAGGCGGGCAACCGCTTCGAAAAGCTCTTCGGGTATCCAGTCACCCGGATCGAGCCGGTACATCTGTTCGGTAAGGCTCACGTCGTGATGCACCGTAATATCGTTTTCCTCCGCGAGTCTCAATATCTTCTCCGCGAGCTCTCCCCGTCCCTTGGCGACGAGGAAGGGAGCCGGAAGTCCTTCGATGTATTTAACGGCGGCCGCTTTCTCCATTCCAATCCTTAGAATACCATAATTAAACTATTTTCACACCAGCGTATCGATATTTTTCCCCGGTCTACCCGAGCTGAATCCGTCGAACACCGTGCCTCTATTTACTTTATCGTCGATTTCGAGTCCTACTTTTTCACATTTTTCAAGGAAATTGGAAAGAGTTTTCCCTAAGCTCGCGGGGGTCACCCCTTCGGGATAGATAATCTCTACTCCGGTGGCTCCCGGACGTTTCGAGAGAACAAATCGCCACGTATTCTCTCCGGAGCTCACCACCAGAGCGCCCCGGCTCCAGCCCCCTCCCTCGGGGGTATCCAGCAATAACCTAAGAGACCCCGAAATAAAGGTTCCCTTCCGCTCTACCGCAAGGGGAACGATGATCCAGGATCCTTCGGGATTCTCGAGATGGTTGACCAGCTGCAGAGGATGATCCGGCGATTCGGCCGCGCGCCGAGCCTGGGTACGCACGGCTGTGAGTATATCTCCCGCGGTTTCCTCGTCATCCGAGTTCTCTTCCTGATGTCCTGTGCCTTTGCCGTCCCGGGGATCCCCGTGTTCCCGGTCCTCTCCGCGCCCAGTGAGGGGATCGATTACCGCATCTATAAGCTCGTCCGTCGGCTCGATCCCCTTCCCGAGGAGGATAGCGGCAAGACGCATCCTTTGCAGCCGTACCTCAAAGCTTCCCCCTCCGGCCGCCCTTTTCAAGGCGGCCAGCATCCCCTCGTTTAACGGCAGTCCGCTCCGCTGGAGGACGAGATTCAAGGCGGTGGACTCTTCTCCGCCGCGGGGTGCCGCCGCCGGACCCGTCCCACCGGAGAGTACTCTGAGATTGACCGTATTACCCTTGAACGTTACCCGTGTGGTGAGGGTCTGGCCCGCTCTAAGGGGGACCGTGGAACGCACGGCAAAGAGCTTGCCCCCGATGCTGACCTGCCAGGCCCCGCCCGCTAAAGGTTGTATCACCTTCATCCGTGCGAGGGATCCGTGCTTGAGAGTAAAACCGGTGCTCTTGAGAAATTGGACTGTTTCGGGAGGCAGGACTACCACGGCGAATCCCTATCACGGGACGGATAAACGAGGGAGCAAAAAAAAGGCCCCTCTTAGGAGGAAGCCTTTGGTGCGGGTTTCGCCTTTTTCTGGATCTTTTCCGCTACCTTGGCGGCCTTTCCGACCCTGCCCCTTATGTAATAGAGCTTTGACCTGCGGACTTTACCTCGACGGGTTACCTCGATATTCTGGATTTTCGGCGAATTGAGAGGGAAAATCCTCTCGACCCCGACCCCGTAGGACATCTTCCGCACGGTGAAGGTCTTTCGAACTCCACTCGACTTCTTGGCGATGACCAGGCCTTCGTATACCTGTATCCGTTCGGTAGCTCCCTCGACTATGGAAAAGTGTACTTTGACGCTGTCCCCTATACGGAAATTCTCGGCGTTCTCCTTGAGCTGTTCGTTCTCGATTGCCTTGATGATATCCATTTTTTTACTCCTTGTCCTTATTCTCTTTCTCTCTATCGTCTCTTCTATCTCGTTTAGCACGCGCGTCCTCTTGAGAGTATTTTTCTTCGAGGAGCCTGGGCCGGTTCTTCCGTGTTTTCTCGAACCTCTTCTCGAGTCTCCACTCTTCGATCCTCTTGTGATGACCGGACAGGAGCACTTCCGGTACCTTGAGACCCCCCCATTCCACCGGTCGGGTGTAATGGGGGTATTCGAGAAGCCCGTCTCGAAAACTCTCCTCCTCGAGGGACTCACCGCTTATGACCCCTTCGATAAGACGGAACGCCGCATCGATCACAACGCATCCGGCCAGCTCTCCGGATGAAAGAACGTATTCGCCGATGCTAATTTCATCATCAACATACAGATCGATGATCCTTTGATCAACCCCTTCATACCGGCCGCAGAGTATGGTAATCGCCGGTTCCCGGCTCAATTCCCCGGCGTACTCCTGGGAGTACGGCTTCCCGGCCGGTGTAACGTATATAGTCCGGGTCTCCCCTGCTCCCGCAGCTTCGAGGGCCCTGCCTAACGGCTCGGGTTTAAGGACCATTCCCGCTCCCCCGCCGTAGGGGGCGTCGTCACAGGTGCGGTGTTTGTCCCGGGCGTAATCCCGGATATCAACTACCCGGTACTCCACAATACCCTTTTCCACGGCCCGCCCCATAATGGAACTTCGGAAGTAGCTCTCGACGATCTGTGGAAACAGGGTCAGTACATTGATCTTCACTCGAGGATCCAATCGACTAAGAGTTCGATTTCCCCCGCCTCGACATCCACCGTGCCGAAAAAGACATGGAGAAAGGGAACGATCTTAGTCCCTTCTTCGGTCGAAACTCCCAGGAGCACCCCCTGGCCGCCTTCACCGACGTATTCGACTGTTCCTATCTTCTCGTCCCTATAGAGCACATCGCACCCGACCACATCGGCGGTGTAATACTCTTCGGGGCCGAGGGGGGCGGCATCGGACCGGTCTACCCACAGCTCCCATCCGGCAAGCTCCTTGGCCTCGTCCACGGTATCCACGGAGGCGAACTTAGCGATAAGCCTCTTTTTCCCTCCGCGAATCGATTCCACGACGAGCTCTTTGCAACGCTCACCGGATACCGCGGTCATCCTCTCCATCTCAGCGAAGTGTTCCGTCTCGCCGGAGTAGCTCGTTATACTGACCTCGCCTTTGAGTCCATGGGAGGATTGAATCCTGCCCACGGTAAACCGATTTCGCATGGAGATCAGTCGAGGATTTCCAGTACCACTCTTTTTCCGGACTTCGTAGCTGCGGCGCTCAAGAGTGTGCGGACCGCCTTCGCGATTCTGCCGTGCTTTCCTATAACCTTACCCACATCGGGCGGGGCTACCTTCAACTCGAGTATGGTGGACTTCTCACCTTCTATAACGTTCACCTCGACGCTTTCGGGATCATCCACCAGTGATCGTGCGATGTATTCAACCAGCTCTCGTTCCACGTTCAGCTCCTTCTCGGTAAGCTCACTTAGCCGGAAAATTTGATTTTATTCAAAAGCCTCTTTACCGTTTCGCTCGGTTTCGCTCCCTTCTCGATCCAAGACTTGATCTTTTCCTCGTCTACCTTGATCTGCTTCTCCTCGACCTCGATAGGGTGATAGAAGCCGACTTCTTCGATAGCCCGGCCGTCCCGGGGAGCCTGTGTATCCATAACAACAATCCTGTAGTACGGCCGCTTTTTCGTGCCGAATCTCTTCAATCGAATCTTTACGCTCACCGATTCCTCCTTGAGCAGTGCTTTACGATCCCATTTGCCCGAGCAACTGGGACCCAAATTTTTTATTCTTCATGGCCTTCTTCATCATAAGCCGTGTCTTTTCAAAACTCTTTAGGAGCTTGTTCACATCGTAGACCGACGTTCCGCTCCCCTTGGCGATCCTCTTCCTCCTGGAAGGACCGATTATCCGGTGGTTCTTCCGTTCCGGCCTCGTCATGGAGAGGATAATCGCCTCTTCGTGCTTGATCTTGTCTTCGTCTATGTCGTCCTCGGATATCCGCTCCTGTGCTCCCGGAATCATCTTGAGAATCGATTCCACGCTTCCCATCTTCCGGACCCGCTGAAACTGATCGAGGTAGTCTTCCAGGGTGAAGGTGGCGGACTCGAGCTTCTTCTGGAGCTGCTCAGCCTCCTCTACCTCGATGGTCTCCTGGGCCTTTTCGACCAATGAAACGATGTCCCCCATGCCCAGGATTCTCGAAGCTATCCGGTCGGGATAAAAGGGCTCTAAGTCTTCGATTTTCTCGCCGACACCGATGTACTTGATGGGCTGACCGGTAATCGTCTTGAGGCTCAGCGCGGCCCCGCCGCGGGTATCGGAGTCGAACTTGCTCAAAATGACGCCCGTAAGGCCCACCTGCTCGTTGAACTCCTTGGCAATCTCCACCGCGTTCTGTCCGGTCATAGCGTCGGCAACAAGGATCGATTCGTCAGGATCGGCCGTCTTTTTTATCTTCCGGATCTCGTCCATCATCGTCTCGTCGATGTGGAGCCGCCCGGAGGTATCGACAATCAGGGTATCGACTTGGCGCTTCTTGGCGTCCCTCAATCCGTTCTTGACCACCTTGACCGGATCTTTTCCCTCGCCGGTGAACACGGGGATGCCGATTTGATCACCGAGGACCTGGAGCTGCTTGACCGCGGCGGGCCTGACAAGGTCCGCGGCTACGAGCATAACCTTCCGCCCCTCTTTTCCCAAACGGTAGGCGAGCTTGGCCGCGGTGGTGGTTTTACCCGAGCCCTGCAGACCTAGGAGCATGATTACCGACTGCGTATCCGGTCCCTTGAGCTCGAACTCCTGTCTTTCGTCCCCGAGAAACTCGATCATCCGGTCTTGAACGATCTTCACGAACTGCTGACCGGGAGTTACCGAGCGGAGGACCTGTTCCCCCTTGGCATCCTCCACGGTTCGGTTCACGAATCTGCGGACGACCCGGAGATTAACATCGGCCTCGAGGAGAGCTACCTTGATCTCCTCGACGGTTTCATCGATGTTCTTTTCGGTGATGGAGCTCTTGCCGCTTATTTGTCTGAATATGTCGCCGAATTTCTTCGATATTCCATCAAGCATATGAACTTTGTTTATACATATTTACGGCTCGAATGTCAATATATGCGAAACGGTATGCACTCCGGTCTTTTTTCTCAACGGACCGAGAAAAAGTGGCGGTCCAGGTACCTGATCCTCTCCCGCGCCCGGTCCCAGTAGCTGCTTGTAGGATAATCGTCCACCACCGCCCTGTAGCAGGAGCGGGCACGCTCGATATTCCGGTATCCGGTGTTTTTTTCATAGATAGTTCCCAGAAGATAGTAGACCGAATCGGCATTGCCTCCGGAGTGATAATTTTCGAGATATGCTTCGAAAAAGGTAATAGCCGATCCGTAGCGTTCCCGCTCCGTGTACGTAAGTCCCGTACGATAGAGCTGCTCTTCAGTCGATATCCCGGCGAGCCCCAAGAGCTCATACGCGTACGCGTCGAGGACGGTAATGTCCTTCCTCCTCAAAGCTATATCGGTGAGTCCGACCAAAGCCCCGACACGATATTCTTCCTCGGCATGGAGGTTTTTTGTCCATGCCTCGCGGGCGGTGTCGTATCTGCCGATTGCGAAGGCAAGTTCGGCGACGGCATCGAGGATCTCCGGATCGTCCGGCCGGTCGAGGCTCAAGTAGACATCGAGGGCTTCCTCTTTCCTGCCGAGTCTCAGGAGCCTTCTTGCCGCGGCCTCTTTCCTCAGGAACTGTTCCTCATCGTCCATTCCGCCGGAACCACCGCCGTTTTTCATTCCCGAGACGATCCGGGAAAACTCCTCCCGGCCGACAATGTGTACGGACACCCTCTTCGTCTCGAAGCTCCCATCGGCAAAATCCTGTTTCTGGAAGTTGAGGAGGTAGTCCCCTAACCCCTCGGCGGTAAAGATAAAGTCGGTATAACCGGGGGTATTCGACCGGGAGACAAAGCTCAAGTTTCCCGCGGAGTTTCCCTCCGCCAATCCCGTAAAGATCCATCCCCGCCCATCCAGGGTAACGCCTAAGGTGTCTCCGGGCATGCCGTAGAGAGTCTCAACGGAGGAATCCTCTCCCGGGGGAGCATCGCCCGCGGTGTCCGTCGTACCCCCCGTACCGGGCCTCCCGAGCGCGGGTAAGACCTCCCGGGGAGATTCCGGGCCGCTTGGGGGAGGTACCTCCTCGGCCCTCTCCACTTTCTCCTCCTCTTTCTCTTCATCTTCCGGGATTTCCGTTCCGTCGAAGGTGAACACGCCGTCGATATCCGCGTATATTCCGGAGATTTTTGAGCTAAAGGTATAGATTTCGGAGGCGGCCGCTTTTATCGCCTCCGCGGGAATTCCTTTGACCGGGGGTTCGGGGGGAGCCGGCCGCGGAAACGGATTTTCCGGCCCGATTCCTGCATCGTCGGCGGTCTCGGGAAACTCCGGCGAGCCGATTCGCGGCGGCTCTTCTTTTTCCGCTTCTTCCTTTTCCGGCTCGTACACATCTGAAGGAGGCTCCGGAGATTCAAACTCCCTTACCGCCGCCGGAGCCTCCTCGGGTGCGGAGACGCACCCCGCAGCTAAAAGCCCGAGGACAAGGGATAAAAACATGAACACCGGAATCCGGCGGCCTCGGAGTACCATTGACGCTCTTATGGTACCTCCTCGAATAGATCACGAATTAATTCGGTATTCTCCTCCGCGAGGAGATCAGCGCCGATTTCCTTGGGATCCACCCAGAATTGACTTGCCGTTTCCTGGGACCACTGCTCCATCCGGGGTCGATAAGAGTACCACCGGCTCTTCAGGAGGGCACGGTACTCCTGGGGTATTTTGAGCTCGGTAAGATCGATTTTCATCGCCGCCATCTCCTGGGTACGGACGGCCGCCTCCCTCTCCTCTCTATTCTGAATCCGCCCCGGGAGCATGGCTGCTACGGTGATTATCACCGCCACGGCGGCGAGCCCTAAGGTGATCATGATGTACCGTTTCAAGCCTCCCTCCCCTTTCACTATTGGGTTACCGCCTCCTTGGCCGTCTGTCCGAGACGAATGCTCACGATCCTCGAAACCCCGGGCTCGGACATGGTAACGCCGAGGAGGGTCCCCGCCCCGGTTACCGTCTTCTTGTTATGAGTAATAATAATGAATTGTGAATTCCTCCCGAATTCGGTCATCAGATTCACGAAGGTGCCTACGTTGTTCTCATCGAGAGCGGCGTCTATCTCGTCGAGGATGCAAAACGGGGACGGCTTGACCATATAGGTGGCGAAGAGAAGGGCTACCGCGGTCAGGCTCCTCTCCCCGCCGGACAGAAGGGCTATGTTCTTGAGCTTCTTACCCGGCGGCTGGGCGTAGATCTCGATTCCCGAAACAAGAACATCGTCAGGATCACTCAAGGTCAATTCCCCTCGTCCTCCTCCGAACAATCTGCGGAACATGCTGTGGAAATTCCGCTTTATTTTATCATAGGTTTCCAAAAAGAGCTCTTCCGATTCGGTTTTGATCTGCCGGGTGATCTGCTTCAGATCATTCCGTGCCTTCTCGAGGTCTTCGAGCTGTCCGGTTAGAAAATTGTACCGCTCTTCGACTTCGGCGAATTCTTCCGGGGCCATCAGGTTGACGTGCCCTAAATTCTTCTGCTTTTCCCTCGTTTCACCTAACCCCTTTCTGAGCTCCGTGATGGGGGTCTTGATCTCGTAGATCCGCTCCTCGTACTCGCTCAAGTCCCTGCTGTGCCGGTCCCGGAAGTTCTCGTAGAGGTTCCTGATCTCTGTCTGAATGGTCGCGAGATCCATCTGGATCTTTTCTATCTTCGACTGGATATCATCCGACTCCCGGATGTGACCCTTGAGCTTTTTTTCCTTTTCCATGAGGTCTTTGTTTTTTACACTGATGTTTTCCTCGAGGGACGTTAAGTCCCTGCGAAGCTGTTTTTCGGTCTCTTCGAGCTCCGCCTTCTCCTTACGAACCGTTTCCTCCTGCTCGGCAATGCTCGATATTCTGGTCTTGGCCGATTCGATGTCCTCCTGGGTCTTGGCGAGTTGCTTGATCTGCTCCTCCCGGTTACCCCTTAAGCCCGCAACCGCCTCTTCGGCGTTGCTCTTCTGGGTCTTGAGCTGCACCTGATTCATCCTGAGCTCTTCGAGGGTCTTCCGGTATTCGGTAATCTTTCGTGAAAGCCCTCTGTTTTCCTCGGTTCTCTTTTCGATGATTCCCCTGTTCTCGGCGACCTGCTTCCGAAGCTCCTCGAGCTGTGAATCGATGGCCCGTTTCTTGGTGATAATACCTTCCGGGCTCAAGAATTCCTCTAAGAAGGTGGGGACAATTCCTGCATATTCTTCGAAGGTTTCTTCGATCTCGGCGATCTTTTCCCCCGAAGCGCCGAGAGCACCGATTACCTCGTCGAGGAGCTCTGCGATCCTCCCGGCGCCGACTCCCTTCAGGTCCCGGGAATCCTCGAAGAGATTCTTCTTTCCCGCCAGGTTGATCCGGATCGATTCGAGAAGCGAGGAGATCCGCTCTTCCAAATCTCTCCTCTTGCCCATGGAATACCCGGTTTCTTTAAGCCGCGCGTCGAGCTGGGTAACGATGTCCTCGGTGATACCCCGAAGCTCGAGCTGCAGGGTATCCCTGCGCTCTTCCGCCCGGCCGATTTCGGTGTTGCTCCGCTCGACGGCTGCTTCGTTGTGCTCGATTCTGCTCTCGGCGGAGCCGATGCTTGTCTTGAATTCCTCGATATTCTTGTCGATCTCGACGAGGCGTTCCCCGAACCGGGAGATTGTTTCCCCCTTGTCCCGGATCTGCTCTTCGATCCCCTCGATCCTGTCCTGAATCGCCTTCTCCCGGTCGGTGTCGGCCTGAATTCGCCGGTGGACCTCGTTCTTCCGCTCGTCCAAGAGTACGAGCTGACTCGCCTTGTTGTTCTTTTCCAGGTCTACCCCGTATATCTTTTTCTGGCTTTCGATGAGCCGGCTCTCCATGGAATTGACGATATCGAGGTTTTCTTCGAGAGATTCGTTTATGGTGTCGATATTTTCCCGTATTTCGTCCCGTTTCTGGGTCCTACTCTTAAGGAGCTCTTCCTTTTTGTTCCGCTCTTCGAGAAATTCCTTCATCCTCAAGAGATTGACGTCGAGCTCGAGATTGAAAATCTCGTCCTGGAGTCGGCGGAACTCCTCGGTCTTTTCGGCCTGCACTTTGAGAGAGTCGTAGGAGCGCTTGACCTCCCTGAGGATGTTCTCCACCTGGTGCATGTTTTCTTCGGTATTGGCAAGCTTTCTTTCGGCCTCGGCTCCCTTGATCCGGTATTTGGTGATCCCCGAGGCCTCTTCGAAGATCATCCGCCGCTCTTCGGGTTTGTTCGACAAAACCTGGTCGATCTTCCCCTGCTCCATCACCGAGTAAGCCGATTTTCCGATTCCCGTATCGAAAAAGAGCTCCCGTATGTCCTTGAGCTTCACCGGGGCGTTGTTGACGAAGTACTGGCTTTCTCCGCTTCGGTAGAGCCGCCGCTTTATCGCAATCTCGGCGGTATCGATAGGGAGGATACTCTCCTCGTTGGAGAGGATCAGGGTGACCTCGGCTATGTTCAAGGCCTTCCTCGCCTCGGTGCCGTTGAAGATCACGTCCTCCATCTTCTCCGCCCGAAGGCTCTTGGTCGACTGTTCGCCAAGGACCCACTTGACCGCATCGACGACGTTGCTCTTCCCGCAGCCGTTGGGCCCTAAGAGGGCCGCGATTCCGTCTTCGAATTCTATTTTGCTCCTGTCGGCGAACGACTTGAAGCCGAAAAGTTCTATCCCTTTGAGAAACACACTGACTCCATGATGAATATATTTCTCTATTGAATACCACAAGTCCGGGGAAGGTCAACAGGAATCGTGTTACGGTTCCGACTATTCTACGGAGTATGTCGAGGAAATCAATTCTTATGTGTTGGATTGAGCGCCCGATCGGAATCGAACCGACATCTTCAGCTTGGAAG
>CAZXMO010000056.1:0-23688 GCA_964641125.1 uncultured Spirochaetales bacterium
TATCATGTTTCTCCTTCGTGAACCGGACTTCGATACCGTCGCTGGTTTCGGTACGGAACTGTGTCCAAGGACGAGTCGCGAAAATTGCCTCTCCGTTCGTATCGAGCCATTTTCCAAGGCCTATAAGCCTTTCCTTCTGCAGCTGAGGTATCGTTCCGTCGGCTTTCGGTCCTACGTCCAGGAGAAGATTCCCGTTTTTACTGACCACATCGACGAGTGTCTGAACAAGCGCATCAACTGTCATGTGATGTTCTTCAGTTTCCGCCGCGTTATAGCCGAAAGAAAATCCTATCCCTCTCGTCAACTCCCATTTATGAGGAGCAATTGCCGCTTCTTGGTTCACTTGGTATTCGGCGGTCGTAAAATCATTAAATTTATCCGTAAGCCTATCGTTTACAACACCGTTGGGGACGGTATTGTAATAATTTGCCAGAATGTACTTTGTCAAATATTCCGTCTCTTTAATGGGCCAACCCATATCGCCCCAAAGAACCTCAGGTTTGTATCGATCTACCATCTCCCTTATCTGTCTGAAGACATAATCGTAGTAATCGGAGGTTTGCGGTCTGTACACCGATAATTCCGCCCAGGTTGTAACGGGTGCAGGTTCGAAACTCAGGTCCTGGCCATTACAATAGTATAGACCCGGTTTTATATCTTTCGCCCGCATTGCATCGGCAAGTTCTCCGGCTAAATCCCTCTTTGGGCCAAGAGTTTTCGTGCTAAAACTTCCTCCGTATACCGGATGTTCCACGTCGCTAGGCCACAATGCGAAGCTATCGATATGTCGGGCTACCAGCACCGTGTAGCGCACGCCGATATCGCTAAAAAGCTCAGCCCATTCATTCGGGTCCCAGTTTTCAGCCTTCCACATATCGACTATATCGCTATAGTCGACATCCGGACCGTAATTTTCCATATGGTATTCGTATGTGGGACTTCCTTCGATTTTGTAGGTGTTCGCGTACCATTCGGCATAGGGATTCTCTATAAACCATCTGCTGAAATCAAACTCACCCAGCTCACCCGACGGAGGAGCAAAAGCGGGAACAGAATAAGGACCCCAACAAATCATAATACCAAGTTTTGCGTCTTCGAACCATTCGGGGGTTTCGTGTTTTTTGATTGATTCCCAGGTAGGTAGGAATTGATCATCCCCCATTACAAACATTGCTTCGCCGTCACCTTCTACCGCATCCGCGGCAGCCTCGGCTCTGCTTGCCGCTTCTTCGGCTCTTTCGGCGGCTGCCTCCGCTTTTTCAATGATTGAGCTCGAAGGAGCCGGTCTCTCGGCGCTCCCTTCGGCAAAAACCAGTGAAATCGACAGGGCAAACAGGATGAAAACCAACGGCAACACTCTTCTTTGCATAATAGCCTCCTTGTATTAGTTGACTAAATATTTATCATAGACAAACAAATATTTAGCTTGTATGCTCATTGTAGGGGGTAACCTTGATATTGTCAATTTTTTTCTTACACTACTACGTATTAACTTATGGGAGATTATAGAGTAAGCCGCGAAGAAGTAGATATTCTACGTCGTCTGGGTGAGAAAATTGCAAATATTGCGATTCTTCCCGTGCAGAAAGAAAACCGTATCCTGTGGACGGGATTGAATGATTTGGCCTCACCGGTTCCGGTCGTCTGGATAAACCAAATCCCCTGGCACGAAATGAACTATAACGACGAATTGACACTTCTTTGCAGGGAAGAGTGGGCAAGAAACCTGGAAAGTCGTCTCCGCAGAATAATCTATCAGTATAATCATATGCCCGGAAATATGGTGATCGAAGGAGTCATCGAATGTGAGAAAATTATTAAAATATCCGGTTTCGGTATTGAGGAACGTACCGAACTGTGCTTCACAGACATCGCGAGTGATATTGTATCACGATCATTCTATCCACAGATAACTTCATTCAAAGACCTGGATAAGATCAAAATGCCTCAGGTCGTTTACGACGAACGAAACACTCTCAAAAAATTCGGCATAATGCGGGATATTTTCTCCAATATTCTGCCGGTCGTTCTTACCGGACAAAAAAATATCTGGTATGCCCCCTGGGATTTCCTGGTCCGTTGGTGGGGGATATATAGATTTTTTACCGATCTTGCTGAGAATCCGGCGTTAATAAACGCCGCGGCGGAACGGATGAGGAACTGGTACATGGTACTGCTCGATCAATTGGAAAAACAAAAATTATTGACACTAGATAGTTCTAACTGTATGGTAGGTTCCGGCGGTTACGGCTATACATCGGAACTCCCCGGGGAAAAATTCGATTCAGAAAACATATGCAGTCGAAACATGTGGGGCTGTGCATCCGCGCAGCCATTCTCCGGAGTCTCTCCCGAAATGCAGTGGGAGTATGCGATCAGGCATGATCTACCGTGGCTTGAAAAGTGGGGGATGAATTATTACGGCTGCTGCGAGCCTCTTGACCAAAAAATCCAGTATCTTCGAAAAATCCCGAGATTGAGAAAGATTTCAATAAGCCCGTGGTGTAACATTGAAAACGCGGTCAAAGAAATTGGAACAGATTTTGTATTGAGTTACAAGCCGAATCCGGCGGTCTTCGCGGCAAGAGAATGGGATCAAGAATTCTCACGCAGGGAAGTTGAAAAAGTCTTGGATTTTTCAAAGGGGGAGCTCTTTATAGAGTTTATTCTCAAAGATATCTCGACAGTTCGATACGAACCCTGGAGACTGTGGGAGTGGAGCGAGATGATGCAGGAAACCCTCAAGGGCGTTTCATAACACCTGTACCAGGAATACCACTCCGGCTCTCGCGACGCTTGACTTCTCCAGCTTATGGGAGGGCGGAGCCGTTGAATCCGAAACCGTTTCGATCGTCTTTGCCCATAGATTAGTTCAGTTTAAAAAGGCGGGTCTCGGAAAAAATCACGTCTCGCACCGTATATCAGCGTACTCCAGGGCCTCCCCGACGTAGGCGGTGATGACGCCATCCGTTTTCGAACGGATGCACCTGCCCTGGGAGGCGGCTTTTGGGCATTCCTCTTATTATACGGGATACAGGGAGGTTTCGATCCTATTTTCCGAAATTGAAGCTGATTGCCCCATAACGGCCTCTGCTCTCATTCCTCTCAGGCTGTTATCCGCTTCCCCGTGTTCGCGAAGCTTATCCAGTCGCAGACCTGTACAGCATGATCGCCGAGGCGCTCCATAAATCTGTTGAGGAACATGAGCTCGGTCCCCTCCTTGATCGAGTCTTCTTCATTTTCCATCAGTTCTACGATTCTATTGTACAGATCGATGTTGAGACTATCTATCTCCTTGTCCCGGTCGATCAGACCGCGTAAATCATCGAGCTCACCGCTCGTAAAAACCGCGATTGAAGCTTCCAGCATCTCCAATCCTATTCCCGCCATTTTTTTCATATAGGGAAGGGTCTGTTCGACAATCGCCGGGCGTATTTTGTCCGCGGCCTCGGCAAGGTGGAGGGCATGGTCTCCGATCCTTTCGATATGCGATACAATCTCGATGGTCGTCATGATCATCCTCAGGTCGTGGGCTACGGGCTGTTCCCGGGCGATAAGGGTGATGCAGGTGTTGTCTATGCCGCGCTTCATCGCGTGGATTTTTTTTACCTCTTCCGAAATTTCCTGGACCCCCGCAGTATCGCCCTCCGCGAGGACCTCGAAACCTCTGCCGATCGTCTTTTCCACCAACCGGGTCAGCTCGACGACCTCACTCTGTATCTGTTCTAAATCACCTAGAAACCGTTCTCTTATTTCCATTTTTTCTGTCCTTTTCCTGTTCGATTAACCGAATCTTCCGGATATGTATTCTTCCGTCTTTTTGTTCTTCGGGGAGAGAAACAATTCTTGTGTCGGTTGATATTCTACCATATACCCGGACCTGTTTTCGTCTACCATAAAGAAGGCGGTGTAATCGGAAACCCGGGCGGCCTGCTGCATGTTGTGAGTAACGATGATAATAGTGTATTCCTGGGCTAATTCGAGCATCAGCGCCTCGATCTTCATCGTCGCCACGGGATCGAGGGCGGAAGCGGGCTCGTCCATAAGGATGATTTCCGGCTGTACCGCTATGGCCCGGGCAATACACAGCCGCTGCTGCTGTCCCCCGGACAGCTCTAAGGCGTTTTTATGCAGCTTGTCCTCTACCTCGTCGTAGAGGGCGGCCCGTTTCAAGCTGTCGACGACTATATCCTTCAGCTGGCTCCTGTTATGGAGGCCGTACATCTTAGGTCCGTAGGCGACATTATCGAAGATACTCTTCGGCAGGGGGTTCGGACGCTGGAACACCATGCCGACTTTCCTTCTCAGCTTGACCGGGTCTATCTCTTTATCATAGATATTACGGCCGTTTAAAAGTATTTTGCCGTCGACTTCGGTGCCTTCGATAAGGTCGTTCATCCGGTTGATGCACCGGAGCATCGTTGATTTGCCGCAGCCGCTCGGCCCGATAAAGGCGGTTATGCGGTTGCGGCTGATTTCCATATCGATCTCTTTGAGGGCTTTAAAATCACCGTAATAAAAGTTCAGCTTCTGTATATTCAATACACGATCATCGGTGGGCTGCCTTTTCTCTTTTACTTTATCAATCATACCGGATTGTTCTCTTTTCACGACTTTTTTCCTTTAGGAGTTGTATCTGTTACGGGAGAATCTGTATCTGATGAAAATCGCTATCCCGTTCATCAGGAGAAGGACGGTGAGGAGCACTACGATTGCCGCCGGTGTAACGCCGTGCCTGAATTCTTCCTGGGGAAAATCGGACCACGCGAAGATCTGCAGGGGCAGCGCGCTGAAGGAGCTGCCCGGCCCGGAGGGAGCGGTAAATATACTCGTGGCCGCTCCGATCATGATAAGCGGCGCGGTCTCGCCCATGGCGTTGGCGAGGGCGAGAATTGTGCCGGTCATAATTCCGGGTATCGCTTCGGGGAGGACCACGGTACGCACCATCTGCCATTTCGTAACGCCGATCCCTAGAGAAGCGTTTCGGTGGGACTGCGGCACCGCCCGGATAGCCTCCTGGGAGGAGACGATAACGATCGGGAGAACGCGCAGGGTCAGGGTAAACGCGCCTATGATGATCGTCCCGTGCTGCATTCCCAAAGCGGTGACGAATAGTCCCATGCCGAGGAGTCCGTAAACTATTGAGGGAACACCCGCCAAATTCGCGATATTCAGTTCGATTGTCCGCTTGAGAAAATTCTGTTTCGCGTATTCTTCCAGGTACAATGCCGCTCCGACACCGAGGGGCAGGGAGAACAGCGCGACAAAAGCCACCAGCATAAATGAACCGATAAGCATCGGGTAGATTCCCGCTTTTTCCGGAAACCGGGAGGGGGAGGTCGTCAGAAACTGCCAGTCCAGCCAGCCGACGGAATCCCAGAATATATAAATAAGCAGGGCCGCTAATGAAAAGATCCCGAAAATGACCGCGAAAATACACAGGCCGTTGAAAATCTTTCCCTTGACATAATCGGCGTGCAGCTTGTGCTCGTTCGCCGCGAGGACGGCTATGTTTATGTATTCCTTCTGCTTGTTCAGTCTTTTTCGGCCGAATAAAATCATTGGTATTTTTCCCTGTAACGATTTTTGATGATTTGACTTACCAGATTGAGAATAAAGGTCATGAAGAACAGAGTAAAACCGATTGCGAAGAGGCTCTTGTAGGCTACGGAAGTACCCGTAACGTCGCTTATGCCTATCTCGACCATTGCCGCGGTCATAGTCTGTACAGGTTCGAGGAAGGCTTCTTTAGGGTTGAATATGTTTACCATTCTCGACATGTTTCCCCCGGCAATAGTCACGGCCATCGTCTCTCCGACGGCCCGGCTGATACCGAGGATAAAGGAGGATACGATTCCCGAGAGAGCCGCGGGGATTACGATAGAAGTCGTTACCTTCGACTTATTTACCCCGAGGCCGTAACCGGCCATTCTCAGCGACCGGGGGACGGCCCTCATTGAATCCTCGCTGATGCTGGCGATGGTGGGAATGATCATGATTGCGACAACGATAGAAGCGCTCAACACATTGAAGCTCTTGATCTCCGGAAAAACATTTCGGAGCATTGGGGTTATATAGACGAGGGCAAAATAACCGTAGACGACGGTGGGAATACCTGCGAGAATTTCCAATGCCGGTTTGACAATCGAACGGAACCGGTCGCTCGAGAATTCACTCAGATAGATCGCGATAAGCATCCCTATCGGGAGCGCGATAAGCGCCGTGCAGAGGGTAAATGCCAGAGTTCCGGAAATGAGCGGAAGGACCCCGAACTCGAACGGTTTGATCAAGGGACTCCAGCGAGTGTGGGTAAAGAATTCTATGATCGATACTTCTCTGAAGAAATCGACCGTATCAAAGAGCAGCACGAAGATAATTCCCGCGGTTGTAAGGACCGAAATGAACGCGCAGCTTATAAGCAGCGTCTTGACTCCCGATTCGGTCGAAAAAAGCTTACGGCTTTTTACCAGTGAATTGTCCTGTTTGTATGTAGGCATAGCTTGGGTCCTTGAAGTATAGAACAGCGGGTCGGCGGAGACTCCGCCGACCCGCGGGGATCTTTTCAGGAGGAAAAGCCCCCAATTTTAGCTACTTTACTTCGGCGACGGCCTCTTCGAATCTCTCGATCATCTTTGCCGCTTCCGATTTAGGCATAGGCACATAGCCTACCTCCTTGACCAGATCGGTAGAGATCTGATCGAGGTAAAAACGTACGAAGGCTGCGACCTCGGGACGCTTGAGCGAATCTTTGGAAACGTACATGAAGAGCGGCCTTGATAGAGGCGAGTATTCCCCGGATTTCGCCGTTTCGATGCTCGGGGCTACTCCGTTTACCCGGATGGCTTTTACCTTGTCCTTGTTTTCGAGGTAATACGCCATACCGAGATATCCCATTGCCGCGGGTGATCCGGATACCGCCTGAATAATTGTGTTATCCTGTTCGGTGCCCTGATAGTCCGACCGGGAGGCTTTTTCTTCCCCCACGACCTCTTCGGTAAAGTAATCAAAGGTGCCGGAGGCCGCGGTGGGGCCGTACAGTTCGAATTCCAGATCGGGCCAGGAAGGATCGACATCGCTCCACTTGCGGGCGGGATTTTCCGGGCGCCAGATATGCGCGAGCTGCTCGACGGTCATGTTATCGACCGGATTGTCTTTATGCACAACGATGGTCAGTCCGTCGATACCGACCTGGAACTCTAAGGGGGTTATTCCGTTGGCCTTCGCGTCGGCCATTTCCGAATCCTTGATTCCTCTGCTTGCATTGTTGATATCGGTCTTGCCGGGAATAAAAAAGTTCTTGAATCCTCCGCCTGATCCCGTCGATTGAATGGGTATCTCGACTTTCGGATGAATCCTGTTGAATTCCTCGGCAACGGCAACGCAAACGGGATAGACCGTGCTGCTTCCCGCGATTCTGATCGCACCGGAGAGCTCCTGGCTCTTTTCGGTTTCCCCGCCCGCCGACTCTTTCTGACCGCCGGCGAATATCGCCGTGGATACGATCAGTATGAGAGCGGCAACAATTAACAGTACTTTTCTTTGCATTCTCTTCTCCTTTCTCCTTGATAGGGTTTATAGTTTACGAGACAGATAATAAATAAGCCCGATTAGCATTCTGTGAGGGAAATGTTAAATTTAGGTTATTTGGCAATCTAACAAAATATTCTCATAGGATGATATATTATCGAAATCCTAATAAAAAATTAACACAGCCGGGGTATCATCAGGATAAACCGTATTAGGAGGTTCCCATGGCTGAAGAAAAATCGGATAAGGTAAAAGTGCTCTTTGTCTGTGTGCACAATTCGGCACGAAGTCAAATGGCGGAAGAATACTTAAAAAAATACGGCAAAGACCGGTTCAAAGTGGAAAGCGCCGGCTTCGAGCCGGGGGCGATCAATCCCTACGTGATCCGGTCACTCGCCGAAGAGGGGATCGATATAGCCGGCAAACAGACCCGTTCGGTATTCGATCTCTACAAGGCCGGTAAAATCTACACCTATGTAATTACCGTATGCAGCCGGGAAGCGGAAGAAAACTGCCCGATTTTCCCGGGGATTACCGAAAGGTTGAATTGGCCCTTTCCCGATCCTTCACAGTTTACCGGGAGTGACGAGGAGATTATGACGGAGGTGAGAAAGGTCAGGGAAACGATCAAGGAGCGGGTAAAAGAGTTCGTGGACGTCATCGAAACGAAGTATATTCAACCGCATGGCTGATTGTATCACGCCGGTTTTTCATATAATCTTGCCTAATGAGGCAGCTATTTTCCATAAAGACAACAATCAGCATTATCGTCTTTTTCTCGATTCTCTCGGTGTCGCTGCCTCTCTTGTTTCTCGTTATCAGGAACAGCAACGATGTCGTACGAATCAGTGAAGACGAGAATTTCAAAAGGCTTGTTCAGATTATCAAATGGGAAATCGAAGATGAGATCGAGTATGCTTCCCTCAGTCTCCAAAGCATTGCCCAGGACGAAACTGTAAAAGAGCTTCTCCTCGAGCGGGACCGGATGGGATTATATGAACACCTTATCCCGAATTATGCTTTGATTCGGGAGCGGATAATCCGCTTCCACATACACCTTCCCGACGGTGTCTCCTTTTTGCGGGTGCATAACCCGAGCATGTACGGAGATTCACTCACCGAGATACGTCCGATGATCTTGCATATCTCAGAAACACGCACCGAACTCCGGGGAATCGAAGAAGGAAGGGAAGGGTTCAGCATGAGGGTCATGCTGCCGATTCTGTCGGACGGAGAATTTATCGGATCGGTGGAATACGGAATGGACTTCGGAAACGAGTTTCTTTCCCGCATCCAAAGCCGTTACGACGGGGAATATTTTCTGTATAAGATGGACATGAGCGGAACGTATTCACTGATTGCTTCGACGGGAGGAATTACTGACTGCATAGTCACCGAGAACGATCTGGATTCTATTCGGAATAAGCGGGCGACGTGGTCGGAAAAATGCAGCGGCATGAAGAATGTAGGACTTATTCCGGTAATTGATTATTCCGGTATGACCAAGGGATTCATAAAGGTCGAGTTTCCCAGGGACCAAATTATTCAGAATATTTCGACAATGGCAAGGCAGTTCGGAATCGTTAGTATCGCAACGGCGTTTATAATAACTCTGATAGTACTGCTCGCTTTGGTGTACATATTGTTCCGGCCCTTACGACGCGTTGTTGCTCAGACTTCGAAGATCAGCACGGAGATACAAAAGGGGAACCTGCATTTTCGCGGTAATGTCGATATGACTGCGGTGGATTTCAAGGAAATTATTCAGGCAATCAACGATATAATCGCGACCTTGAGAGACCGGGAAGGAATACTCAAGGCAATTATCGACGGTTTCCCGGGAATCGTTTATTATCTGGATAATAACTGCAGGGTGCTGTGGGCGAATGAAACAGCTAAGATGATCGCGGGAAGGGAGATCATCGGGACCCGGCTTACCGATGACTCCGGGCTTCAAGGTTTTTTCGAGATAGAATCCGATTTACTCTCCTCTACAATGAAAGAGGGAGAGATCAAGTCGAAAAGCGCCTGTTATTATCATCGCAGCGATTCCGGCGGAAAAGAAAAATGTTGGGAGCATCGGGCTATTCCCATATTTGATCAGGAAAAGGACGTCAAGAATATTCTTCGTATTTCCACCGATATCAGCGACAAGGAAGAAGCACAGGCAAAGCTCCGAAAACTCAACGCGACCCTCGAAAAGCGGGTGGTTCAGGAGGTGCAGAAGCGAAAAGAACAGGAAAACAAGGCCTATCATCAATCGAGGCTGGCTTCAATAGGCGAGCTGGCCGCGGGTATCGCCCATGAAATCAACCAGCCGCTTAATGCTATAACCTTTGCAATCGAAAATGTGTATAACCGGTTTCTCGAGGGAACCATCGAAAAAGAATATTTCAAGAAAAAGATAAAATCGATTTCCGGCGATATAGACAGAACGAGAAGGATAATAGAGCATGTCAGGACTTTCGCGCGGGAGTCCTCGGATGAATATCGGATTAACTTTTCCGTTAATCAATGCGTACAGAACGCGTTGTCCATGGTAGGCGTACAGTTCGCCACCCACGGAATCGATATCGAAAAAGACCTCGCGGACGATTTACCGATGACATGCGGAAACCCCTTCCAATACGAACAGGTCGTACTCAACCTCCTCTCGAATGCGAGGGACGCCGTGGAGGAACGCGCACAGAGGGACAGTTACTCGAACGTCTCTGATCCGCTGCCGCTCCGTATAGAAGTACGGACTCGTGAAGCCGGAGGACACGTCAGATTGGAGGTGTGCGACAACGGAATAGGGGTCAGTGAGGAGATCATCAATAAAGTGTTCGATCCGTTTTTTACGACAAAAGAACCGGGGAAGGGAACCGGGCTCGGCCTGTCTATTTCATACGGGATTATTCAGAAAATTGAGGGTTCAATCGATATCATTCCGCTGAAACCCGGAACGAAAATCAGAGTCGAGGTACCGAAGAAGGCCGAGCCATGCAGGCAATGACAATTCTCGTTTTAGAGGATGAACGGCGGCTTCTAGATGAGCTTTCCGAATACTTGGACTCTAACGGCTTTCGTGTTTTTGGAGCGGCATCCCCTTCAAAGGCAATGTATATCGTCCAATCTCAGCCTATCGATATTGCAATCATCGATATAAAGCTTCCTGAATACAGCGGAATCGATTTTCTGGAAAGATTAAAGGATGAAAAGCCCGAGGTGGAAGCGATCGTTATGAGCGGCCATGGAGATATGGATACGGTTATTCAGGCGATGAGGAGCGGAGCGTTTGACTTTTTGCAGAAACCTTTTAAGCCGATTGATATCAAGATAGCGATAGAGCGGACGAGTAAATACGTCCTTCTCCAGGAGCATGCACATAATCTGCGGACCGCATGTTCCGCGTTACAAAAAGAAATTTTATCAATAGGGGGGGTACGTTTAATCGGAGTTTCTCCGGCAGTTCGAAAAACGGCGGAACTCGTCGATGCCGCCGCGGAGAACCCGGATACGCCGGTCCTCATTACCGGAGAAAGCGGAACCGGTAAGGAATTAGTAGCCCGTCTCATCCACCTCAAGAGCAGGCGGAGCGCGGAGCCGTTTGTTCCGGTGAACTGCGCCGCGGTCTCTCAACAGCTTATCGAGAGCGAATTTTTCGGTCACCGGAAGGGGGCTTTTACCGACGCGCAGGACAAACGGAAAGGTTTCTTCCGCTCGGCCGACAAAGGCACCCTGTTTCTCGACGAGATCGGAGACATGCCGTACGAGCTCCAGACAAAGCTCCTTCGGGTGATCGAAGAAAAGTCGATCAGACCGGTGGGCTCTGATGAGGAGATCCCCGTTGACGTACGCATCCTGTGCGCCACGAACCGCAGGCTCGACGATTTGATCCGGGAAAAAAAATTCCGCCTCGATTTGTATCACAGAATATCGGTATTCGATATCAATATTCCGCCGTTGAGAGAGCGTATCGAGGACATACCCGTTCTTGCTGAATATTTCCTCGAAAACTTTTCCCGCGATATGGGTAAACCGGCTCTCAAACTATCCGAAGAGGATATCCATGCCCTCCAAGCCTATGAATACCCGGGAAACATCCGGGAACTGAAGAATATTCTCGAAAAAGCGGTAATCCTCGGCCGCGCCCCTGCTGTCGCTGATTCTCCGTGTGCTCCTCCCGGCGGCGGCGCTCCCGCGGATTCGGATTTGCCTACTCTCAACCTCGAAGAACTCGAGCGGTTAGCCGTTGTATGCGCGTTAAAGAGTTGCCGGGGCAATATGTCGAAGGCGGCGGGCATGCTCGGTTTGAGCAGACAGGCGTTAGACCGGAGAATGCTCAAGTACGGTTTAAAAAACGAAGAAGAATAACCCGCCCGGAATCGGACACTGTGTCCGATTCCGGATATCCCGGCCTATGAACTGATATATCCGTAACTGTGCCCTTCGCCGTAATTTGTTATTCAGCAAAGAAATCTCTAGTTTATGAAGTTGAGTCTTAAATGGCATAATAAATGCATACAAAAGAAAAACTATTCACTTATAAGGAGCTTTAAAATGGCTGAAAGAGAATTAGATTGTTTAGGCGAAGCGTGTCCGGTCCCTCTTATCAAGGCACAGAAGGAAGTCGAATCCATGGCGGTCGGCGATATCCTCATCGTAAACATCGACCACAGCTGCGCGATGAAAAATGTTCCCGACTGGGCGCGGGAAGCCGGCCATAACGTCGAGCTCGAAGAAGTCGACGAGGGCGAATGGAACATCATCATCGAGAAATTAAAATAAGGAAACTGCCATGGCTGAAAATGAAAAGAACAGTTTGAAATTATGGGAATTTTTCTTTAAAAAAGAATGGTCGTATACCACCGGGGCGGTGCTCCTGACCGCAATCGCAGTAGCTCTGGTGCTTGTTACAAACAGCGCATGGGGCGTGACCGGTGTATTCAGCGTTTGGGGCGGAAAGGTCCTTTCCTGGTTCGGCGTTAATGTAGACAGCTGGGCCGCATTCAACGGCAAAGTCGGGAGCTATAGGTTTGCAACTCAGACATCCCTTACCGACGTAGGGATCATCCTCGGGGCCCTTCTCGCGGTCCTCCTCGCCGCTTCTTTCAAATTCAAGAAAATCAAAAGCGGAAAGCAGGTAGGCGCGGCGATCTTAGGAGGCCTCTTGATGGGAATAGGAGCCCGAATAGCATTGGGCTGTAACATCGGTAATTTCTTTTCCGCTCTTCCCGTGTTCTCCCTCTCCGGATGGGTATTTATGATATTCATCTTTATTGGGGCGATGGTCGGAAGCAAGATGCTTAAGAAATGGTTTATGTAGGGGGAGAGAAATGAGTACTGAATCAACATCTATCAAGAGAACAGGCGGCTCGAGAGGAAAGACCACCCCTGAACAGCGGAGAAAGAAGAAAATCCGACAGATAACCTTCGGCGTGATACTCTTTATCGCGGTGATTGTAATCGCGGCTTTTGTTCAGCGGGTTAATCCGAAAGGAGCATATATCTGGATGATCGGTATCGCCTTAGGATACACCCTTCAGCGGTCGCGGTTCTGCTTTACCGCATCACTCCGCGATCCGATGCTGACAGGCGGAACCGAATTGACGAAGGCCGTTATTATCGCCTTGTCTCTTTCATCTGTCGCATACCTTGCGATAAATATGTCGCGGTTCGGGATGAACCTGGAAAACTACGATCTGAAAGCGGTCGCGGGACACGTAAAACCGGTCGGTATCAACACCGCGATAGGGGCTTTCCTGTTCGGGATCGGAGCGGTCATAGCGGGAGGATGTGCCTCCGGAACCCTCATGCGGATGGGTGAAGGGTTTGCCCAGCAGTGGCTCGCTTTTGTCTTCTTTGTCGTCGGATCGGTTATCGGAGTAGTCATCATGGTCCCCATGGGGTCCGTTGCCGCGCTCAAGGGCGTGCCCGTTTATCTGCCAAAAGCCCTAGGCGGCTGGGTACCGGCAATAATCGTACAATTCGGCCTGTTGGCGTGCGTGTATATTCTCGCAATGTGGTGGCAGAAAAAGAAAGCCGGGAGTTGATCAATGGAAAAGAAAAAAGAGTACTACGATGTGGTAGTTATCGGCGGCGGTCCGGGAGGAATGACCGCCGCCCTCTATGCCGGGAGGGCGCGCTTGAAAACCCTCCTCATAGAAAAATCGCTTATCGGGGGAATGGCGACGTATACCAGCGAAATTGAAAACTATCCCGGTTTTCCCGAACCCGTCGACGGCATCGAGCTTATGAAAAAGTTCGATAAGCAGTTCCGGCGGTTCGGAGTGGATATCAAGCTTACTGATGTCAAATCCGTTATGATCGACTGTGATGAAAAAGTCGTTTCGACTTTCAGGACCGATTACATAGCGAAGTCCGTCATTATCGCCACCGGAAACAAGCCTCGTCTGACCGGTGCTATGAATGAAGATCAATTCTTGAACGATAAAGGCATTTCCTTCTGCGCAACCTGTGACGCCGCGAGAAATACGGGAAAGAAGATAATGGTCATCGGGTCGGGAGACGCGGCGATCGAGGAGGGGATGTTCCTGACTAAATTCGCCTCCGAAGTAATCGTCTCGGTACTCCACGATGAAGGGACCATGGACGCGAACAAGGTTGCCCAGGAAAAGGCGCTTGCAAACCCGAAAATGAAGTTCGTGTGGAACACCGTCGTCCACTCTTTCGAGGGCGGAGACATGCTTAAAACGATCGTTCTCAAGAATATAAAAACGGGAGAGCTTATTCCTTTCGATGTCGATACCTGCTTTCTGTTTATCGGCTATGTACCGAACACCCAGATTTTCGAAGGCCTCATCGATATGACCAACCGAGGATACATCAAGACAAACGAGCTGATGGAGACCAACGTCGACGGTATCTACGCTGCGGGAGATTGTCGGGAGAAAATGCTTCGCCAGGTAGCGACCGCCGTAGGGGACGGAGCTATTGCCGGTTTTATGGCGGAGAAGTACGTCGAAGAGCTGGAGTACGTCCAAAAAGAAATCTTCGAAGCGAAAGGGCTCATTATGGCGTACGTCTATAATGCGGTGGAAGCGGTGGACAGGGAATTTCTCGGTCGGGTCGAACAAGAACAGAAGAATTATAAAGAAAAAGTGCAGCTGCGCCGGATCGATATCTACAAGTCCGACCGGATAGCCTGCCGCCTCGAATACACGAGATCCCCGTCGCTCATATTCTTGAAAGACGGGGAGGTTATCGAAAAATTCGAGGACCTGACGAAAGTAGACAAAATTATTAAAGATATGGTTGCTAAACACGCGGATTAGCGCCGCGTCTGTTGCCTACCCAAATCATAAAGCCCCGGTTCGAAACCGGGGCTTTTTAGTCAGCTCGTAGAGGTCGGATTTTTCCGTTATTCTTCGTCTTCGCAGGGGGGACTTTCTACATTTTCCCATTCGATCAGATGGATGAGCTGCTCGGGTAACCCGTTTATGAGGTTCTTCGGAATGCGGAAGTCATGCTTGTTGGAAAGCTCGATGATATACTCCAGGTGATCGTAGTTCCAGCTATGGAAATCGTCCCGTTCGCAGTTCGCCGTAACGGTCAGGATTATTTCGCTTAAGAGCTCCGGGAGTTCGTCATCGAGAAATCGTTTACGCGCCTGTTCGATAACCTCAGAAGCGGGGATCTCGGACGGATATTCCTCGGAGAAAGCCGCCGCAAGACGGTCTACCGCTTCATTTTTATTCTCGCCTGAATTAAAACTTTTGGCAAATTTTTCCGTGAGTACCGTTTTCTTATCTTTCACCTTGCTCTCCTTTAATTTAATGTAAGCATAAAGGCATAAACAGTCAAATGTTTAGAGAGTGCCCCCGATCGTGGGGACTCTCTTAAGTTTTAACCCCAGTCTGCCGAGACTATATCTAATAGGGGGGATATCTCCAAAAAGAATAAAATTATTATTATTGTTGATAGACTACTTTTTGTATGCTACCTTTTGTTGAAATCAACAAAAAACGTTTATTAAAGTAGTAATCTAATAAATGATACACCAGTATGATGGTACTGTACTTAAGGAAAGCGGGGTCTAGGAATGTGGGAAGTTATTACAAAAAAACGGGCGAAGCTCCTCCTGGTGGAAGACGAGCCCATGGTTGCCATAAAAGAGGCGGTGGTCTTGGAAGACCGCGGATATAGTGTCGAGAAATGTTATACAGGAGAGGAGGCGGTCGAGCTGATTGAAGATGACCCGGAGGTTGCCCTGGTTCTGATAGACATCGATTTAGGTAAGGGGATCGACGGGGCCGAAACCGCGAGGAGGATCTTCAGGAACAGAAACATTCCGGTTGTTTTTCTTACCGGGCATAGGGAAAAAGCATTTGTAGACCGTGTGCGGAAAGTGCCGCATTACGGATATGTGCTGAAAGAATCGGGGGGAGAGGTTCTCCTCGATGCGGTTGAGCGGAGTCTCGCGCAGGCGAAGGAGAGGGCGCGGCTGGAAGAAAAGTCACGCCGGTTAAGCAGGCTCTTGGAGGGGGTCCCCGCAGGGGTCCTTTTTCTGGACACGGAAACCCGGCTCCTAGATGCCACGGCCGCGGCCCGGGAATTTGTCGGGAACGAAGGTGTGATTCCGCGGGGAGTACGGATCGGCGCCGCCCTCCGGTGCCGAAATGACCGGGAAGCACCGGACGGATGCGGCACCGGGGAGCCCTGTAAGCTCTGCGGCCTCAGGAAAGCCCTCGAGAAGACGATACAAAACCGAGACCGGTGCCGCCGGGGGGTGGCCGATCTGCCCTTGGAAAGGAACGGGGACTGCAAAGAGCATACCCTCCTACTCTCCGCTTCCTTGGTCGAAGAGGAAAACGCCGGGACGCTGGTCCTCATCCTCGATGATCTGTCGAGGATAGAACGGCTCTGCATCTTAAGCCGGGAGAAGGAGAGACAGTTCCGTCTCATCGCGGAAAATGCAACCGATGTTATCACTATCGTAGACCCGGAATTCAATTTTACCTACGTAAGCCCGTCGAATGAAAAGATGTGCGGATACACGCCCGAAGAAATGAAGCAGATGTCTATACGCGAGCTTTTGACACCGGAATCTTTCGAGAAGGTAAGGGATCTCAAACTGGGCGGGCCCGAGAAGATGAAAAATCATCTCCGCCTCGAACTCGAGCATGTACGGAAAGACGGTTCTACCTTCTGGGTCGAGGAGATTGTCGACCCGATGCTCGATGATGCCGGCGGGTTGATCGGTTTTCTTACCGTGTCCCGGGACATAACGGAGCGGAAGCTGATAGAAGATGAGCTCCGGAAAAGCGAAGAACGGTTCAGGCTCCTTGCGGAAAATGCAAAGGCGGTGATCTTTCGGATTTCCCTTCCCGGCGGTACTATTGAATATGCGAATCCGGCATGTAAGCGGATTCTGCTTCCCGGTACCGGTGAGATGCCGGATATCGATTCTTATCTCAGCCGTATCGTTCATCCGGATTGGCGGGATTGGGCCCAACAGGAGTTGCGGCCGGTTCTCAAAGGCGATACGGAGGAAACGGTGGAATACCAGATTGTGCCGCATATCGGCAAAACCCTCTGGGTATCACATGCGAGCGCAATCGTTTTGGACCTTCACGGAAATCCGATCGCTGTAAACAGTGTGATAACCGACATCACCGAGCTCAAGGAGAAAGAAAAGAAGCTCGCCGAGCTTGCCGGGGAAAAGCACAATATCTTAATCGAGATCAATCACCGGGTGAAGAACAACCTCGCCACGGTCGAGGCCCTGGCCATGATCGAGCTGTCAAAAGACGACAAATCGAAAAACGAATCAATCGAGGACATCATCGGCAGGGTCAAGACGATCAATCTTATTCATGAAAAGCTGTACAGGACCGAAGACTTCTCCGCAATCAATATTGCCGACTATCTGGTGGATTTAATGAAACTGCTTGTCTCTTATCTTACGGTCAATGAGAGTAAATACCGCCTCCGCCACGATATCGAACCGATTGAGTTTCCGGTCAAGTCGAATACGCCCCTAGGTATCATCACGGCGGAGCTGCTCACCAATACCTTCAAGTATGCGGAATTCAAGGAGGAGTGCGAAATCTATCTGTCTGTGAGAAAAAACGGAGAGAACATCATCTATACCTACCGGGATTCCGGGACAGGGTTGCGGGGCAGGGTGCGCCGGTTCGAAGACCTTCCTGACGGCACGGGTACGCTCCTGCTCAGGGAGCTGGTAAAAGGGCTTAAGGGGACTATCACCCTGAATACGGAAAAGAACACCGAGTTTAAAATCGTGTTTCCGGCACCCTATGACACATCATAGGGTACTTATTGCACCTCCGGGGCAGCCCCGGAGGTATACTTTTGTCGAAATTAGTATTACACTTACTAGTAAGAAGGAGTTTACTATGCGTATTACTTCCAAAGGGCAAGTCACAATCCCCCGGGAAATACGTGAGAAGATGGGCCTGCTTCCCGAAACGGAGGTGAAGTTCGAAGTTCGGGAATCAGAGGTCATTTTAACAAAAGCGGATCCCGGAAAAAAAACACGTCTCGGACCGTATCTCAAGTTACTTCGGGGCAGCGCGGAAATTTCCCTGTCGACCGATGAAATAATGAAATTAACCCGCGGTGAAGAAAATGGTGATGATTGATTCCTGTGTCCTTCTCGACATTGTTACCGACGATCCGATTTGGTACTCATGGTCTTCGGATACACTTGAAAAATGGGGGGAAGGCCATGAATTGGCCATAAACCCGATCATTTACAGTGAAGTTTCAGTCAGCTTTGAACACATCGAAGAGGTTGAACGGGTAATTCCGGCGTCTGTTTTCAAACGGATGCACCTACCCTGGGAGGCGGCTTTTTTGGCCGGCAAGGTGTTTCTCCGCTACCGGAAGCAGGAAGGGAGAAAAAGGTCACCGCTCCCTGATTTTTATATCGGGGCCCACAGTACCGTATTGGGTATTCCTCTTATCACACGGGATACAAGGCGGTTTCAGTCCTATTTCCCCAAATTGCAGCTGATTGCCCCATAACGGCAGACGCAGCAGCACCGGCTGAGGATTTCTCACGCCGGGGCAGTGCGCCTTTGGTTGACCGCGTAGAGCTCGCCGTATCCGCCGGCCTCCTTGAACACTATACTATACCCGGCGGTTAGTGAAGCATTGGAGCATTTTCACCTGTGTAGTATACTAGGAGGTATGGAAAAGATGGGAGAACCCGCGGTGGGTAGGGACCGTATGTATACCTACGGTGATTATAAGAATTGGCCCGACGACGAGAGGTGGGAGCTCATCGACGGGACCGCCTGGAACATGAGTCCGGCCCCCAATCGCTTCCATCAGGGGTATCTGATCGGGTTTATCGTTCAGATCGGAGTGTACCTCGAAGGTCATCCCTGCAGGATGTATGCGGCGCCCTTCGACGTCCTCCTGCCCGACCGGGCGGACCAGGAGGAGGACGATGTCGCGACCGTCGTCCAGCCGGACATCTCGGTCATCTGCGATATTGAAAAGCTCACCGACAAGGGATGCACCGGGGCCCCCGACTGGATTATCGAAATCCTCTCTCCCTACACCTCGAAGAAGGACATGACGGTGAAGTTCGAGCTCTACCGGAGGCACGGGGTAAGAGAGTACTGGATAGTCGACCCGGGTAACCGCTACGTTCACGTCTACATCCTGGACGACAACGGAAGGTATCCGGAAGATCCCGAGGTGTATCTGAAGGACGCCGTTGTGCCGTGTACCGTCCTCGAAGGCCTTTCACTAGACCTTTCCCGGGTCTTCGCCGAGTAGACGGTGCACGGAAAATGTGTTACACTTATGCTGTGTTATGAGTAGGAAAAGAAATCTTACCTTATCGATCGATCAGGAGCTCCTGAAGGACGCCCGTAAGGCCGCCCTGGATATGGATACGTCGGTGAACGGACTAATCAGGGATTATCTGAGAGAGCTCGTCGAAAGGTATAAGACGGATAAGAACGTATTCCTCGACGAGTGGCTCCGGCTCATGAATGAAAACGGCCTGAACATGAAAGATTTTCGCTGGAACCGGGCGGAGCTCCATGAGCGGTAGGTGTTTTATTGATACGAACATATTTCTCTACGCTCATGATGTAAACTTTCTCGAGAAGCGGGACAGCGCGCGTCAGTTGATTACGGATGAGTATTCTTCGGGTACGGTCTCGATTTCCACTCAAGTATTAGCGGAATTCTTCCAAGTTTTCGCAGGAAAATTTAAGCTGCCGTATGTAGTTGCCCTCAAAGAGATCCATTTTATGAGCCGGTGTCGAGTGATAGAACAGACACTCTCCCTTTTTTTCTCGGGAACAGCGCTTTTCAAGAGATATTCTCTCTCATTTTGGGATGCGATGATCGTGGCGGCGGCATTGGAGGCATCGGCCGATGTTCTCTACACCGAGGATCTTCAGCACGGCATGGAGATCGAATCCCTTACCATAGTCGATCCCTTCCGAAATCGCGCCTCCGCCGGTGCTTAAAGCGTATATCCAAGTACTAAGAAAGAACTCTATTCCTCAGCCGCCTTCCCTCTCTTTTTCTGCGCCCAGTTCAGGGTATACGGGTACTTCCCCTCGCCGTTGTAGAACCTTCCGAGCCACCTGTCTAAGGGGACGGTGCCGGTGCCGAAGTTGCAGCTTACGTGCTTGTGATGGAGGTAGTGGAAATAATCCCCCGCCGGGAAGAGTCCCCGCATCAGGGGTCCCTCGAAGCCGTCGTGTCCCCCCGCGGGAGTGAGCGCGGTGAGCTGGGCGTTGTAGAAGAAATGGATCGGATGGGAGGGGATGACGAAGTGGATCAGGAGGACGCTGAAGTAGAGGAGGTGCTCCACCGGGTGCATCGACAGCCCCGACCACGGCCCCGGATTGGGGTTCTTGTGATGGACGTAATGGACCGACTTGAAAAGAGGTTTCCAGTGGATGAGCCGGTGGATGAAGTAGAAATGGGCCTCCCGGATAAAAGGGATCAGGAGAAAGAAGGCTATGAACCACACCGGGCTCTGCGCCCAGGAGTACAGCGGAGTGTATCCGTTCGCCGCGGCATAGACGTAGAGTACCTCGTACCCCGTCCAGATGAGCCCCCCCGATACGGTGCTCATGAAAATGTTGTCGGCGAGCTGGTTGTTGAAGAGGAACTTCTTGTTCTTCCTCTCGAGCCAGGAGGGATTGTATTTTCGTTCGGTCCCCTGAAGCTTCAGGGTGTAGAGAAAGAGGTGATAGGAGCCGAAGATGATCCATATGAGCACGATATTGCGAAGCAGCATCAGTCCCATCCAGCCTGCTCCGAGCTCGGCGGTGACCTGCAGGCCCGGCTGCAGGACGTAATAGGTAAAGACCGCGAGACCCGCGTACATAGCGTTCCGCGGCCACAAAAAGCCGCCCCAGCCGAAGATGTAGGCAAGAATGCCCTTGAGTGTCCTCGGCTTTTCCCATAGCGGCGAAAACCGCGCGGGATTAGGCGGGTGCCAGTAGCCCCTCTTATCGTAGGAGCCGTTTACCGTAGTATCCATACTAAAAAGATAACATATATTTTCTCTGTAGGTAAGAGAAAAGGTGCGGTATAATGAGAATCACTTCGTATTATGCACCGAAGGAGGAGAAGGTATGATCAAGTATTCGGTTATTCTCGGGAATCTCGGAAACACCAACGACCGGTTTCTCTCGGGGGGCTACAAAGAAGTAGCCGAAAAAGAGGAATTGATTCGCCAAGCGTCGGAGATCGAAGGGGTGGAAGGGATCGAGCTGGTGACTACCTGGGACGTGACCTTGGAGAACGCCGAGGAGGTCAGGTCGCTCCTCGATAAGTATAATCTCGCGTGTGTTTCGGTCATTCCCGACCATTTCAGCCAGCGCCGGTGGGGAAGGGGGACCCTGTCGGCGAAAGACCCCCGGACCCGTGAGGAGGCGGTGGAGTATACCCTCGAGTGCGTGGAGATCGCCAGAAAGCTCGGATGCGCGACGATCAATATCTGGCCCGGTCAGGACGGATACGATTACGTCCTGCAGAGCGATTTCCGCTCCGAGAGAAGATGGCTGGTGGAGAATCTGACCGCGGTAGCTGCGAGCGCCCCGGACATCCGGTTCGCCCTGGAGTACAAACCGAAGGAGCCGCGGAATGTCTGTTTTATGGCCCGGGCGGCGGATACCCTTCTCGTTGTCAAGGAGATAGGCCTCGACAATGTCGGAGTTACCATCGACACCGGGCATAGCTTCGTTGCCGGCGAGAATGTGGCGGAAGCGGCGGTGGTGCTGCAGGAGTACGGGCCGGACAAGCTCTTCCACATGCATTTCAACGACAACTACGGCACCTGGGACGACGACATGATCGTGGGAAGCGTTCATTTCCCCGCCTACGTGGAGCTCCTCTTCTGGCTGAAAGAAACCGGTTACGAGGGGTGGTATTCGATGGACCAATACCCCTATAGGGAGGACGGAAAGGCCGCCATCGAGGCGAGCGTTAAGTATCTGCAAACCATCGACCGGATCCTGACCGAGTCCCTCAGGGACGAGCTCCGCGGGATTATCCGGGAGGGGAATCCGGTGACGGCACAGGATTTTTTGCGGGAGCGGTTTTTCCGGTAAGCCTCCGGAGCGACTATCCTTTCTATCCCTTCTATCCCTTCCGCCGTTCGAGGATTTCCCGGTACCCGGGGATGCCGTAGGCCGACTCGGCCGCTTTGACCGCCCGGATGACCGCCCTGGCTGTTACTTCGGCGGCGAGGGAGCCAACCGTAGTAAGATCGGTGTCAACCTCGCCGGTGGCCGCGCAGAAGACGGTGTCCCCGTCGTACATGGTGTGGATGGGATTGATGGTCCGGGCGAACCCGTCGTGGGCCATTTGGGCTACTTTTGTCGCCTGGGCCTTTGTCAGTTTAGCGTTTGTAGCGATCATCCCTAAGGTGGTGTTTCCGGAAAAAACGGGACTTCCCTCCTGATGGGCCTTCGCAAGCACCCGGACCGAGTCGGCGAAGCTCTTTTTGTCCTCGGCCAGGGCCCCCGCGATTCGACTGCCCGCGGCGGGATCGATGATGTCGCCGAAGCAGTTGACCGCCACTAAGACCCCTATGATAAGGTTTCTCGTTACACAGCTCGCGGTTCCCAGCCCCCCCTTCATCATATAGTCTATCCCCGCGGGTTTTCCCACAGTGGCGCCGGTGCCGGCGCCGACGTTACCCATCTCGACATTGGGGCTTACCGCGTTAATACAGGCCCGGTATCCCATTGCTTTGTCCGGACGGACATCCGACCGTGCTACCGGAAGATCGAAGAGGACCGCTCCCGGAACGATGGGCACGACCCCGACCCCGACGTCGAGCCCTTTGTTACGCTCTTCGAGGTACTGCATGACACCTGAGGCGCCCTCGAGGCCGTAGGCGCTTCCCCCGCCGAGGTAGACCGCGTGCGCCTCGTTTACGAAATTGACGGGATTCAAGGCGTCGGTCTCCCGGGTTCCCGGTCCTCCTCCCCTGACGTCGGCGCCGGTGACCGCACCGTCCTCGAAGAGGATGACCGTGCAGCCGGTGGCGGCTTCAGCGTCTTGCGCATGTCCCACTTTGATTCCCGGAACGTCGGTTATCGAATCGTGCATCTTCTCCGTGTCCTTCCTGTTCATTTCCGTGAGGTTACTATCCGTTCGGTGTCCAAGGCTATCATCAGCTCCTCGTTCGTGGGAACGACGATAACCGCTACCGGAGAATCCGGTGCGGATATGACCGCCTCGTCTCTCGTGTCCCTGTTCTTCCCGGGATCGATGCGGACCCCCATGAACTCGAGTCCCCGGCACATTGCTTCCCGGACGGATGACTGATTTTCTCCGATCCCCGCTGTAAAGATCACCGCGTGGAGGGGAGCCGTCATGGAGGCCGCCATCGCCGCTATGGTTTTCCGCCCGTAATGGGCGAGTAGTTCTAAGGCAAGCTTAGCCCGCTTGTTTCCCTTCCCGGCCGCCGCTTCGATGTCCCGTACATCGTTGGAAATCCCGCTTATCCCCTTGAGGCCGCTCTCGGAATAGATCAAATCCTTGACCTCCCGCGGACTCATCCCGATCCGTTCGATCAAATAGAGGATGATATCGGGATCGAAATCTCCCGCCCTCGTCCCCATAGGAATCCCGCACATAGTCCCGAAGCCCAAGGAGGTATCAACCGATTTGCCGCCCTTGACCGCCGTAATCGAAGAGCCGTTC
>CAZXMO010000057.1:0-21638 GCA_964641125.1 uncultured Spirochaetales bacterium
CCGCGACAAGGTCCCCATCTTTGTCCACAAGTCCAAGCCGCAGGTCGCCGTACTTTTGAGGCTCCGCCGCCGATTCTTCTCCGCTCTCTTGAGCTCCTCCGGCAAATGCCGTCATCCCTGTAATTATCATGAGACATATCATTAGCCCGATTTTTCGTAGTATCATTCTTTGCTCCTTTAAGATTTGTTGTCACAATAATGCTCTTATCCATTTAGATAATGGTTAGCAGTATGTAAGAATAGCGTTAAACAATAGGTGAGGCTCTTCCAAAATTTTGATTTAAACGTAATTCTTCCCATGACCCTGGAACGGGCCATCCAATTCATCCGGGAAGACGAACTGGTGGAGATTACCCCCAAGTCGATCCGGCTCCGCAAGAGGACCCTCCTCGCGCGGAACAGGAAAATGGAGATCAGACAATGCACCCTGGCCGCTGGGGATAGTGCTTTTATTCAAACCCCAATGGCAATCGTTTCTACAAGAGTATGACCTGACGATACTCAATATGAGCATTCATCACCTGGATTTTTTTCGTTAACTGCAAGTGACTAAGCATATACATCCTATATCTACACTTGCATGTTTAGGATGAAATTTGTTACCGCTGCTTCGGTATCCCTTAACAAATGGTTAATGCCCCAAAGCTTGGGGTTCTTCCCCAGTTAATTGCTTGCATCTGGGGAATTTATAGGAAATTTTCGCTTTGAATCGGATTCAAACTGTAAAGTCAATACAAGTAAGACTTTACTTTCAGAAAACCCCAAGCTTTGGGGCATTAGATAAGAGATGCACGTATAGAAAGAAGTATCCGCTTGTCCGGTTTGGGGCCCTTGTGAAGAGGGATAACCCGGCCCGGGTGTTTGCCGGGCTATTATTGCAGGAATTCGCCTTTTTCCTTATGATAAAGAGTTAATGAAAGCGATTTCTTTCCTCACACAGGAATTACGCCGCTATTTTTCTCAATGTGAAAATATTGTATTGGCCTTTTTGTTCGGATCAGCCGTCAAAGGTAATCTCACAACGGAATCTGATATCGACATTGCAGTTTATTTCCACCCGCCGAAAGACATGAGGGGCCTGGAAACCGAGTATGTCGACAAGGATGAAGAGAAGATATGGCGGAATGTGGAGACAATAACAGAAAATAATGTTGATCTCGTGGTCCTCAACAGGGCCCCGGTAACGCTGGTATATTCAGTCTTTGGCGAAGGCGTTCCGCTGTCCGTAAAGGACGAGTCTCTCTATCATCATCTCTATGCACGGGCAAGCACTGAAGCGGAAGATTTCCGCGGCTTCGTCAAGGATTTTTGGACAATCAAACAGCGGTCACGCTCTCTTTCCGAAGCCGATAGCGAACGCCTTATGAGAATAATTGATTTCCTGGAAACCGAATTAGCGGATTTTTCCCACTTTGAAGACATTACGAAAAAACGGTATCTTCAAGATAACGATTTTCGCAGGAATGTAGAACGATTTATCGAAAACATCGTCAACGCTTCAATTGATATAGCGAAAATACTTCTTGCATCTGAGAAGAAAAGAATACCACAAACATACAGGGAATCGCTGGAAAATCTTACCTCCCTTGAAGACTTTCCCGCCGAAAGTGCGGAAGGCTTGTCACAAAACGCATTACTGCGGAACATCCTGGCTCACGAATATCTGGACCTTAGGTTTGAAAAGATAAAGACCTTCATCGCCACGGCGAAGCCTTTGTATACGCAGTTAGCCGAATATTCGAAGCGATTTATCATCCCTTAACAGCCGGTTTCGGCGGGGCTTTTAGTTAACCGATGAAAAAAAGTCCGGCCGGACGATTCCGAAGAGGCTGCGGCCATACAGCTGGAACATGTATGCGGTGCAAACAATATGTCACCAGATGTTGTATATTTAATGCATATGGAGGCAAACCATGCGTACTACCTTGAATATCAATGACGATCTCATGGCCGAGGCACAGGAAATGACGGGCATTAAGGAGCGCACCGCAGTAATACATGAGGGACTCCGGGCCCTCATAGAACGTGAGAGTGCAAGACGTCTAGCCCGTCTTGCGGGAAGCGAAAAGGCATTGGAAGATATCCCCCGCAGGCGACCGGAACCGCAGCTATGTGTCGGCGATGATGTCGAATCTTCCTTCAGCGGTTACGGCTACGAATAAAAAAGACTTTCCTTGACGCCCCTCATTACCCGTCCTACAATAAAAACTGCTGAGGTGGTGGTATAAAAAGATCACATTATCTGTTTGCAGCCTTGCTTGCAGTGATTCTGACGGCGCAGGTAAGCGCCGAAAGCGGAACGGGATGGCGTGACGTAAAGCGGGAGGGGGCGGGTTCCACGAGAATCGGCGCGGGCCCGGCTCAGTGTGAGCATCTGGGAACCCGCTCCGAAGCTGGAGCCCAGTGTTCTCACAGTATGGTTCAACGACCCGTACCACCTGCTCGGAGATCCGGTCTTTCCAGGACGGTCTTCGAGCGGCCGGAGAAAGCGAAGTAACTGAACGTCAAATAGCGGGGCGCCGCCGGTCCGTCCTCCGAGGTGAAGCTCTTGACCGTTTCCTGGCATGAAAGATCGGACATATTGTACCATGAAAAAAACGGCCCGCGGCGGGGAAAAACCGGCAAATCCCTGCTCGATGCGGATAGGAAAGTCTCGACTGGCCGAAGCTGCTGCATCCTATATTAAGGATATATTGAATGTCTAAAAAAATCCTTCTCGTTGAAGACGAAGCCCTCATTGCCATGCATGAGGCGGCGATGCTCACAAAGAGTGGTTACGAAGTGATAACCGCGTATAATGCCCAAAAAGCCTTAGCTACGGTCCTCAAAGAAGATATCGACCTTGTTCTGATGGATATCGATTTAGGCCGCGGCAAAATGGACGGGACTGAAGCGGCTGAGATCATCCTTGAAGAAAAGGATGTTCCGATAGTTTTCCTCTCTTCCCATACTGAACCGGAAGTGGTGGAAAAGACGGAGGGGATTACCTCATACGGGTATATCGTAAAAGACTCCGGAGAGACGGTCCTCCTGGCTTCGCTAAAAATGGCTTTTCGTCTCTACAGCGCCCATGTGGAACTGAAGCGGCAGAAGGAGCACCTCAACACGGCGCTTATCAAATACGAGCAGACCGCCGAAGAACTCGCCGAGAAGAGCGAGGAATTAGACCGATATTTTACATCGAGCCTCGATATGCTCTGCATAGCCGGTACTGAAGGGGAGTTTATCCGGCTGAATCCTGAGTGGGAGAAGGTACTCGGGTATTCTGTGTCCGAGCTCGAAGGCCGCTCATTTATCGATTTTGTGCACGAAGACGACAGAGAGGTTACTTTAAGGGCATTAATAAAGCTCGAGGCCCAAGAGGATGTAACGAGTTTCGAAAACCGCTTTCGCTGCAAAGACGGCTCGTACCGCTGGATAGAGTGGCGGTCTACCCCGATCGGAACGAAGATATACGCGGCGGCACGGGACATTACCGAACGGAAACAAGCGGAACGTGAAATACGGGCAAAGGAGGAGAACCTGCGCACCACCCTCAAATCTATAGGAGACGGGGTAATATCCACCAATGCGGAGGGACAGGTAACCTGGATGAATCCGGTTGCTGAGAGTCTCTGTGGGTGGAAGGAAGAAGATGCTAAAGGAATACAGCTGGAAAAAGTATTTAAGATCATAAACGCAAATACCCGGGAAACCGCGGACAATCCCGTGGAAAAGGTCATGCGGACGGGGAACATTGTCGGCCTTGCCAATCATACCGTACTCGTATCGAAAGGGGGAAAGGAATATCAAATCGCGGACAGCGCCGCTCCTATACGAGATGACAGCGGCGGGATAAACGGTGTGGTATTAGTCTTTCGGGACGTGACGGAACAGTATACTAAAGCAAGGGAATTGCAGGACAGCGAGGAGAAGTACAGGAAAATGGCGGAATCGGTGGGGGCCGTTTTGTGGGAGTACGATATTACCCGCGACAGGTGGACCTATGTCGCCCCACAGGTGGAAAGCCTCCTCGGCTATGAACCCTCCGAATGGAGTAATTTCAAGTTCTGGGCCGATAGAATCCACCCCGAGGACAGAAACTGGGCTACGGATTATTGTAACCAATGTACAAAACAGGGCAAAGACCACCGCTTTGAATACCGCTTTCTCGCAAAGAACGGTGATTTTGTGTGGCTGCGGGATGATGTTACCGTTGAACTTTCTGACGGAATACCGGTAAAACTGCGGGGAACCATTGTCGATATTTCCAACAGAAAACAGGCGGAAGCGGAACTGAAATCGGCGTTAATGGAAAAAGACTTCCTTATGAAAGAGCTCAACCATCGGATAAAAAACAACCTCAGCATGGTATCTTCTCTTATCAGACTGAAAGATGAAGAAACCGAAGAAGATTTATCCGACCTAGTACACCGAATAGATGCAATCAGCTTAGTCCACGAAAAACTCCATCGGCACGACGATATAGAACGCATTGAGGTAAAAGAATACTTCCAAGAGCTTCTACAGTCGGTATTCTCTTTCACCGCTTATAAAAATGTACAGATAGTTAATACTACTGAAGATGTGAGTATTCCCGTAAAAGCGGCTATCCCTTTAGGGTTGATAGTAAACGAGATAGCCACGAACGCAATAAAATACGGTTTTACGGATGAAGAAGAAGCCCGCTTCACCGTCACTCTAAGGGAAGATGAAGTCTCTAACCGATATACTCTGACCCTTTCGAATACCGGCCGTCAGTTTCCCGAAGAGGTCGATGTAGACGGCGCAAAAACTCTCGGTTTGCAATTAGTTTCGGCCCTTGTGGTCCAGCTCCAGGGAACACTCGAACTGAAACGGAAACCCCACCCGGTATTTACGATTACCTTTCCAATAGAGAGCAACGTCGCATGAACGGCCGGCACCCGCTCTACACGAAGGTAAAATCGGCTTTCCGGTCGTCCACCGAGACACGGAGTATCTTGACCTTCACCGGATCTCCCAGGCGGTAGACTTTGCCGGTCTCCTTCCCGGTGTACTGATGATTTTCCTCGTCGTAGGTGTAGTAATCGTCCTTCATCTCCGACAGAGGGACGAGTCCCTCGATGAGGTAGTGGGAAAGCTCCACGAAGAGCCCGAAAGAGGTGACCCCGGAGATGACCCCCTCGTAGGTGTGGCCGATCTTTTGTGAAAGGAATTCGAGGGATTTGATCTTGGTGTATTCCCGTTCGGCCGAGACGGCGATCTTTTCCCGCTCGCTGCTCTGGGCGCATGTCTTTTCGAGAAAACCGTGGAGCTTGCCGGAGACGGGGGGTTTCCTCTTTCCCTTCCTCGAGGCTTTTTCTTTCTCGCCGTTTCCTTTACCGCCTCCCGCGGGGAGCCATCCGAGGTAGCGCTTCAAAAGGCGGTGTACGATTAGGTCCGGATACCGGCGGATGGGCGAGGTAAAGTGGGCATACGCGTCGAAGGCGAGACCGAAGTGACCTATGTTCTCGGTGCTGTACACCGCCTTTGTCATGGACCTCAGTGCGATCTTTTCGACGAAATCCTTGAACTCGAGGTTCTCGATGATCCCTAGGATGTTCCGGTAGTCGTCCGGCTCGACGGTGTCTCCAATCTTGTACGGAATACCGAGGTTCTCCACTACCGATAAAAAGGACCTCACGTCCGCCTCGGGCGGTTTTTCGTGGACACGGTACACGAAGGGGATCTTCGTCTTCCGCTTCTTCTCCTCCGATACGATGTGTCCGGCGACGGTCCTGTTCGCGAGGAGCATGAACTCCTCGACGAGGCGGTGCGATTCGAGGCGCTCCTTCGGCGTGATAGACCGGGGAATACCCTCGTCGTCGAGGATGATGACCGCCTCACTCATGTCGAAGTCGATGCTTCCCCGCTCTTCGCGGCGTCTCCTAAGGACTTGACTGAGCATCTGCATGAGATGAACGGCGGACGCATACTTGTGTTCTTTGCCTTCGATTACGGCCTCGGCCTCCTCGTAGGTGAACCGGTGCTTGCTCTCGATAACGGTTTCTTCGATCCGGTAGCTCACAACCTTACCGGTGGAACTCACCTGCATGATCACGCTGAAAGCGAGACGGGGCTTCCCCGGCACCAAACTGCAGATGACGTTAGAAAGCCGTTCGGGGAGCATAGGGAGTACATGCCGGACAAAATAGACCGAAGTCCCCCGCTTCCACGCCTCGGTGTCTAGGATGCTGTTTTCCCGGACATAGTAACTCACATCCGCGATGTGCACCCCTAGTTCGAAGAGTCCGGACGGAAGCTGCCGGAGGGACACAGCATCGTCGAAATCCTTCGCCGTGTCCGGGTCGATGGTAAAGCAGTCGAGGTCCCTCAGGTCCGTGCGCTCCTTGACAACGGTTTTTATATCCGGATCGCGGAGCTTCTCCGCCTCCCGAATAACCTCTTCCGGAAAATCGAGGGGAAGGCCCCGGGAGAGGGCCACTACCTTCAGGTCTATTCCCGGCTCGTCCTTGTCGCCTACGATGTCGACGATGGTCCCTACAGGCTTCTTCGACGGATCATCCCACTCGGTGAGCCGCGCGACGACGATCATCCCATCTTTGAGTTCTCCCCCCTTCCGGTGTTTCCGGACCTCTTCTCCCGGAATAAGGAGGGACGACGGAAGGCGGTCGTCTTCGGGATACACCTTGCCGCCGCGGTCGGTCCGCCGGAAAACACCGACGATGTTGCGTCCGGAACGCTCGACCACCTTCACGACCTTGCCCGCGGGCTTCCGGCCTTTTTCCGTTATCACCGCCTCGACGGTATCCCCGTCCATCGCGTTCGCGAGACCGTCGTATCCTATAAAGATGTCGGGATCGTCCTCCATCCGGACGAATCCGAACCCCTTTGCGTTAATCTGCAGTTGTCCTGTAACCATTTTCTTGTTTCGAGCCATGGGTTGAGTATAATCTATTTAGCCGACTTGGGAAATCGGCCTCGGCGGGCAAACGAAGAACTCCTTATCATCTTGTATTTCGAATTCAATCCTATATAATAGACGTACCGGAGTTAGTATGAAGTTGCTGGTTTTTGTCCTGAACGACGAAGAGTATCTCGAGGAAGTGCTTCAGGCCTATGTCGAAGCCGGTGTCACCGGGGCTACGATCGTCGATTCCGAAGGGATGGGGCGGTTTCTCACCTACGAGGTTCCCCTTTTCGCGGGATTCAAGGAGTTCATGAAGGGCAACAAGCCCTACAACAAGACGATACTCTCGGTCATACGGAAGGAAGCTACTATCGAAAGGGTCAAGGCTTTAGTCGACGAGGTAGTCGGCGAGCTCGAGAACCCCGGAACGGGAATCATGTTTACACTGCCGGTGGATTGGGCCGCGGGACTGGTCCCGGAAGAAGAAGAGGTATAGGAATGGGTGGTATTTGCACGAGGCTTTCGCCGAAAACCATACTGCTGGATCCTCCTGAAGAGACGAAAGAGGAGATCATCCGCCGTTTGACCGGGGTACTCAAAGAAGCCGGCGGAATAACCGACGCCGATGCCCTTGCCCGGGATATCTTCGCCCGGGAGGAAATCGGGACGACCTGTATCGGGCACGGGTGCGCCGTCCCTCATGCCCACTCCGCTGCGGTGGAGAGCACCGTCTTCGCCGCGGCGCGGCTGGATCCTCCCCGGGATTTCAGCGCCTGTGACGGAGAGCCTGTTTCTCTCGTATTTCTCATGGCGGGACCGCCTAAGAGCGGGAATCTTCATATAAGATTGTTATCGAAACTCGCCCGTCTTCTTCATGACGAGTCTTTTCGGAAAGAATTAGACGGAGCAAAGACCGCTGAAGAGTTTTACCGGATCCTCTGTAATAAGGAAGGGTAATATGCGGGCGGAACGGAAATGGCGGCTCGTACGGTTCATCATAACGGCGGCGGCATTATTCGGGGTGTGGCTCATCTTCTCTCCCCGGTTCGAGTTATACTCCCTTCTCGCCGGGGGCATCGGAGCGCTCATCGTCGCGGCGTTCACTTACGAGGTATTCCTCGCCCACCACCAGGCGAGCATCCGGTTCTTTGTCCCGAACCCGCTCTTTTTCATTCTGTATTTTTTTCTTGTCATCTACTATCTGTATGCCGCCAGCTTCAGGATGCTCGCGGCGGTGGTGACGCGGAAGATGCAGCCGAGGATCGTCCATTTTCGGACATCTCTCCATTCCGATCTGGCGAGAATGACCTTAGCGAATTCCATAACCCTGACTCCTGGGACGATTACCGTCGATCTCAACGACGATCATCTTACGGTACATTGGTCGTTCTGCACGACGACCCATTCCCGGGGAGCGGGGGAGAAAATCAAAGGCCGAATGGAAAAGGTCCTCCATAGGGTGTGGAGATGAGAGAGATTCTCCTCGACATCATGCAGTGGTTCATGATCGTCTGTGCCGTCGTGTGCATCCTCCGTCTAATCTTAGGCCCTTCGGCGGCGGACCGCCTTGTAGCCTTGAATATCCTCTCCGGCATTGTGTTGGCCTTTTTAGTCCTTCGGGGGGTACGGCAAGACCGTGCGATCTATCTCGATGTCGCCTTGGTCTATGACATATTCGGTTTCCTAGGATTCCTTGCCGTCGCACGATTCCTGAGAGACCGTATGACCGAATAAAAGCCCGGGAGGTATGAGTGATATGGTACGACTGATCATAGCAGGGGCGGCCTTTCTTTCCGCCGTCGTTTTCAGTATCGCCGGTTTAGTCGGGCTGTTCCGTTTTCCGGATCCGTATTCCCGGCTCCAAAGCGGCTCCCTCAGCGGAACGACCGCGGTGCTCTCCGTCTTTATCGGCGCTCTGGCGCTGTCCCCCGGTCCCGCTGTTACCGTGCGGCTGATAATTATTACTCTGTTTTTTCTCGTTTCGGCGCCCACCGGGTCTCATATCGTTGCCCGGTTCACCTGGAATGCCGGAATTTTGCCGTGGAGACCAAAGGACAAAGACAAGAAATGATCGTTATCATTCTGGTGCTCATTATAGTCCTTGCCCTCTATTCCCTCGTCGCGAAGGACCTGCTTCACGGTATCATCGCATTATCGGCGATAAGCCTCATCAGCGCCCTCCTGTTCTATCTTCTCAATGCTCCCGATGTCGCCATCACCGAAGCGGCCGTCGGTACCGGGGTGACGACGGTGGTCTTTGTCGGGGTCATCCGGCACACGAGCAGAAAGGACACCGACCGTTGAAAAAAGGAAACTCCGCCGCATCTATCATCCGTACGGTGACCGCCGTCGGCATCATCGCCGCCGTCCTCGTGACCGTATTTCTCCTCGATTCTCCCTGGCCGACTTCGGCGAGGGATTATCTGCAGGAAGCGGGCGAAAACGAAACCGGAGCTCCGAACTTAGTCAGCGGTATCTATTTAGGGTACCGGGCCTTCGATACGATGGGCGAAACCATAGTATTACTGGTCGCCGTAAGCGGTACTATAGGAATATTAAAAAAGATCAAAGAGATGATGGCCTCCGAAAAAAGGGAGGAAACCGGCGGGGCTTCGGCCTTCAGCCTCCCCGCGGAGAAACGGAGGTCCCATACCCTGCGTACGAATCTGATAGAGGTCGTCACGGGGAAGATCGGGCCTATCGTCCTCATCTTCGGTGTCTATGTGATGGTGTACGGACATCTGTCTCCGGGCGGCGGATTTCAGGGAGGAGTGATCATCGCGTCGGGTATCATCTTTCTCGCCCTAGGCAGCGGGCTGAACACTTCGGCCGCCTTCGCCGACGCCGCCGCTTTGAACCGTCTCGAGGCCGGTGCTCTCCTCCTCTTCGTCCTCGCGTCTTTGAGCGGAATCCCCGCGGGAAAGGGATTTTTCGGAAATCCCGTGGAAAACCTCATGACGATGCCCGCGGCCTTCATAATCCTCTTGAACGCCGTTATCGGGCTCAAAGTCGGCGCCGGAATCGGTCTCTTGTGTATCTCTATGCTGGGAGAAGAGATGTGATCGTAGAACGGATGCTTTTACTGGTCCTCTTTCTTATCGGGTTCTGGGGGATAGTGGCGAAAAAGAACATCATCAAGAAGATATTCGGACTCACTCTCATCAACAGCGCGGTGGTTATTCTCTTCATTCTCGAAGGCGGGGAGATTGGAGAAAACGCGCCGATTTTAGGCGGCGAAAATGGGGTGTTTGTCGATCCCGTCCCGCAGGCCCTCATGCTCACGGCCATAGTCATCGGGGTATGCGTGACCGCTTTCGCCCTCGCCCTCGCGTTCCGTTTGTACAAGGCCGCGGGAACCTATAATATCGACATCATCCGGGAAAAGGTCCACGATGAGTCCTGAAAACATCGTTTTCGCGCCGGTCCTGCTTCCCCTCATCGGTTCTGCTTTTGCCTACTGCTCCAAAGCCTTTTTCCGGGGCAGGACGAGTACGGCCGTCGAGTATATCGGGGTCTTTATCGGGCTCGCGCTCCCCTGGGCGGTATTTCTCTACACGGCCCCAATCGTTTTCGCCGGGCAGTCGATAGAAGGGGTCGTCGGAAACTGGTATTCCGGGATCGGTATCCGGTTCCGGTTCGACGGCCTTGCCTGGCTGGTGAATATCTTAGGCTTTTCATTAGGCGGTGCCGCGTGGATATACTCTCTCTCGGCGGGACCGCGGGGCCCCGTTTTCAGCGCCGTATTCCTCATCCAGACCGCGGCCTTAGCCGCGGCGATCATGACCGCAGATCTGTTCAATCTTTTTGTCTGCCTGGAAATCTTAGGCATTGCCTCGTACGTACTCATAGCAAGCTCCCAGAAAGCGGGGGCGGCCCTCGCCTCGTTTTCCTACCTCATGGTGAGCGCGGCGGCAATGGTGTTCTTCCTAGTCGGTTTGTACGGCCTCTACCGGCTGACCGGAAACCTCTCCTACGAGGGAATCGCCGCGGGACTCAAAACCCTTCCCGACGGGGGAGGCACGGCGGCCGTCGTGTCCTTCGCCCTGATAGTTGCGGCCGTTGCCATCCGGGTGGCGGTCATGCCCCTGTACGGATGGCTTCCCGACGCCCATGCCCTAGCCCCCCACGCGATCTCCGCGGTGTTGTCGGGGGTGCTGATAAAGACGCCGCTGTTCGCCCTCTCCCGGATCATGCTGATCGTGCCTAGGGGAGGGAGTGTCGGCCGGCTCTTAGGCTACGCCGGGGCGGCGACCGCCTTAGTCGCCGTGGTCATCGCCCTCTCCCAGAAGGACGCGAAGAGGCTCCTCGCCTACCATTCCGTCAGTCAAATCGGATACGTGGTAGGCGCCTGGGGGGCGGCAATCCATGCGGGCATTCATACTCCCGCGGGAGTACTCCTTATGTCGGCGGCGTTCCTCCATGCCTTCTATCATGCCCTGTTCAAGGGGCTGCTGTTCTTGAGCGTCGGGTCGGCCATAGACAGCTCGGGGGAACGGAACGTATATGTTCTCAGACGCGCGGGGAAATACTTACGCGCCGCGGGGGAACGTCTCCCCGTGACCCTGGTGTGCTTCGCGATAGGGGCCCTCGCGATCAGCGCCGTTCCCCCCTTCAACGGGTACGCAAGCAAGACGGCGGTGACCTACGCTTTAAAAGGAAGCGTTCATTACTATCTCCTCACCGCCGCGGCGGTAGGCACGGTAGCTTCCTTTATCAAGCTGTCGAGGATCTTCTGGCCCGAAAGGAAACGCGGCGGGAAGCGCTCTGTGCCCGCGGCAGCCGCAAGCGGTACCGGTAGAGCGGTGTCCGCATCCGCCCCTGCGCGCGGCGGGCTGCCGGGAACCGGGCGTCTCCCGCTTACTCTGTCCATGGGATTCCTCGGGCTCCTGTGCATAGCCGGCGGCGCCGCCGCTTCCCGTATCTTCTCCTTCGTATACCGGCTCTTAGGCGGAGCTGCCGGGGCCGCGGGGGCAGCCGACCCCGTCTTCTTTTCGGCGGACAACCTCCTGAAAACACTCTACATTACCGCCGGGGGTGTCGTCCTCTTCTTCGCGGCCGTCAGCGGGCCGGGCTCCAAGGTGCTCGAGCTCGTCCGGGAACGGCCGCGGAACTTCCAGGGACTGTTCGTTAGTTTTTCCTTAGGGCTTGCCGTCCTGGTCCTCTGGCTGCTGGTGTGATTCGGCGGCAGCTCAGGAAGGAATGACTTGACATCTTTTAAACTGATGCATTAGCATCATGCTATGAGAACGACTGTAAACATCCATGACGATGTCCTAGAAAAACTGCGGGACCGGGCGGAAAAGGATAAATTACCGTTCAAGTACGTACTCAATGAAGCGATCCGCAGGGGCCTGGAATGCCGCGAAAAGGAAGAATCCCGCAAGGAGTACCGCACCGAGCCGAGAAACATGGGTCTCAAACAGGGATACAGTCTGGATAATGTTCAGGAACTCCTTTCCCGTATAGAAGGAGAGGATGTACGGTGATGCTCGTCGATGCCAACATTCTCCTCTACGCGGAAGACAGCTTCAGTCCCCACCACCGGGAGGCCCGCGTTTTTTGGGACTCGGCCCTATCGGGAAGTGAATCGGTCTATCTCTGCTGGACAGTCATCTCCGCATTTATCCGGATTTCCACGAATCACCGGGTCTTCGAACGGCCCCTTACTCTCGATCAGGCACTCGACCGGGTTCGGAGCTGGCTCCGCCTGCCGTGCGTCAGGATCGCCGTTCCCACCGATAACCACTGGAACGTCTTCTCCTCCCTCCTCGAAGCAGGTCAGGCAGTGGGAAACCTCGTGACGGATGCCCACATCGCCGCCCTCGCCCGGGAATACGGTCTGACCCTCTATTCAACGGATTCGGATTTCTCCCGTTTTCCGGGAGTCACCTGGATCAATCCCGTCGTGCCCTAAGGCTTTTCCGCCGAAACGCTGATGCTTGTCACGGCCCCTTCCGGAACAGAGGCTGATTCGGCCCCGGCATTCACAATGAGGTCCGCGGTAAACGGGGCCTCGGTCTCGACATGGACCCGGACGAATCCGGCTTCACTGATCATTTCCAGATACCGGCCGCGCTCGACGGCCCCGGCAATGCACGCGGAGTAGGCTTCAGGGTCGTTTAGGACCTCTTCGGGCAGGGGACCGTCGAGGACAATGTCGGACACCATGAGGCGTCCCCCCGGCTTGAGGACCCTGAAGGCTTCGGAGAATACCGCGGGCTTATCGGTAGAGAGATTTATAACGCAGTTCGAGATCAGGAGATCCACCGTTTCGTCGGCGATGGGAAGATGCTCGATCTCACCGAGCCTGAATTCGACGTTGTCGTAACCGCCCTTTTCCGCGTTGCCCCGCGCCCGGGCGATCATGTCCGCGGTCATGTCGACGCCGATGACCCTCCCCGCTGGACCGGCCCTTCGGGCCGCGAGAAAACAGTCGAAACCCGCCCCTGAGCCGAGATCGACCACCGTCTCTCCTTCCCGTATCCGGGCAAGGGCGGTCGGGTTCCCGCACCCTAATCCGAGGTCGGCCCCCTCGGGGACCTCCGTCATGTCGTTTGCGGTATAGCCGAGCTTAGCGCTTATCTTTTCATCCGCGGTCCCGCCGCAGCACGAGGTCTCTCCGCAGCAGCAGGAGCCTCCCGAACGGGCTATCTCCCCGTATCGTTGTCTTACATTTTCTTTCTTCGCTTCGTTATTCACAGCAGTCCTCCCTGCGGCATTCAAGTTTCGCGGCTCTCCGCCGATCAGCGGCGACGGTCTCGTCGTCCTCCGCCAATGCCATGACCATGTCGATCGCTCCGGCAATCGGCGGAGGCGGATCGTTCGGGACCGAGTAGTAGGTCCATTTGCCGTCCCGTCTCCGATCTACCAGTCCCGCGCCGGCCATCAGGCTCATGTGCTTCGAAACCGTGGACGGAGCGAGGCCGAAGAGTTCGACGAGCTCGCAAACACACAATTCCCGGTCCCGCAGGGCGGCGAGCGCCCTGACACGAAGCGGATGGTCGATAGCTTTTCCGATCTTCACAGCGGCGGGCAAACCTTCACGTACCGCATATTTCGTCATGTGACGAAATATAGATGTAATAGGACCGGAAGTCAAGAGGATTGTCGGGGTTTCCGTGTTGCACCCGGGAATATTGTCTGCTACAGTTTTTCTATGACCAGCAAAGAACGCGTACGTCTGGCGATGGAGAAGAAAAAACCCGACAGGGTACCGTTTTTCTGTCAGTTTTCTTTAGGCCACTATATGCTCAACACCCCCTTCGAGCCCTATACTATCTGGTTTTCCCCGGAGGTGTTTACGGACACCCTTGTCATGCTTGCCGACCGGTACAAGGCCGACGGAATCCTCGTCAATCTTCCCGGGCGGCCGCCGGACTGGGAAGACCGCATAGTAAAGAAAGAAGACGGCGACGGGGAAACAATTCTTTATTGGGACGACGGATCGTACAGCCGCTGCCCCCCGAATGACAACGTGCATCACTTCTCCGAGGCCGACCTCCCGCGGTTCGAGGATGTCGATCCGGAGGCGCTGTACTACATCGAGCCCCACTCCATAACGGGGATCACCTATCCCTACTCCTACGACTTCGAAACCTCCCCCCCTCCCCGGGGCCGGGAATTTTTTCCTCCCTACGTTACCGATCCGGTCCGCCTCGCCGCGGAGAAGGCGGGGGCGGAAAAACACATATCCTCCGAGATATTCTCTCCCTTTACGCAGTTCATGGAGCTCTTTGGTTACTCCGAAGGGCTCATGGCGCTCATGGACGATCCGGATAAAGCGGGGGAAATGCTTAAGAGCCTCGCCGAGGGGGCTGCCGAGCTCGCACTGCTGCAGGCGGAAGCCGGACCGGACGCGGTCCTCGTTTCGTCGGCCTTCGCCGGCGGGGGATTCATATCCCGGGATCAGTACCGCACCTTCGTCCTCCCCTACGAGGCGTATATTACGGAGACAATACACCGGGAGACTGACTGCTTCGTCTATGTTCACACCTGCGGGAGCATCGGCGACAGGGTGGATTTGATGGTGGAAGCCGGATACGACGGTGTCGATACCCTCGACCCGCCCCCCTTAGGGAATACCGACATCGAGGAGGTCAAAGCGCGCTTAGGAGATAAGATCTTTCTCAAAGGTAACATCGACCCGGTAGGCATCCTCAAGAACGGTTCGCCCGAAGAAGTCTATGCACACGCAAAGTATCTCGCGGAAACGGTCGGCCGCAAGGGGGGATACATCCTTTCGTCGGCGTGCTCCGTCTCCCCCGCTACGCCGCCGGAGAACATTCACCAGCTCTACAGGGCTGTCACGAGCACAAGCTGACCGCAAGCCGGGTGAAGATGCCGATTAGATCCAGGATATCCTCCGTCAGGACCCACTCGTCGGGACCGTGGAGGTTGTCTCCTCTCGGGCCGAGGATTACCGCCGGCATCCCGCCGGCCTCACCGTAAACCGCGAGGTCACTGGAAAACGGGGCCCCCGCCGTCACCGGCCGGGTGCCCGTATATTCTTTATACGCGCTTCGGAGACACTCTACGGCAGTGTCCTCAGTGTCGTTTTCCCAGGGCTTGATAAAGTGATAGGTCGGGACAATATCGAACCCAAAGGGTTTGAGAACATCATCAGTCTGAAATTTTCTTTTCCAGTAGCGCCAAAAACCGTCATAGAACTTTTCTTCGTCCATACCGGGATAGCACCATACAATCCACGAGACCTTTGCAGTCTCGGGGGTCCCCATCTGTACGGTAAGCCCCGGCGGGGAAGAGGACAGATCCCACAGCAGCAGATTCAGCTGTTTTCCCGGGCCGGTAAAAAGAGGATGGGTATTCTCCCCGCGCCATATTTCGAGCCACTCGTTAAACAGCTCTATTACCCGGCCGGCGGCGAACACAGGGTTTGCTATTTCGTAACCGGTAAACGGCATACCGGCGTTCCCGGTTATCTTCAAATCCCCGAGAAACGCTCCGAGCCCGGCAGGACAGATTTCCATGGCCGAAGGTTCCATATACACCGCTAAATCCGCGTTATACCCTTTCAGTCTGCTCGCGAGGGTCCCGTTCCCGCCTGCAAACTCTTCGTCGACTACGGATTCGAAATACAGGTCCGCCGCGGGCTCGAAGGACAGCTCCTTGAGGATTCTGACCGCCCAGAAAGCGGCGGCAAGCCCGCCTTTCATGTCGGCGGAACCGCGGCCGTAGAGCCGGCCGTCTTTTATCAGCGGCGTAAAGGGACGGGTCACCTTCCAGTTGTCGGGCTCGAGGGGGGCAACATCGGCATGGCCGCTTAAGAGCAGCGACCGTGCTCCGGCTCCGGAAGCCGCTCCGGCATCTCCGGGGACTCCCGGCCAGCGGGCAACGACATTTTCCCGCCCGTTCGCGTAGGAACGCCCCGGCAGCCAGGAGGGATGGTCTTCGATGCCCTCCACGGAATCCGGCCGGAACCGGTCGACTTCGAGCCCGAGGGAACGGCATTCTCCGGCAAGCCATTCCTGGGCTTCCCTCTCACCGCCGGCGGGAGGCCGGTTTTCACTGGGAAAGCTGATTAACCGTCCGGTCCATTCAAGGATTTCATCCCGCCGTTCTTCTATCAGGGCCCGCAGCCTGCCGGGATTGAATCGGTTCATATTGTAATCGGTTCCCGCCTGTAACTCGTAAGCTCCTTCAGACCGTCTTTTTCTACGAGGACTCCGTCTTCGTACCTCATACCGTACTCACCGTCGGAAAGCCAGATGTCGATGTTGAATACCATGCCCGGCTTCACGCTGAAATCAGCCTCCCTCGCGAGCCAGAGACCTTCCACTTCGGAATGGCCGGTCCCGTGGGCGGGACCGTAGAGGGTAAACTCTTCATATCCGTATTTAGACAGGATTGAATGGTATCCCTCGAAGAGCTCCCGCGCGGGGACCCCGGGCCTGATTGCGGACAGGGCGTACTCCATTGCCTCCAGCGCGGCATCCATGAGCTTCTTCGCGCCCGCAGGTATGAAGCCGATTGCAAAAGGCCGGCACATGTTCCCGCAGTAGCCCATGTACTTTGCGCCGAAGGTAAACTGCACCAGTTCATCCCGCTGTATCTTTTTATCGGTAGACCTGCACAAACTCATCGTCGTATTCGGCCCTGAACAGACCCATGCGGGGTACGGCATCCCCTCCGCTCCCTGTGTGAGCATAGTGCTCCGGGCCACGGCTTCCAGCTCCCACTCGGTTTTCCCCGGTTCCGCGGCCGCAAGGGCCGCCTTCATGGCCGCTTCCGTTATCCGGTATGCCTCCAGGATGTAGGGTATCTCCGCTTCCGTTTTCACGGCCTGTACCCGAAGAAGAAGATCATCCGCCGGAACAAACTCCGCACCCGGCGCGCCCTTGCGCAGATCTTCGAAAATCACATGAGGAAAAATATTCCAGCCTCCGACCCCTACCCGCTTCGGTACACCGCCGCAGACCCGCGGAAGAATTTTCTCGAAGCTCTCTCCCGACACTTCCGGGACCCAGTCCGGCGGGGAACTCTCTACAAACAGGGGGTTTATGACAATTTCGGAAATGGGCGAAAAGCCTTTTGCGAATTCATAGGACTCGGGCCCGCCGGTAACCAGTACCGCCTTTCCTTCCGCGGGAACTATAACTCCGGCAAAATCGAAGAACGGCCAAAACCCGGCCAGGTATCTTGACGCGGCGGATTCCGTTTCGCTGCTGTAGGCAACAAAGACATCCAGCTCTTCCTTTTTCAGCTCCTTCTGAAGCTTTTCGATTCTTTTCGCGTATTCGCCGTCAGGCAGAGGTTTTAATCTCATGAATATCTCCTTCTATTTCTTACCGAACCATTCCTTATCATCCCCGAGATACTCCATAAGTTCTAAAACCGTACCGTCCTCATATTCGAAAAATCCGACCCTTAAGAATCCGCCGACTTCGAAAGGCTCGAGGAGCACTTTTAAGTTTCTCTCTTGTATCTCTTTTTCGAGGCTGTCTACTTTATAGGCGACATGGGGCCTGTCCCGAACCGGTCCGGATACGGGTGTGTCCGGCTCGAACCGAAGCCATTCCACTTTATAGGGATGCTCCTTCGGATTAGTAACCCACACCCGGGTCGCTTCTACAAAATCTTCCTCCCCTTGTTTAACATCAGTTATATATCCTACATGGTCGAATTCCATTCCGTCACTCCTTCTAGAACTCTACTATTCGATGCTCTTTTGCGGATTTCTCCGCCATCTCGATGGCATAGACCGCATCCCGGGACTCCTGTGCCGTTATTACCGAGGGTTTCACGTTTGCACTGATACATTTGAGAAAATAATCCAATTCTTCTTTGAGAAATCCCCGGCGCATACCGTGGACTGTCGGCCAATAGGTCGACTGGGGATAGCCGAGCCCTTTCTTCGTCAGCACGGAATAGTGAGCGCCGGAATTATCGATACTGATAGTCCCCTCCGTACCGATTATTTCCATCTGTGCGTTGATGGCAAACGGCACATTATCGGGAAGGCACCATACGTTTTCGATAACCCCTATAGCATCGTTGTCGAACCGGAACATAGACCAGCTCAGGTCATCAAACTTCAAATGGGGCCGGGTGTTCTTTGTCTGGGTAAAAACGGTCTTCGGTTTGGCCCCGGTATACCAGAGCATGAGATCGAGATCATGGATGCCGTCGCCGGTCAAAGCGCTTATCTTATTAAGGTGTCCTTCAGTGATCCACCCCGCAAGATTTCTCTTCGCGTGCAGGGAAAGAATTGTTCCGATGTTCCCGTTATCGATCTCCTCCTTGGCAAGGGCGTATGCCGTATCGAACCGGCAGATGTGCCCGACCATAAAAGATTTGTCGGTTTTCTCCAAGGCGGCAATAATTTTATCGCAGTTTGCCGCGCTGTCGGCCATGGGTTTCTCGAGGAACACATGCTTTCCCGCGGCAAGAGCGTCTACAGTCGGCTCTACATGATCGTGTATGTGTGTGACAACGCTCACCATGTCAATTTCCTCGTCGGCGAGCAGATCATGATAGTCCCGGTACTTCTTCGGGACACCGTATTTTTCCGCGATTTCATTGAGTCTGCTTTCGGTCCTGGTACACACCGCCGCAACTTCCGCTAAAGGGAGCTCCTTGAGGGTATCGACATGATGCTCGCCGAACCACCCCAGTCCAATTACTCCGCACCGTATCCTTTCCATCGTATACCTCCTTCTATTCTTTCCAGCTGGCCCAGCGTTTGCCTACTCTTCCTATAATGATCCAGATGCTGATTCCCACAAGGGCAACTAACAATATCACCGCGAAGAACTCAGCCATTCTTCCGAGGGAAGAGTAATACGACAACCTGTTCCCCAACCCCTGCTTTCCGCCGACCATATCGGCCCCTACCGCAGTGATAAGGCCGAAGATTCCTCCGACCAATAACCCGACATTGATCATGGGCAGGGCCAGAGGGAACCGTATCTTAGCGAAGATCTGAAATGTATTGGCCATATATGACTTGGCAAGGGCGATCTTGGCGAGGTCCGTCCTCCGGAAACCGGTAACCGAGTTGATCATTACCATCGGCCCCGAAGCAAGGGCGACGGCGACTATACGCGGCCAGATACTGAATCCCATCTGCATCATAAGGAGCGGAACCAGCGCGATAGTGGGGGTAGTTACCAGCAGGAGAATATAGGGTGTTATTATTTTCTCGATAAACGGTATCTGAATCAGGACCGCGGCGAGAAAAAGACCGATGCTCGCTCCTATCACGTACCCGCTGACGAGTTCTAAGAGTGTATACAGAAAATGGGGATAAATGGTCGGAAACGAGTTTACCAGGGCGACGGCAATTGCACTGGGAGTCGGAAAAACAAACTCGGGCACCTTTAAAACCCTGACGAGTAATTCCGTAAGCCCAATTACAATTACGGCTATCGCTACTATGCCTATAACCTGATTTCTTCCGTGAATACTTATGGCGGAGACGGTGGAGGATACATCGAATGAGCCTCCCCCTCCGCCGCTTTCAGTATGTTCCTCGAAATCGGGTACTTCCGATTCCAGTTGTTTTTCATATGCATCCATAGAAATTCTGCTCCTATCAATTGTTGGATAATTACGTTACCGTACTGTAGGCTTGGCTCTGGTATTCACCTTCTTCTTTCTGCTTTTCCACGTCTTTTACTATCTTTTTCTTGATCGACGCGACGATATTGAAGAAGTTCTGGTCCATCGTGATGCCCGCCGGCCGGGGTCTGGGAAGATCAATTTCAAAGACCGCCGAGTTGACCGCGGGCCGCGGAGTCATGACGTATACCTTGTTTGCGAGATATACCGCCTCTTCTATCCTGTGCGTTACGAAGACGATTGTCTTTTTGGTTTTATTCCATATACCGAGTAACAGGGTGTCCATTTCATCCCTGGTATAGGCATCGAGCGCCCCGAAGGGTTCATCCATAAGAAGAACTTTGGGGTCATAGGAAAGGGCACGGACAATCGAAGCCCGCTGCTGCATCCCTCCCGACAACTCCCGGGGGAAATGCTCCTCGAATCCGGAAAGCCCCACGTTGTCGAGCAGTTCCTGAATTCTGTCTTTATATGCTTTGATGTCCTCTCCCATAATCTCAAGGGGAAAACTGATGTTCTGGCTCAAAGTCCTCCAGGGAAGAAGATTTGCCTGCTGAAAAATGATTCCTACATCTTTTCTAGGACCCTTTACTTCCTCGTTAAGGATGGTAGCTGTACCTGAAGTGAACGGATGTAATCCGGTAAGCCCCCAGAGGAGGGTCGTTTTTCCGCAGCCGCTCGGACCTACTATCGCTACGAAGTCTCCTTCTTCAACGTCCAAAGAAAACTTCCGGATTGCCTCTACCGGCCCCTTTTCGCTTGCGTATGTTTTGCTTACATCCTTTATTTCAATAATGTTTCCCATTCTAACATCATCCTTTAATAGCGCCTAACAGCCCGAAGGCTGTTAGGCATAATTGTTTAACAGATTAGCTTTCGTTTCCAGATTCCGGCTTACCACTGCCCGACGACTTTCACGTTTTTCCACGTATCGTTGAGCGCATAGTTCTTTGCGTCTTTCTCTACCCGGGCTTTATCGAAATCATTTGCTTCGTCGATAAGCTCATTAGTTACGACCTGATCGATGGTCAACTGTTTTTTCGTCTGTCCCAATTCATAGATTACATCCAGATAGGTTTCCCAGGAATCGAGGGGATGCATACCGTATCCGCCAAGGTTCCGTTCACTGTACGTATACGACCAGTGAAGTTCATTCATCGACTTAAGCGCCAAGTCCGGCGCCATCTGTTCCCGTACCGCCGCGAATTTCGCGTAGGTAATCTGCGCAGCCGCGCGGGGATTGGTCCGGGCGAAGTGCAGTCCCATGGCGACGCCGCGGAGAACTTTGATTACATTTTCCCGTTTTACCGGATCATCCAGGTCGGAGGCCCGGCAGACAATACCGTTCGCAGGCATGTCGGAAAAGGTCTCTCCGAGGAAGTACTTCAGTCCGAGACCGATGGCATCCCACTGGGCACGCAGTCCTCTCCAGCAGAGCGCCGCGTCTGCTTGTCCCTGTGCAACCACCTGGCCCCACTGCGGTCCCGCCGCAACGTATTCAACACTGTCCGGATCTATCCCGATTTCACGGAGGATCGGATCTACAATTACGCTCCATCCGGCAAATCCGAGGGAAATAGTAGCTCCCTCAAGATCGTAGATGTCCTTGATCGGACCGTCCGGGCGGACTGCGAAATCGAACACCTGGGTGGCCATCATTTCAAATACCATCTTGGAATCTATTCCCGCG
>CAZXMO010000058.1:0-20764 GCA_964641125.1 uncultured Spirochaetales bacterium
AGATAGCCGGCAACCTGTCCCGAAGAGGCGGATTCGCTTCCTTCGTAGCGGGCAAAGCTCGCCGATCGTGTCACACGATTATCGGCAAGGGCTTCTAAGAACGGGACACCCGTACACTCTTCGAGAAGAGTTTTGATGTTCCCCGCCTTTGTATTATCCGAGGCAAGGGTTATTCGATAAATTTTCCTATTATCTTCGTCAAATAACTCATCGATCGATACGAGCTGGGGATGCTCTCGGCGATACCCATCGAGGCTCTCCCCGGTTATCGTTTCCGCCTGTGAAGTTCCCGCAGTTTTTGAGGGACGGATGAGATATTCTCCTCCCCAGAATGAGGCCATAAGAGATTTGGGTTTTTTTCCCGACGGAAAGATAACCGGATAGCTCTGCGCGCGCAGAACCGATATTCCCTCCGGAAGCTCGGCTCTTACCCTTCGGGAGAAATCTTCACCGTCGAAGGAAGCCGCCCCGCCGGGACTTCCCGTGAATATTTCCACTGATCCGGCTTCATCCTCCGATTCGATACCCAAGGGAAGGGGTTGGGCAAATTCGAGCTTCGGCTTCGGATTGTATCCCGCGGAATATACGGGGAATATTCCCGCCCTTTGGAGTGCCCGCTCGAAGATTGTCATGATATTCAGATGGGAAAGGAACTGCGCCTTCCCCTTCTTGGAGAAGAGGAACAAAACCTTTATTTTGGCTGTTTCACCCTCCGGATCTCCTAACACCTTTTCGTGAAACCCCCCGTCCTTTTCCGCCGGGGTGACGGATACTTCCTTACCGCACACTCCGCATTTTTCAGAGCATTCCTCGGTACAGGCGGCGGTGTATTCTCCTCCCACCGCGCGCTCTTTTTCCCTCTTCAGATAGGAAGGAGCGGAACGCAGGCGGATGTGGCTCCAGGGAAGTTCCTCATCGGAATTCCTTTTTTTCAATATCTCCTCGACTACGTTCCAGGACGGTGATTCAAGAATTCTACTCCACACATCTCGGCTCAGCTTGTCCTCCCAAGCATCGAACCGTGCTCCCTCTTCGTATCCTCTTTCGATGAGCTCCCCCGCCTTTTCATCGCCCCGGGAAATCATCCCCTCGAGGAGGGACAAAAAGGGATCATGGTAGGATATCTTGAAGTACCGCCTGCCGAGGGCGTCCTTGATTCGAAATATCATATTCCGTGCGGTATCGGGATCCATCTGTGCATCCCGCTCGAAGGGTGTGTGGGGTTTGGGTACAAAGGTTCCTATATTAACGTGAAGAAACATCCGCGTCTCTCCCTGCACCCTGAGAAGGTATTCGACAATCTTATCGGCCTCTTCCTCAGGGGTGACTCCCAAAGGGAGCCCGATCATGAAGTAGAACTTCGCTTGTTTCCATCCCAATTTCTTTGCCTGCCGGACTATCTCGAGCGTTTTTTCGAGAGGGACCGCCTTGTTGAGGGCCGCCTGCCATTCCGGGAGGGGCGTCTCCACCGCGAAGGTCAGTCCCGATTTCCTAACGCTCGACACATGGCCGAGAAGATCGAGGGTAAAACTGTCGATCCTCAATGAGGGAAGGGAAAAAGAGACCCCCCGGGCCCCGAATTTATCGTTCAAAGTTATTAGGAGCTCGTCTATCCGCCCGTAATCACCGGTGGACAGTGAGGAGAGGGTTATCTCCCGGTAGCCGCAATCCTCAACGAGGCTCTCCGCCTCCCGGATAATGCAGGAAATCTCCTTCTCCCGCCGGGGGCGGTAGTAGTAGCCGGCGTGACAAAACCTGCAGGCGTTGCCGCACCCCCGCATGATCTCGATAACCCCGTGATCCTGAACCGTCTTGATGTTCGGAACGGGGAGGAGCTTTTCCACCGAAGGTTCCTTCCCGAAGCAGAAATCGACTCCCCGGACCGCTCCCCTGCCGCTATCGCCGAGGACCGGAACGTGCATTTGTTCGTGAGAGGCGATGAGCTCGAGCATCCTCCGTTTTTTCGTCCCAGCGGCGGAGCCTGAGTATTTTTGGTCCTTCTTGATCGCGGCGAGTCCCGGAAAAACGGACCGGATGATCGGCTCCACCTCGCCGATACACACCGCATCGAGAAAGCGGTCCCAGGGAACGGGATTGGTCAACGCGGGTCCTCCCGCGATGACCACGGGGTCATCGTCGCCGCGATCGGAGCTCCTATAGGGAACTCCTCCCAGATCGAGGACGAGGAGAACATTGGTCGCGAGCAGCTCGTATCCGATGGAAAAGGCGATAATATCGAAGTCCTTGATGGGGGTGCCCGTTTCCAGCGAGAAGAGACACCTCCCCTCCTCCCTCAAGACCCTCTCCATATCATCGGAAGGTGCGAATACCCGTTCACAGGCTATACCGCCGAGGGCGTTGAGACGATCGTAAAGCATCCGTACCGCCAGATTGGACATCCCGATTTCATAGGCATCGGGAAAGCACAATACAATTCGGAGGGTTTCGGCTCCTAAACTATAGGGAGTTGCGATGCCGTACTCACCCCCGATGTACCGGGCGGGCTTGTCCACGCGGAGAAGGCGGGACCGCAATTCGATTTCGGGGTTCATCGTATCAGTACTCCTGCCTTCTGAGATCTATGTTTACCAGGAGGCCTATAGCTATGAGACCGGTCCATAACGAGGAACCTCCGTAACTCAGAAAGAAGAGAGGAATTCCCGTAATCGGCATGATTCCGACGGCCATACCAATATTGACGACGAAATGAAAAAAGAATAGCCCGACCGCTCCCGCCGCCACGTAGGAGGCGAACCGGTCCTTGGTAGAGGAGATGATCATGATTCCCCGTACAAGAATGAGCAGAAAAAGAACGAATACCGCGAGGCTTCCGAGAAAACCCCATTCTTCGGCTATGATCGAGAAGATGAAGTCGGTGCTCTGCTGGGGAAGGTATTGGTAATGGCTCTGTGTTCCTCCGAGGAAGCCCTTTCCCGAAAATCCCCCCGATCCTACGGCGGTAATCGATTGAATGATATTCCATCCCGCCCCCTGAGGGTCGACATTGGGATTCAAAAATACGATGAGTCTCATGATCTGGTAATCCTTCAACACCATTCTCGCGCCGATAGAACCGATGAGACCGAAGAAAAACGCCGTAAAGCCGTAAAAGAGCCAATAGAAATAACCCCGTTTGAAAATATAGTAACCCAATCCCGCGAGGATGCTTATCAAAACCACCGCGGCGAGAGCGTAGAGGAGAAAGTACCGATTGGTAATAACCGCCGCCAGGGCGTTTTCGCTCGCAAAGAACTGGGAAGCCAGGGCCGGGAGAACGCTGAAAAGTATGAAAACACTCCCCGCTAGAAAAATGTACACCAGATACCGGACCTTGGCCCGGGCGATGAAGGCGATGCTCAAGAAAATAGGAAGAAAGACCAATGAAGTCCCCATATCGGGCTGTATAAGAACGAGGAGCATAGGCAGTACGGTAATTCCCAAACCTATCAGAAAAGGAGTCAGGGTATCCACCTTCGGGCCGTTTCCGGCGAAGTAGGACGACAGAAAAAGGATGAGCCCTATCTTAGCAAATTCAGAAGGCTGTATTCCGAAGTCAAAAAAGCCGAGCCATGATTTTGCGCCGTTGATCCTTTCGCCTATGAAAAGGGTAAGTATCAGAAGGGCTATAAAAAAAAAATAAATGTACAAAGAAAGGAACCTAAACCGCGCGTAGTCCACGGCGACGGTGAACCCTAGGAGAACAATTCCCGTCCCCGCCCAGATTATCTGCCGGATGTACTCCCGGGAAAATACTATTCCCGTGGAGGAAACTCCGCTCGAGTAGACGAAGAGAATACCTATCACCATGAGGGCGAAACTCGCAAATATAAGTACCACGTCTATATTGAATACAGTTTTTTCTCTCATAGCACTCTACTCTTCAGTCTCAATTGTTCAAATACCACAAATCGAGGGTTTCTAACGCTTCTTCGTAGTTCTGCTCGGCGAAGATACCCTGAAACACGATGTTCGCCGCCTTCGGCGCCCACCACTCCCATTCGTTGACGCCCTCCACCATTACCACGACCACCACCTGATCCTCGGGATTTTCCGCCTGGTAAGGCCCGTAGGCGGTAAACCATGAGCTCCACCGGTCCTCGGCACCGATTTCCCCCGTCCCCGTCTTGCCGGCAATATCCACGGCATCGGTGGTAATAACGACCTTGGCGGTTCCGTCGGTGATGACTCCCCGCATCGCTTCCTTGACCAGGGAAAAAGTTTCTTTCCTGATAGCCGAGGTCCGAAACACTTCGGGTTCCGGCTTTTCGAGGATCGTACCCGATATCGGATCCCGAACTTCCTTGAGGACATGGGGCTTGTAGGCGACTCCCTCGTTGACGATCATTGCCACGAGGTTAGCCACCTGCAGAGGGGTCACCGTCAGATATCCCTGGCCGATAGAGAAATTCAATGTATCGCCGCCGAGCCATTGAGCATTATAGGTGTCCTCTTTCCACTGTGGATTCGGAACGAGCCCTTTCACCTCACCGGGGAGATCAATTCCCGTGAGCTCACCTAAACCGTACCGGTGTGAATAATCGACGATTCTTTCTATCCCGAGCTCCTGACCCATGGTCCAGAAGAAAACATTACACGATTCGGCTAGACCCGAAAAGAGGGTCAGAGGACCGTGACCGGATTTACGGTGACAGTTAAAAACCCTGTCGCCGAAGAAGAGCTTCCCATCGCAGACTACGTGCTTGTCCAGAGGAAAGGCTTCCTCTTCGATGACCCCGGTGGTCATGACAATCTTGAACATCGAAGCCGGAGAGTAGTTGGATTGGATCGCCCGGTTCAGGAAGGGGAACTTCGGATCCAAAGCAAGCCGGGAAAACTCTTCACCTCCGTTCTGCCTGTAGAACTTATTTGGATCGTACCAGGGATGGCTTACCATGGCGAGCACCTCCCCGTTATGGGGCCGGAGGACTACGATACTCCCTGTCCTCTCCCCCAACGCCTTTTCACAGAGCTCCTGAATGTTTCGGTCGATAGTCAGCACTATATTCCTTCCCGGAACGGGAGGGACCTCCTCTCGGGAGGTGTTGCGGATATTCCGTCCCTTGACGTCGACGGTTGTAAAAATTTTCCCCTCCTCCCCCCGAAGGATCATATCGTACTGCTTTTCGATTCCGATCTTTCCTAAGACTGAGTTCCGGCCGTACCCCTTGTTGTAGAGGACCTGCAGTTCCTCCCGGGTGATGTCTCCTACGTATCCCAAGACGTGGGCTATGGAACCGGTCTCCAGATAACTGCGAATCTGCTTGCGGTGCCAGGAGACCCCGGGGAAATCCTCGATGCGCTCGGCTATTCGGACGATCGTATCCAGGTCGACACCGCTCTTTATCTCCCGGGCTTGGAAGTAATTCTCGTAATTTTCGGGTATCTTGTTCAGTATATCATCGGGATCGAGCTCGAGGATTCGGGCGAGATCGCTCACCACAGTGGGCATGCTCTTTTCATCGAGCTCGCCCGGGATCAGGTCGACCGCAAAACTGTCGATATTTATAACGAGGGGAACATCGAAATTTGTATCGTAGATCTCTCCCCGCTGGGCTTCGATGGGTATTATCCTTCGTGCTACTTCTTCTGCCCGCCGTTTGTACTCGGAGCTGTTGACAATCTGCAGCGAGAAGAGATAGAAAACGAAAAAGAGGAAAACCACTCCGACTATCCCGTAGAGGATATAGGTTCTCGACTTGAGTTCGCTGTTCCGTCCTCTGTCGCTCAGTCTGAATCCGTTACTCATAGCTTTCCTGTTCGACCCGCCGGAAGGTTCTGAAGATCTTTAAAAACCCGAAGAGAAACGGAGCAATCCCCGCGTTCAATCCCATTTCTATCCAGAGCTTGAGTCCGAAGAGATCGGTTATCTCCCATGCTGAGACGAAGATAGCCCCGGTAAGCCCCGCAAGAAGGTGTTTGAGCAGGGTCGCCGTAGAGACAAGCAGCAGGGGAATAAACACCGGGTCCAAGAAGAGCTTCCCCCGGGTAATTCCGTAGAGATGCCCGACTATCGTCTTTATAAGCGCGTGAAAACCTAAAGGCGAAAGACTCAAGAAATCCTCGATCAAGCCCCCGGTGAAACCGGCCACCTGCCCCTTCATGCTCCCCGTGCGATTAGCGAAGAAGACCAGGAGGACGAGGGATAAGTCGGGGCTCGCACCGTAGAGGGTGAGCCGCGTCAGAAGTGTCGATTGCAGGATCGCCGCACCCCCGACGACCGCTATCGGCAGCCATATCTTGATCCGGTTCATTCGATCTCCGTTTTGAGCACGAAAACGTACTCGAGCCTCGAAAAATCGATAATCGGCTCGATTTCTATTTCCAGAGAAGGCTCGTACTCCTTGGCCCCTATCTCACGTACCCTGCCCAAATAAATACCCCTCGGATAAATCGAGTTCATTCCCGATGTTATGACGATATCGTCGTACCTAATGTCGTTACGGGCGTGTTTCTTCACATAAAGCATCGTCAGGGTCGGTTTGACGCTTCCGTTCCCGGTAACCAGCCCCTCGTACCTGGATTTCTGCATCCGGGCGGCCACCTTACAGTTCTGATCGTAGAGGGGCAAGACCACTGAACTCAAACTGCCCACGCTGATTACCTTTCCGACAAAGCCGTGGAACCCTTCCTGATAGGCTATGACGGGCATGTTTTGTCCGACTCCGTGCCTTTTCCCCTTATCTATCACTAGGGTATTGAAAATGCTTCCCGGGTCTTTAGCAATTATCTGCGCGGGAACATGATCGTGCCCGAGCTTTCCCGAGAAACCGAGCTGATGCCTCAACCTACGGTTCTCCGATTTGAGCTCCACGAGATCCCGCTCGAGGGTCTTGTACTGGTTCAGTTGATCTTGCAACGTTTCGTACTCAGAGCGAAGTTTTTTGAGCTCCCCTATAGACCCGGCGGTACGGGAGAAAAAATCACCGACTTCGGAAAAACCGGCTTGAAAAACGGAAAAAAAGGACTGACCGACCTCTTTCGGTCGGAAACTAATTTTGTTCCCGGAAAAGGAGAGAATTATTACGCACACGAGAAGCAGGGCCGCAAAGACTACTCCCGTTTTATGGTGTGAGGTAAATTGTCGTAGCCGCATGGTATCTACTAGTTGATATTATTGTAGATCGACTTTCCCGCGTAGCTCCCCTTCTTCTTGGTGTGCTCGAAGTACATCCCGGCCCCCATAGCGACGCAGAGGAGCGCGTTCTCCGCAAGTATGACCGGAACTCCCGTTTCCTTGGAGATAAGCTTTGGAAGTCCCTTCAACAGCGAGCCTCCGCCGGTCATAACTATTCCCCTTTCCACGATGTCCGCGGCGAGCTCGGGAGGAGTTTCGCCTAAAGTACGTTTTATCTCTTCGATGACGGCGTTGATCGGTTCCTGCAGGGCTTCCCGAACCTCGACCGAATCGATTTCCAGGCGCCGGGGGAGCCCCGTGATCGCATCGGTCCCCTTGATCTCCATTTTCTCGATCTTCTTGTCGGGATAGGCATTGCCGATGGTAATTTTCAGATTTTCCGCGGTCTGCTCACCGATGATAAGGTTGTGGACACCCCTCACGTGTTTGATTATCGACTCGTCGAATTCGTCTCCCCCGAGCCGTATGGCGTTGGAGACAACCATTCCCCCCAAGGAGATGACCGAAATCTCGGTAGTCCCCCCTCCGATATCGCAGACCATGTGACCCGCCGGCTCGTTGATGGGCATCTCCGCCCCGATTGCCGCTGCAAGAGACTCTTCGATGACCTTGACCTCCCTTGCTCCGGCCTTGTAGGCGCTCTCCTCTACCGCACGCCTTTCCACTTCGGTAATGCAGGTGGGAACACCTATAACCATTCGAGGTTTGACGAACCAGCGCCTGGGAAGTACCTTCCCGATAAAATAGCGAATCATCTTTTCGGTCGTTTCGAGGTCGGCAATGACACCGTCACGCAGGGGGCGGATCGCAATTATATCCCCGGGGGTCTTCCAAAGCATTCGCTTCGCCTCGGCCCCTACCGCGACCACCTTCTTTGTTCCCCGCTCGACCGCGACTACCGAAGGTTCGCTTATGACTATTCCCTTGCCTCTCACGTATATGAGGGTGTTGCAGGTGCCTAGATCTATACCGATATCCGAAGTAAAAGCATCGGCCAGTTTACCCATTCTCTCCTCCTGTCTAATTGTAGTATCGCAGCCGGGCCCCGTAGTGAGAGGGATCTATCTGAAGCGCCTTTCTCCATTCGGAGCGGGCCCGTATCGAATCTCCGAGCTCCACGTATATCTCTCCGAGTTGGAAGTGAGCATCTGCGGAACGCGGGTCTTTTTCCAATATCATCTTATATTGATTTTCGGCTTTTAGGTAATCCTCCTTATCTATATATATCTGACCGAGGAGAAATCTGCTCTTTTCTTCGATAGATACGTCTTCGGTCCTGTTTATCGTCCGTATCAGATATTCTTCCGCCTTAGGTATTCGCGCGAGCTTGTAATACGTCTGAGAGAGGGTCAAATAAAGAAGATCGGAGGAATTCCTCTCTACCGCGATTTCGAAGTATTCGGCACTCTTCTCATATTGCTCGAGCTGACCATAGGTAAGGCCTAAATATTCGTAAATGTCGTCCGCCTCGACTCCGTTTTTTAGGGCGGATTCGAGAAAATGAGCCGCCTGGTCCATGTAGTACCGGCCCTTGTGATAGTACGCCTTTCCCAAAACATATTCGACCTTGGCCGGAAAAGGGTGATTATCCGGTATCCTGGCCTTCCTGAGGCTTACAATCGATTCATCGATGAAACCGAGCCGATCCTCCATGGAAAACTCGCCGAGGGCTTGATAGAACCGCGCAAAGCCGTGAAACATCAAAGCTTCGGCGTTCATAGGTTCCTCATACAGCACCCGGTTGCTGTATGCGACTACCTTTCCATACTCCTGGTCCTCCCACAGGTCGTAGACCGACACGGGTCCGGCGGTATCCTCGACGATACGCTGTCCGGGAGACGAGCTAACGAAATATGCGGTAACCCCGCCGCCGGCACAGAGGGCCGATGCAACAAGGATGAGTAAGATAATTCTCCGTCTATTTCTCGTTCTCTCGGCGGAAAACCCGTACCGCGACTCCGGCAGATACATACCCTCAGTATGCCACGAAAAATCTTTTTTTCATAGAGGATTTGAGAACAAAGATGAAGGAAAAGGCAGGCCTGTAAGCCGGGTTCTGTCGGGGACCGCCATCTATCTGGGACCGCCGTTACCGGCGGTCTCGAGCAACCTACCCGCGGACGTACGGGCGAGCAACCCCTCCGCTGCTTGGTCTTGCTTCTGGTGAGGTTTACCGTGCCTTTCCCGTTACCGGGAAAGCGGTGGGCTCTTACCCCGCCGTTTCACCCTTACCAACCGCGTCCCGCGAAGCGGTACCACGGATGGCGGTATAATTTCTGCGGCACTCTCTAGAGTTTCTTGCTCACCGAAGTAAACACGAAACTTCCGGGTGTTACCCGGCACCATGCTCTACGAAGCCCGGACTTTCCTCCGACATCGCTGCCGGCGGCGGTCCGGCCTGCCTATAATTGATTATACTATTCTTCGCCGTCTTCGGCATTCACCAGGTCGGCGAGGCTTCCCGCGTCCTCCTCCTGGTAGAAATCCGCTTCATCTGCCGACTCTTCGAAAAAGAGGATGCGGCTGCAATAAGGACAAAACCTGATCTTCTCGCCAATACGCACGTCGTTGACGAATTGGCCGGGAAGAATCATGTGGCAGCCGGTGCAGACATTTCCTTGGACGGGTACGATACCGAGACCCGCCTTGCTCTTGATAATACGCTCGAATTTGAACAATATTTCCTCGTCCATTCCGGGAGTTATCGATTCTTCTTCCTTGACCAGCTCCTTGAGGCTCTTCTCCTTCTCCTCACTCTCGTTCTTGATCCGGTCCTGTTCTTTCTCGAGCTCCTCCTCCTGCTGCTTGATCATCTCCTCTTCCCGCTCGAGAGTCGCCTTGAGCTCTTCGATCTCCTTCTCTTCCTTGAGGATCTCCTTACGAAACTGCTGCTCCCGCTCGATGGCGTCCTTGATCTCCTTGTCCAGCGCCTCGTATTCCCTCTGAGTCTTGATCAGGTCCATCTGCTTCTCGTAGCCTTCCCGCTGCTGCTCCGCCTCGGCAAGCTTATTCCGGGACATTCCGACCCGTTTCCTCGCCTCATCGAGCTGATTATTCTTCTCGATATAGGTCTTCTTGAGCCTGTTCAGGAGTTCGGTCTTGGTGCTCAAGGCCTTGGGAATTTCATGGATTTCCCGCTCGATATCGAACTTTTTGGACAGGATATCCTGAAGGGTCCTGAGTTTGTCGAAAACTTCCTGCATCATGGATGATAACTCCTTAACAATCTATATTAGTGATCGATATAGTCTTTCAATCGCCGGCTCCGCTTCGGATGTCTGAGCCTGCGCAGCGCCTTCGCTTCTATCTGACGGATCCGCTCCCGGGTTACATTGAAGTAAAGCCCCACCTCTTCGAGGGTCAGGGAGTATCCGTCTTCGAGGCCGAAACGCATCTTGAGGACCTCCTGTTCCCGCGGGGGAAGAGTTTCCAGAACATCCTGAAGCTGCTCCTGCAGGAGGGTAAAGGCCGTCTGACTCGCGGGATTCTCGACGTCCTTGTCTTCTATGAAATCTCCCAAGAGGGAATCCTCTTCCTCGCCTATGGGGGTCTCTAAAGATATCGGCTCCCGTGCTACGTTCTTGACCGCTTTGACCCTGCCGACGCTCCATCCGAGGCGTTCGGAAATCTCCTCGTCGGTAGGCTCTCTGCCTAAGATCTGCATGAGCTGACGTGATTCCCGGACGACCTTGTTTATCTGCTCGATCATGTGGACCGGAACCCGAATTGTCCTGGCCTGATCGGAGATTGATCTGGTTATCGCCTGCCGAATCCACCACGTCGCGTAGGTGGAAAACTTATATCCCTTCCGGTACTCGAACTTCTCCACAGCTTTGATGAGACCGATATTCCCTTCCTGAACGAGATCGAAGAAATGAAGCCCCCGGTTGGTGTACTTCTTGGCGATACTTACCACCAGTCGGAGATTTGCTTTTATAAGACGGTCCTTGGCGCTCTTCATCATCTCCTTGCCCCGGGCTATCTCCTCAGACATATTCATGATGTCGTCGATCGAGTTCTCGAACTCGATTTCGATATTCTTGAGCTTTTTCTCATTGACCTGGATCTGACGGATCTTCTCTTTGATCTCGTCGGCGGATAGGGAAAGGTCCTCTTCTATCTTTCTGCGTCTCGAACCGGTGGCAAGATTCCTGCCCAAGTTCCTGAGCTCCCGCATGTTCCCCACCCGAAGCCGCTTTTCGATCCGGTACTGCTCCTTCCTGTACTTCCTTATCTTCCTCGTTGCATTGAGGAATTTATCGGAAAACTGGACTATCTCTTCCTGATGGATATCGATCTTCTGAATTTCTCTGATCAGGGACTTCCGCTTTCTGATCAGGTTCTCATCAGCGACAATATCCCCGCCGGTCTCGATGACCTTCTTTTTGGCCTCCATATACTGCTTGAGCTGCGGCGCGAACCCCTTCAGCGGCTCCCGGTAGTACTGATTGAGCCGCCTTTTCTCGGCTAGGAGTTCGGAAATCTCTTTCTTGGATAGGTCCATCTCCCGGGGATCGATCTTGGCGAAGGTCTTCTTCACCAGCTCATACATCTGGGGGATGACCATTCCCGACTCCTTGACGACGAACTTGATTATATTCTCCCCTTCCTCCATCTGTTTCGAGAGATAAACCTCCTGCTCGGCGGTGAGGAGGTTTTCTTTCCCGATCTCTCTCAAGTACAGCCGGATGGGGTCATCGATGGAAGACTCTTTATCGGTATAGACTATTCTCTTTGCCTTAGGCGGTTCTTCCTTTTCCTCCGGCTCGTCCTCGACATCCTCGATGGGGCCTTCCTCTTCGATATCGTCTTCCTGCTCTTCACCGGCTTCTTCTTCGATTATAAGATCCTCTTCTTCCAATGTTATGTTGTTCTTTTCGAGCAAACTAAAAACCTCGTCTATTTTATCTGAATTGACAATGGAATCGGGCAGAAAATCGTTCACATCGTCATAAGTAATTTTCTTTTTCGCCTTCGCGTATTCTAATAGTTTCGTGACAGCAGGATCATTCTGCAGTTCTGACATTATACCGTACCCTCAATTCCTCTAACTCTTCGTCAAGATGCATTTTTTCGCTGAGCAATTCGGTGAGATCTTCATCTCCTGATTTCTCCGTTTTTTCGATGCGTGCGGATACCTTTTTTCGTCTATATTCGAGACTGTTCTGCTTGATTCGATACAGACTTTGCTTTACGACTTCATCCCGCTGGATAGTAAATTCCTCGGACGACATCTTGCGAAGAATAATTTTTTTTAATTCTTCATTTTCAAGTCGGTTCAGCACGCTCTCCGTGGAGTCCTCTTCGTTCCGGTAGCACTCTTCTAGGGCTATGTACAGCTCGCGAGCCCATTCACTTTGGAGATCCGACGGCTGCAATGCTGTCCTTACATATGTAAAATACTCACGATTTACCGTAACGGCAATCATCAGATACAGTTCTGCGGTAAATTTATTAGTATTTCTGGACAAATTATCCGTTTCGGTTGTTTTTGTCCTTTCGGATCCGGCCAGATAGTCCCGAATGATCGACTTTTCATCGATGTCAAGAGCCTCAGCCAGCTCTTTAAGTACCGCTTCCCTTTTTACCTCCGATGCGATCTCCCGAATATATGGAAACAGTTCCCGCGCTACAGCCTCCTTTCCTTCAGGCTGTCGCACATCGAACCGCGCAATAGCCTCGTTCATGAGATATTCAAAGCTATTTATAGAATATTTCATCATGTTTTGCAACGCTTTTATTCCGTCCCGGCTTATGATATCCGCCGGATCGTCTCCCTCGGGCATTGTAAGAACCCTGCCTCTGATATCCTCGGAATTGAGGAGATTCGCGGCTTTCTTCGCCGCGTTCTTTCCCGCTTCATCACCGTCAAAGACGAGGATTCCCGTATCCGCGTATCTCCCCAGCTTTTGTGCCTGCCTCGATGTAAAGGCTGTGCCCAAGGGAGCTACGGCGATGTCGAACCCCGCCTTGTGCATAGCGATAACGTCGGTATACCCCTCGACCAGTATGAACTCCTTCCCGCGGCGGATCTGTTTGAGTGATTCGTAGAGTCCGTAGAGATTGTCCCCCTTCTTGAAGTACTCCGACTCAGGAGAATTGATGTACTTCGGCCCTTCACCGGATATGAGACGCCCTCCGAAACCGATTACATCTCCCTGTATCGAATGGATGGGAAATATGATGCGTCGTGAAAAGAAGCTCACCTCGGGGTATTTCTTGGAAAAGAGGCCGCTCTCTCTCAGGAATTCTTCGGAGTAGTTCTTTTTCTTGAGGAAGCGTTTGAGCCAGTAACGGTCTTCGGGGGCATATCCTACGGAGAAGCGTTCGATGTCCCCCCTTTCCAGACCGCGGCGTTCGAGATATTCGAGTGCTTTCTTTCCTTCCGGTCTATTCAACAGGATATACTGAAAACTCTTTGCCACACGCCCTAACAGCTCGAAAATCGCCCGCCGCTTCGAGTCTCCTTCGCCGCTTCCGGTAATAAGATCGAGCCTGATCCCCGCCCGTGCGGCGAGCATTTCCACGCTCTCCGGAAAGGTACAGTTTTCGATCTCCTGCAGGAAGGTGAACATAGTCCCTCCCTTTCCGCATCCGAAGCAGTAGAAGAGACCCTTGTCGTGGGTGACCGAGAAGGAAGGAGTTTTCTCGTTGTGAAAGGGGCACAGACCCCAATAGCGGTTGTTTTTGTAGCTCAAAGTGACGTAGTCGCCGACTACGTCTTCAATGGAAACCCTCTCCTGTATGGTATCCAGGACGCTTTCGGGTATTTTCATATACTCTTACCGGCTCTTGAGATAGATCCGCTTGGCCTGGTTGTGTTCGGAACTGTCCTCTGAAAAGTAATGTTCTCCGGTAGCGGGGTCCTTCAGCAGGAAGTACCAGTAATCGGTGTCGGCCGGATTGAACGCGGCGTCCAGTGCTACCGTCCCGGGATTGCTGATCGGCCCGGGGGGCAGTCCCGCCCATAGGTAGGTATTGTAATCCGATTCTATCGATAGGTCCCGGTAAGTCAGGTAATCCGGATGGGGACGGCCCTGAATCTCGGTGATGATGTACTCGACGGTGGCGCACGACCCGAGCCCCATATTGACACCCAGTCTGTTATAGAAAACCGAGGCGATAAGAGGGGCCTCTCCGGCAATCCGATACTCCCGTTCCACTATGGACGCCAGTATGACCCTGCGGTAGAACTCGTTCTCGTCTAAATCCTCCCAATCGGGATAGACCGTGCTCAACCTCTTGTAGAAATTATCGATCATAGCGTCGGTCACCCGAACCGGTTCCGCTTCGGGGGGCAGGAAGTATGTGTCGGGATAGAGAAATCCTTCGAGACTCTCCCCAGGTACTTCGTACCGGTCCGCCGCGGTTTCCGAACGGGCCCAGCGGATGAAGGCGGTTTCCTCGGTTACTCCCTTGTCCGCGAGAATCGCCGCGATCCGGGTTATTGTCAGTCCCTCGGGGATGGTGACACGTACGAGTTTTTGTTGTCCCCGGACGAAGAGCGCAAGCATGTCCGTTGCGTCCATTCCGGGTCGAATCTCGTAGGTTCCCGCTTTGACCCGGCTCGCATCGCCGTTGCGCCTTCCTAGGAGCCGGAAAAAAAGCTCGGACCTGATAATTCCCACGTCTTCCAGTCTTTTCGCCAGGGAGGCGTAGGACTCTCCCTTATCAATTGTAAACAGAACCGGAGGCTCTTCCTCGGAGACCCCGCCCGTATTGAGTATGTAAAAACCTCCCAGGGCGCCGGCGAATAGCACTCCGCCGGCTATGAGAAGCCCTAGAAGTAAGGCTAAAAAACGTTTCAATGTCCCTCCCTACATCGTCTATCTTATCAGTATAAACTCGACTCTACGGTTTTTCCACCGGTTCTCGAGATCGCCGTGGGGGACGACCGGGTCCCGTCCTCCCAAGCCCGCGGTGGTGATCCTCTTCGCGGCCACCCCGCGTTCGACCAAGGCCTCCTTAACGGCATTGGCCCGGGCCAGCGAAAGGGGTTGGAGTTCCTCGACCTCTTCCTCCTCCGCCCGGGCGGTATCGTACCAGTAGACGCTCACCGCATGCCCCTCGATCCGGATGGAATAATCTTTGAACTTGTTCAGAATTTCGGCGAGACGCTCGAGAACCCTTTGATTTTTCTGTCCCGTATCACTGTCGTCTATGACGAGTCTCGGGCTGTTCGGCTCGAAGGTAATGCTGGAGATCCGTATCTTCAGTCTGTCTCCTTCCCGTATGACCAGGACATCCACCGGTATAGTACCCCTCTGCTCGGAGACATTTCCGAATACGTCCCGCGCCTCGAGGGTCCACGGATAATCCTCTGCGGCCTGGACGAGCTCACCTTCTTCGCTCAACCCCTCCCATATGAGATTTTCCGCAGGTCTCCCCTTCCCGGCGAAGGTATAGAAAGGCTTTCTCGTAGGATCGAGTATGGCAAGAGACCAAGTTTCGACTTCACTCAGCTCGCTGACTTCCATGGATATATGGAGCTCGTCGTCGATTCCGTCGTTGTCGGGGGAAAAGGGCTTCGGCTCCATCGTTATCGAGAAATCTGGGCCGGTTATATCCACGAAGAAAGATTTACTCTCCACCGTCGGGCGGTTCCCCTTGGCGTAGACTACGGTAAATCGGGCCGTATAGACCCCTTCCCTAATCTGACCGCTCTCGGTTACCCCGTTCCATTCTACCGTCCGGACCGTTTCGGCCCCTCCGGTGAACCTCTTTTCCACAACGCCCGAAGAGTGAACGATTTCCAGAGTCCACTCGGTAATCCCCTCTTGTAAGTTGACGATGGTATTGAAACCTAGGGTGTCCATGAAACCGTCGCCGTTCGGGGAGAGACCGTTTGCGTCCACTGTCAGGAATATATTCGTAGGACGGGTGTCCACGCGGATCCCCTCCACTCTTTCTTCGGTTCTGTTCCCCGCTTCGTCCTCGGAAGCGACCGTGTAGAGGTATCTCCCGTCGGGAACGGTATTCCCCGCTGTGTCGGTGCCGTCCCAGACAAATTCTCCGGGTTGGCCGCTCCAACGGTGCTCGAGTACGACCGTTCCGTCTTCTCCGGATATCTTGCCGGTCCACCTTGTTTCGGTGCTGGCTTCATGATCGAAAACAACCGTATCCTTATTCCCGTCGCCGTCCGGAGAGAAGAGCTTGGGCTCTGCGCTTACCCTCACGTCGGGATACTTGGTGTCCACGGTGAAACTCCTTGTCGCGGCGGTCGGACGGTTCCCGTTATCGTAGAGCACCTCGATGACGGCGGAATAGTTTCCGTCCGGAACGATATTTCCCTCGTCGTCGATACCGTTCCATTCGAAGGACTCCTGTATCGTTCTTCGCCCTTCGTAGGTCTTGACGGTCTCTCCGTCTTCGGAGCGCACGGCCATGCTGTAACTCACGATTCCCTCCCGCCGCTCGAGCTTGGGGGCCAGGGTCACGCTTTCCTTGATTCCGTCCTGATTCGGGGAGAAGTAGGCCTTATCGACAGAGACAAGCACCGGGGTATCCTCGGTGTCGAGCACGAAGCCGTGTACCTCCGATTCGCCGGTGTTCCCCGCCCGGTCGGTTGAATAGATCCTGTAGGTGTATTCGCCGTCTTCGGCGAGGGAGCCCCTGCCGGTATACCCGTCCCAGGTGACCTGGTTGTCGACCTGAGACAGCCAGGTGTAGCGGCGGATCTCGTTGCCCTCCGAATCCTCGATGGTTCCGAACCAGATATCCTCGCGGCTCGATTCCTGGACGAATATCATTTGGTCTTTTCTTCCGTCCCCGTTAGGAGAAAATATCTCGTACTGCGGCCTGACCGAGGCGAAAGGCTCGGTGATGTCCGCGGTAAACCGGGGGCTCTCGGAAGTCGGATTGTTTCCGTTGGCATAGAGGACCGAGAGGCTTCCCCGATAACCGCCCTCTCGGATGTATTCGCCCTCGTCGGTTCTTCCGTCGAATACTATCCGCTCTGGTACCGTTTCGGTTCCGGTAAAGACTCTCGCCGGCGCTCCTCCGTCCGCGGGCAGGACCTCCAGAGTCCAATCCACAATACCCCGCTCCACGGGAATATTGGGAAAAAAGTTTATCTCTTCCACCGCGCCGTCATTGTTCGGATCACCCGGGGAGAAGTAGCCGCTGTCAATGCTCACTGTAATAGGCGTGGCCTCGGTGTTTATTACGATGTTGTCGAGTACCTCGGTTGTATCGTTGCCGGCACGGTCGGTACTGGTAACGCGGTAGCCGTAGACCCCGTCGGGAACGAGTATTCCGTCGTCGTTTGTCCCGTCCCACACGAAGCTCTCCGGAGCTCCGCCTTCCCAGGTAAAGGCGCGAACCGTGTCGCCGCCTATCTCATATATCTCACCCTCCCACAGATCTTCTTCGCTCCCGGACTGGTCGATGGTCAGGGTGTCCTTGTTTCCGTCGTCATTAGGCGAGAAGATCGAGTTTTCGGCCTCAACCTCGAGGGTGATTTCGGGATCGGTCACGTCGACCACCACCGACATGGGATTTGTAGTCGTGGTGTTTCCGTTGTCGTCCCAGGATATTAGGGAAAAAGTATATGTTCCGTCGGGGACCAGGGAACCTCCGTCGGAGTTTCCGTCCCACCTCAGGTGTTCGGGTACCTCGACCCCCTGCTTGACATAGGTGAGGCGGTCCCAGATATTGCGGAACCCCCTGTTTTCGAAACGCAGTTCCTTGTTTCGGATCTCCCTGACCGGTTCCCCTTCGTCGTTATAAAACGTCAAGGCATATCCCTTTATGTAGCGCCGGTCCTCAATCCGGATAGGCAGAACCAGGGTATCGGATTCACCATCGTTGTCCGGTGATATGTACTCGGTCTCATCGTACTCGACGGTGATCTCGGGCCCTTCGGAATCTATGACTCCCAAAGGTATGTTGACCCCGGCTCCGATTCCCCAGATATTGTTCTGAAAGGGGGATGCGGCGACTTGGGTCTTGACCTCGCTCCGGTTCCAGCCCCGCTCACTGATGAACTCGGAGTCTTCTTTGATGTCGGTCCGGAAGGTAAAGGATATTCCGAAACTCGGTACGGGACTCCGCATAGCAAGAGAAGGGTTGACGATCTCCTGCAGATCGAAGCGGGTTGCGAACTGGATGCCGAAAGTCTCCTTGATCATCAAATTTCCCCCCAGGGTAAACTCGATGTCCTGAACGAAGGGAAACCCGAGGTCGGCGAAGAGCCCGAAACGTACCGCTTCCGCCTGTACGAGATCGAAGGCGATCCCCCCGACGGGGGTAAAAGGGGCCGGATAGGGAGATCTCCCGGGAACGGGGGCAAAGGGCTTGCCGAGGCCCTGAAGAGCCAATCCCCAGCGAAAATCTTTCATAAAACCTATGTCGCCGGGGAGGTGCATAATGCCTAAGTTCCCGGCGAGGGACCAGTCGGCGGTAACATTCGATCCGTAGGTAAAGCTTATCCCTATCCCGAAGAGTAGATCCGGATAGAGGTCTTTGGCAAAGGAAAAACGGGCCGTCGCCAGGGTGCCGAGGTCCATGCCCGCGAAGGGTGAGTGAACGAAGTGCCCCGAAACGGTAAAAACCCCTACCCGGGAGGGGAAACTTGCTCCGAGATTGGCGGAATGCCCGCGGTACCCCGAATCTCCTACTTCGCCGAAACCGACGAGGCCGATATATCCGATATCAAGGATAGTCCGCTGCTTGAGTCCGGCGGCGGCGGGATTAATTGCGTCCGCCTGAGGGGATTCCAGGGAGGTAACCGATGCTCCGCCCCCCAAGAAACTCGGGGAAGCGAGGTCATTCAGGGTATTCCCCCCGTTCGGAGGAAGGTACTGGCCGTACCCGAGGGCGGCACCCCATACAAATGCAATTATGAGAACAATGATCTTCCTATTCATGTTTTTTCCCTCCATTTCTTGAGCGGGTAAGTTCGTCCCCCCGCAGATAGAGCTCCTCGAGATTCTCGAGCTGCTGAATACTCAAATTCGCGTAGAGTTCTTTTTCTATACGCGTAAGGAGCCGGCACAGGGTTATATCGAGCTCGTCGTCACATTTCTTGAGCTCGAGGTATATTCCGGCGGCTTCCCGTTCGTTCAATTCGATCACTACAGGTAAAACTCCATGTTTTCCTTCGCCAGCTGGATCTTGAGTCCCTTCCGTTCCAGGTGTCTCAAGTACCATCCCGCCGACTTCAATATGCTGTATATCTTCTTATCATCGTACAGGGGCTCATGGTGAAAGAGAAAAAGCTGTTCTATTCCCCATTCGGCGGCAAAATCAACCGCCAAGCTGTACGAGGTATGTCCCCAGTCGTATTTCTCGATCGCCTCGTCCAGGGTGTATTGGCTGTCCAGGATGAGGGCGTTGGTATTCTGGTAGAACTCCCGATTTCCCTGGTCCCGCGCAAAATCCTCTTCGGTGAGCTCGGTATCGGTAGAGAAAATCATCGATTTCCCGTTCTCCGATATCCGGTAGGAGTAACATTCACCCGGGTGCTTGACCCTTCTCCATTGGATTCGCCCCCTTCCTATGTCCATCGGTTCGTCGCCTAAGACTACGAAACGGATATCCGCGTTCATAATATCCATGGTAACTGGAAAGTAGGGATAACGCATCTGTGCCCTGACCCATGTCTCGAAATCAGCCTTGGGGCTGTAGAAGGTTATCGAACAGTCGGAGTGGTAGGCTTGGGGGCCAAAAAACGGCAATCCCTGGAGATGGTCCCAGTGAAAGTGGGTAAAGAAGATATGATAGTGCCTGATATGCTCGTTCCTCCGGGTCAGAGAGCTCGCCAGCTCCCGTATACCCGTACCGCAATCGATAATGATCAGGGTATCGTCGGAGAGGCGCACCTCGATACAGGTGGTATTTCCCCCTACGGTGCTCAGGATGTAATCGGGTAGTCTTGCCAAAAAGGCCTCCCTGGATTCTTCCGAGACAACATCCTCCGGGCTGATTCTCTCTACGACTGCGGCAATCTTACTCTGAATCTGGAGCGGCGTGAGCGGCGTCGGCACCGATCCGCGGACACCCCAAAACTTCACTTTCATGGGTTACTCCCCTAGGTAATTGTAACTCATTACGCAAACAATTCAATATGTCGTTATAAACGGATCTTCCCATCGGCGCTCAAGCCAATCATCTATCTCCCGCCTCCGGTGCAGCCGTCCCCGATTGACTCCGGGACAATCTTTTTCCAAATCATCCCAGGTCTTCCTGTTTATCAGAAAGGGTGACCAGAAGGGATAGCTCCTGCACTGAAGAGGCCGCGCCCCGTACACGAGACACTCACCATCCTCCCAGAAAATGCAGTCGTAATTACTCTTCTCCTTCAGGCTGAGTCTGCTCGTCCCCGCTATATGTACCACCCGGCAGTAAAGCTCTAGGAAATCTTCTTCGTCCGTGCGGGTGGTCCTGCGGAGCGCGGACAGGTCCCGTTTCGAGAGAAATACGTACCCCGGTTCGTGCCGGCAACACCTTGAACATCTCTGGCACTCGAATTTGAGGCCTCCGCTGTAAAAAGGTTCTTCCTGCATAAAATTATAAGATACTACCTATCTGATTGAAAAAAAAGGCTTCCACGACAATGCCGTGAAAGCCTCTTGTGGGGAGAGAAGGATTCGAACCTTCGAAGGCTGAGCCAACAGATTTACAGTCTGC
>CAZXMO010000059.1:0-20544 GCA_964641125.1 uncultured Spirochaetales bacterium
AGCGCCCGATCGGAATCGAACCGACATCTTCAGCTTGGAAGGCTGAGGTAATAACCATTATACCACAGGCGCTTAATTTTGTTCGAAACTATATATACCAAATTTACGCTGTATGGTCAAGATTTATCCGACCGATTCTCCCTTGATATATCCCCCATATTCGGATAGATTCGATACGAGAAAACTCTTTATTTAGGAAGGCATATCATGGGTATTCGGGGCGAAGTTTTTTCATCGAAGGCTTCATCGGGAAAACGGACCTATTTTTTTAATGTAAAAGAAAACCGTCACGGTGATTTATTTTTAAATGTCGTAGAAAGTAAGAAACAGGGAGAAGAGAGCTTCGAAAGGCACTCAATTATCGTCTTCGAAGAGGACCTCGACGCTTTTCTCGAGGAATTCGGTAAGGCCACCGAGTTTATGAAGAAGAACCGCAAAAGTCGGGAGTAACTACCCCGTTTCGACAGGCGGGCGGACCGCCTCCGCGACCTCTGTGAGGTCGTAGCCCGACGGCTCCTGAAACACCCTGAGACCGAACTCCGGAATTACAGCTAAAATATGATCGAAAATATCCGCCTGAATTCCCTCGTAGTCGGCCCAGGCCTGATCGGCGCTGAAGACGTAGATCTCCATGGGAAGTCCCGTCGGACCCGGGGGAAGCTGTCTGACGAGGAAAGTCATGTCCTGTCTAATCTTGGGATTCCGTTTCAGATATTCGATGAGGTAGGCCCGGAAGGTCCCGATATTGGTAATCCGCCTCCCGTTGACCCGGGAGGAGAGGTCTATTCCGTATTCCTTATTGTAGGCCTCGATCTCGGAGAGCTTTGAATCGATGTATCCCTTGAGGGCATCTATTTTCCGGTAACTTTCTATCATCTCCTCGGTGCACAAGCGGATGCTCCGCATATCGATGTTCACCGATCGTTTTATCCGCCGTCCTCCCGATTCCAACATCCCCTGCCAGTTCTTAAAGCTGTCCGAGACCAGGGCGTAGATGGGAATGGTGGTGATGGTCTTGTCCCAGTTACGGACCTTTATGGACTGCAGGTTTATCTCGATGACGTCGCCGTTGGCGTTGTAGTTGGGCACCTCCACCCAGTCTCCTATGGCGACCATGTTGTTGGCGCTGAGCTGGATGCTGGCGACCAGTCCCAGTATGGAATCCTTGAAAACCAGGAGGAGCACCGCGCTCATCGCACCTATACCCCCTAATATACCCAAGGGGGACTTGTCGAGGAGGGTGGTGATCATGAGGATGACCCCCACGATTATGATGACCACCCGGCCGACCTGGATGTACCCCTTGATGGGACGGGTCTTGGAGACCTGGTAGGTCTGATAGATGTCGTTGACCGCGATGAGGACCGAAGCGATCACCATCACCACCACTCCGATCATGTAGGCGACGGCGAAGCGGCGGATAAAATCGATAACCGCGTCGTTTTCGGGAAAGGCGAACCGGATGAGGAAGTACACGGCGATGGCCGGGGCCAGGTGGGAGAGACGTACGAGTACCCTCCGGCGGAGCAGCACATCGTCCCAGGTGGATTTAGTCTTCCGGACTATCCGGTGGATTATCCTCATGAGGATCTTCTTGGTGATCAGGTTCACCAGGATGCTCACTATGACGATACCAACTATAACCGCCCCTTGGGCGGCCGGCTCGGCGTACCGGTTCGACAATCCGATATCGGTAAAGACGGAAACAAGTCGTGCAAGCATCATTCCTCCTCAGGCTGTGGTTTGTTCTTGGATCCTCTGTATCTCGTCCCGAATCAGCGCGGCCTCCTCGAACTCGAGGTTCTTGGCGTGCTCGAGCATCATCGCTTCGAGTTTTTTGAGGAGCTCCTTCTTCTGTTTGGGGATGAGGACGTTATAACTCTTCTCGATGAGCTCGACGTTGAGGGCCTCGGAGCGCCTGCGGTCCTCCTTCCTCCGGATGAGAATATCCTGGATCGCCTTCTTGATGGTCCTAGGAGTTATTCCGTGCTCCTCGTTGTACGCCTGCTGGATGGCCCGTCTCCGCTCGGTCTCGTCGATGGCCTCTCTCATGGCGTCGGACATACGGTCCGCGTACATGATGACCCGGCCGTTCACGTTTCGCGCCGCCCGGCCGATGGTCTGGATGAGGGAGGTGGCGCTCCTCAAGAATCCGATCTTGTCGGCGTCTAAAATGGCGATCAGCGACACCTCCGGGAGATCGAGCCCTTCTCTGAGTAGATTGATACCTACTAAGACGTCGAAAGTCCCCTCCCGGAGATCTTTGAGGATCTCCACCCGTTCGATTGTCTCGATGTCCGCGTGGAGGTAGCGCACCTTGAGCCCCAGGTTGGAGAGGTAGTCGGTCAGATCCTCGGCCATCTTCTTGGTCAGTGTGGTGACCAGGGTCCTCTCGTTCGCGGCGACCCGGCGGGTGATCTCCCCGTAGAGGTCCTCGATCTGCCCCTCGGACTCCCGCACCACGATCTTCGGGTCCAAGAGGCCGGTGGGACGAATGATCTGCTCCACCATCTTCGACGACTTGTCGAGTTCCTCCTCTTTTGGAGTGGCGCTGACGAAGATCACCTTTTCCAGGAGGGATTCGAACTCTTCGAAGACCAGGGGCCTGTTGTCCAAGGCCGAGGGAAGCCTGAACCCGTAGTCCACCAGCGACTGCTTGCGGGAGCGGTCACCGGCGTACATCCCCCGCACCTGAGGTACGGTGACGTGAGACTCGTCGATGAAGGTTAGGAACTGCTTCGGAAAGTAATCCAGGAGGACCGACGGGCGTTCCCCCTCTTCCCGGCCGCTCAAATGTCGGGAGTAGTTTTCGATACCCGAGCAGTATCCCATCTCCTCGAGCATCTCGATGTCGTACTCAGTCCGGGTCTTCAGGCGTTGGGCCTCTACGAGTTTGTTCGCATCCATGAGCTCCTCGTACCGCAGCGCGAGCTCATCCCTGATCTTGTACACCGCCCGGCGTACCCGGTCCTCGGGCATGACGAAGTGTTTGGCCGGATACAGGGTGAGCTCGTCGAACTCGTCGATGGTCTCCCCGCTTACCGTATGGATCTTCCTGATACGGGTTATCTCGTCGAAGGATAGCTCGATACGATAGGCCTCTTCCATGTAGGCGGGATAGATCTCCAAGACCTCGCCGCGGACGCGAAAGCACCCCCGGGTCAAGACGGCGTCGTTCCGCTCGTATTGGAGAGTGACGAGGGTGCGGAGCATCTTCTGGAGGTTCATCTCCTGGCCGAGATCGATTTGGATCCGCATCTCCCGGAAGGACGAGGGGCTCCCGAGGCCGTAGATGCACGACACCGTGGCCACGACGATCACGTCCCGCCGTTCCATGAGGGCGGAGGTGGCGCTTAAGCGCATCCGGTCTATCTCATCGTTGATGGAGGCGTCTTTTTCGATGTACAGGTCCCGTGAGACCACGTAGGCCTCCGGCTGGTAGTAGTCGTAATAGCTTACGAAATACTCTACCGCGTTGTCGGGGAAGAACTCCTTGAACTCCCTGTACAGCTGAGCGGAGAGGGTCTTGTTGTGGGAAATGACTAAGGTGGGAAGCTGGGCTTCTTCGATCACTTTGGCCATGGAATAGGTCTTTCCCGAGCCGGTAACCCCTTTGAGGACCTGAAAGCGCTCGCCCTCTTCGATCCCCGCGCTGAGTTCGGCAATCGCCTTTCCCTGGTCCCCCGCCGGCTGATACTCCGATACGACTTTAAGAAGCCTCATTCGAGCTCGTACCTCTCGGACCGGACCGAGAGTACGACCCGGAAGCTCTTCCGGTTTCCTCCCCGGAGCACCACCACCTCGACGGTCTCCCCGGGTCTGTTGTCTTCCAAGGCGTTGTAGAGGTCGGACCACGTACGGATCTCGATCCCGTCAACCTCGACAATAACGTCTCCGCCGATGTAGATCGTGGACCGGCCGTAACGGACCGGACTGTTTCCCCCGCGGATCCCCGCGCGGTCGGCGTTCCCCCCCTCGATGACCCGGGAGATGAGGAGACCCCTTGAAACGGGAAGCTCGGCGTACCGGACGAGCTCAGGGAAAAGCTGAACCATCACCGCATCGATCCACCCCCGTTTGACCGTCCCGTATTCGATCAGGTCCGGAACAACCCTCTTGGCGTTGTCCACCGAAACGGCGAACCCGATCCCCACCGAGCCGCCGGAGGGTGAGAAGATCATGGTGTTGATCCCGATCATCTCGCCGCGGGTATTGATCAGCGGTCCTCCCGAATTGCCGGGGTTGATGGACGCATCGGTCTGGATCATGTCCCGGATGATCAGGTTGGTGTCGGTCTTGACCGGTCTTCCCACTCCGGAGACGATTCCCGTGGTCAGGGTCCGGTCGTAACCGAAGGGATTCCCGATGGCCAGGACCTTCTGGCCTACCATAAGTTCGGAGGAGCTCCCCATGGGGATGGTGACGAGCTCCATGCCTTCGGGATCGAACTTGACCACCGCTAAGTCGTTCTCGGGATCGGTGCCGACCACCTCGCCGGTGTATTGGCGGCCGTTGTGAAGGGTGATGAGGACCTCGTAGGCGTTCGCCACGACATGCCGGTTCGTCAGCACATATCCCCGTTCGTCGATGATCGATCCGGAGCCGCTCCCCCCCTCCCGGGGGACCGGTTCGAGAAACCAGTTGAGTCCGACTACCTTAGTCGAGATGTTCACAACCGCCCGGTTGAGCCTCTCATAGACCCGGATATTGTTCTTTTCGTCCTCCGAATACCCGGCCGTCGACTGAACGGGGATGACATCGGTTACCGGGTTCGTCTCTAGACGGTAGGGCTCGATTTCGAGATCGTTAGCCTCGCCGCCCCCGGCGGCCCCGTCGAGGCCGGAATCGAAGTCCGAGGCGGCATTGTCGGGAAAACGCACTATACCGAACCCGAAACTGACGAGAAGGAGTACTATGACTATCGAGGAGGCAATGAGAATTACCTGCCCTTTTGTGTAGAGTTTCATAATGATTTTCCGGATTCTACTATACCGAAAAACGGAAAAAACGCCAATCCGTCCGGAGGATCAACTCCAGAAGAAATCGGAGTCTCCGTACCTGCGGTACTCGGTCGCCTCGAGGAGATGGGGTTTTCCTATCTCCCCGCCACCGTCCAGATCGGCTATGGTGCGGGCTACCTTTAAGATGCTGTGACAGGCCCGGGTGCTCAGGGAGAGCTTCCGGGTAGTACGGGTAAAGAGGAGGGATGAGTCTTCGTCCAAGACGCAGAACCTATCGACAAGCCCCGGGGGAATCCTCCCGTTCCGGTCGAAGGAATATTCCCCGTATCGGAACCGCTGCCTTTCCACGGCCTCTTCTACGGATTGGCGGACTCCTCGGGTTGTTACCGGGGAAACCTGAAGCACCTCCCGAGGATCGATCGGCTTTAAGGGAATCCGCATGTCGATCCGGTCCATGACCGCGGCCCCCAGCCGCTTCCAGTAGTCTTCGATCTCTCTTCGGCTGCACAGGCAGGGTTTCTTATCGGCACCGAGATTTCCGCAGGGGCAGGGATTGGCGGTAAAAATGAGCTGGAAATCGGCGGGAAACCAGTAGTTTTTACCCGCCCGAACTATGAACACCCTCCCCTGCTCGGCGGGTTCCCGCAAGGCCTGGAGAATCGACTTCCGGAATTCCGGAACCTCGTCGAGAAAGAGGACCCCCTTGTGGGCCAGAGATATCTCTCCCGGACTCAAACCCCGCCCTCCTCCTATCATCCCCTCCTGACTCGCCGAATGGTGAGGAAAGCGGAAAGGGGGCCGACTTATGAGCCCCGATGAGGGGATAGGCTGCCCCGCGAGGCTGTAAATTCTGGTAACCTCGAGAGCTTCTGCGGAGGAAAGATCGGGAAGAATCCCCGGCAGGCGTGTCGCGGCCATGGTCTTGCCGCTTCCGGGGGGGCCGAAGAGGAGAAGGTTGTGCCTTCCCGTCGCCGCTATTTGAAGAGCCCGCTTGACCCTGTCCTGTCCGCGGATGTCGGATAGATCGCCGTATCCGTCACGGATGTCCCGGTCTGGGGTTTTCTCTCTCGAGAGTCTTACCCCTCCGGGGACATACTCTTCGAGACGGGGTTTCGTCGAAGACATAAGCCCGGTTACGGCACGTACCGCCCCCGCGAGGTCCCTGACCGGCACGATATACCCCTTGCCGTCGACCGCGGCGGCGGCTTCCCGGTAGTTCTCCGCGGGAAGAATGAATCGCTCGATTCCGCGATCGAGGCCCGCGCAGACCGCCGAAATGACCCCCTTCACCGGCTCCACCCGTCCGCTCAAAGTAAGCTCCCCTACGGCGAGGATGCTTCGGTCGGGGGGAGCCGCCGGTTGCCGGCCTCTTTCTCCGGGCGGTTCTTCTACGGGAAGCGGGATCGAGCCTCCCGCCCGAATAACCGCCAAGGCGATAGGGAGATCAAATCCGGAGCCCTCTTTCCGTACGTCGGCGGGAGACAGATTGACCAAAATCCGCGCCGCGGGAAAGACGAAGCCGCTGTTGCGTACCGCTACACGGACCCGTTCCCGCGCCTCTCTCACCGCCGAATCGGGGAGCCCCACCACATCGAATCCGGGAATGCTTCGACGCAGGTCCGCCTCCACCGACACAACCTCTCCCTCGTAACCGAGGGGCGCATAGCTGAATATCACTCCATCCTCCGCCTAGACTATACATAGGAAGAGAGCTCGATGCTTCGTAATCGAATGGACTGTACTATGATTTCTTTTTGGAGATACTGTTTCAGAGAAGCGAACGCCTGAGAGTATCCTGGACCGCTCTGTCGCAGGCCTCGTTCAGGGGGTTTCCCGCGTGCCCGCGGACCCATTGCCACAAGACGGAAAGGGCGGTATCGAGAATTTTTAGCTCCTGCCAGAGATCCTTGTTCTTGACCGGTTTCTTGCCCGCTGTCCTCCATCCGTTGGACTCCCAGCGGTGGATCCACTCGGTAATCCCCTTTTTCACGTATATCGAGTCGGTATGAAGGACGACCGTTTCGTCTAACTCGTCCTCACTCATAATGATTTCTTGCGCCTTTCTCAAGGCTTCAATGACCGCGGTGAGCTCCATCCGGTTGTTGGTGGTCGCTTCGCTGAATCCCGACTCGGTTATCTCCTCGAATTCACCGGTATCGATATAGTGCCTGAGCACATATGCCCAGGCGCCGGGTCCCGGATTTCCGGTGCATCCTCCGTCGGTATGTATTTCTATCGCCATATCCCTTTCTCAGCCGGACAGTCGTGTCTCGACCTCCATTTTCAAGGTTTCATAGGGCAGCGCCCCCTGGAGTCTCAAAATCGATTCTCCCTTGTGAAACATCATGATGGTCGGTACCGCCTGGACTCCGTACTGTGCGGCAATATGCTGCTTCTTGTCAATATCGACCTTGACGGTGACGATCTTTCCCTTGAGCTCCTTGGCGAGCCTCTCAATAGAGGGGGACACCATTCTGCAGGGACCGCACCAGGTAGCGTGGAAATCGACCAGAACCGGCTTGTCCGCTTGGTGTACAAGATCGGTAAACGATTTTGGAAGCGTTTTGTTCATAAATTTCTCCTTCCTTCGGCTCGGCGGCACTCCGGCCGCGTGAAAAAAAAGGACCGCCCGAAGGCGGCCCCGTCTGGTTTGATTATTCGTCGTCTACGACCTCGTATTCGACGTCTTCCACATTATCTGCTGAGTGGGCTTCAGGTCCGGCGTTACCGGCACCCTGGGGCCCCGCCTGCTGCTGCTGCTGAGCGTACATCTGCTCCGCTAAGGCGTGGGAAGCGTGCTTCAGCGATTCGGTCTTCTCCTTGATCCGGTTCAGATCGTCAGCCTCGAGGGCTTCCTTGAGCCCGCTGATCTCGGCTTCGACCTTGCTCCGGTCCTCGGCGGAGAGCTTGTCTCCCGCTTCGGCTAACGCCTTTTCGGTGGAGTAGACGAGATTGTCCGCCTCGTTTCTCGCCTCGACTTTTTCACGGGCCAGCTTGTCTTCTTCGGCATGAGATTCGGCTTCCCGGACCATCCGGTCGATCTCCTGCTCGTTCAAGCCGGAGGAGGCCTCGATCCGGATCTTCTGTTCCTTGCCGGTGCCCAAGTCCTTAGCCGATACGTGGACGATTCCGTTGGCGTCGATGTCGAAGGTTACCTCGATCTGAGGCATCCCGCGCGGAGCCGGAGGAATGCCCACCAGCTCGAACCGCCCTAATGTCCGGTTCTGACTCGCCATCTCCCGCTCGCCCTGGAGAACGTGCACGGTTACCGAGGTCTGATTGTCCTCGGCGGTGGAGAAGATCTCGCTCTTCTTGGTCGGAATCGTGGTGTTCCGCTCGATGAGCCGGGTAAATACTCCGCCCAAGGTTTCTATCCCTAAGGACAGGGGGGTTACATCGAGGAGCAGCACGTCTTTGACGTCTCCGCCCAGGACTCCGCCCTGAACCGCCGCGCCGACGGCTACCACCTCGTCCGGGTTGACCCCCTTGTGGGGCTCTTTTCCGAAGATTTCTTTGACCAGTTCCTGGACCTTCGGGATCCGGGTGGACCCGCCCACGAGAATCACCTTATCGATGTCCGACGCCGAGAGTCCCGCATCCTCGATGGCCTGCGTGACCGGCTTCCGGGTCTTCTCGATCAAATCTCCCGCCAGCTGTTCGAACTTGGCCCTGGTCAGGCTGTAATTCAGGTGCTTCGGTCCCGTCGAATCGGCTGTGATAAAGGGCAGATTTATCTCGGTGGACTGGGAGCTCGAGAGCTCCATCTTGGCCTTTTCCGCTGCCTCTTTGAGACGCTGCAGGGCCATCCGGTCCCGGCCGAGATCGATGCCGTAGTCGTTCTTGAAGCTCGTAATCATCCAGTCGATGATCTTCTGATCGAAGTTATCGCCGCCCAAATGGGTGTCGCCGTTGGTCGACTTGACCTCGTAGACGTTGTCGCCGAGCTCGAGGATGGAGATATCGAAGGTACCGCCGCCTAAATCGTACACGGCGATCTTTTCGTCTCCGGTGTCCTTCCCGAAGCCGTAGGCCAACGCCGCCGCGGTGGGCTCGTTGACTATCCGCTTGACGGAAAGACCCGCGATCTTGCCGGCATCCTTGGTAGCCTGACGCTGACTGTCGTTGAAGTACGCGGGGACGGTAATGACCGCGTCGGTCACCGTCTCACCGAGGTAATCCTCGGCGGTCTTCTTCATCTTCTGCAGGACCGCCGCCGAAATCTCGGGCGGAGAAAACTGCTTTCCCGCGACATCGACGCGAACGTCCCCGTTCGGACCCTGTTTGACCGTATAAGGGACCATGGAGATTTCATTCGAAACCTCGGTGTATTTCCGGCCCATAAATCTCTTTATCGAGGTGACGGTGTTCTGGGGATTGGTAACCATCTGGTTCCGTGCCGGAGATCCGACTAACCTTTCCCCCTTTGCATTAAACGCTACCACCGACGGGGTCGTCCGCTGGCCTTCGGCGTTCTGAATAACGACGGGTTCCCCGCCTTCCATGACGGCGACGCAGGAGTTCGTTGTTCCCAAGTCTATTCCTATAATTCTTGACATATTTTTTACCTCCGTTATATGAGAATTATCTTATCTATATGATATATTGCAAGTTGTGTGCCACTTTTTTCCTAACTCTATAATTATATATATTACAAGTAATTATGTGATTTCCATGAATTCACTACACAGAGTAGGAATCAATAAATGGGTCAGATTGACCCTACCGGCCCTTTCCGGCCCAAAAGAGCGTATCAATACCGTCCGCTTTCCCGGTTCCACCGGTTTATTGTGTTTTCCTTTTCCGCGGTTTATACTTGGATAACAGGGACCAAGGAGAATGATATGAAACACCGACTATTCTTTTTTATAGTGATTGTACTCTTCTCTGCCGCCGGGCTCGTCTCCGTCTCAGCTCAAGAGGCGGTCGAAATCGACGGGGACGAATATCCCGACGAGGAGGGGCCCAAGTTCTCCTTTACTCTTACCCTCGGACTCGGAGCGGCTACCTACAACGATCCCGGAGGAAAGGTAACCTATCAGAGTCTGACCCTGGCCCCGGATATCGGCTTCGGCAAATTCGGCATCGGCTTCGAGTTTACCTTGAACTTCCGCTTTACCGGCGGCCCGAACAACGATCAGTTCGTTATCCGCAGGGAAGACTGGGTTCCCGATTCCACCGGCGATATCCTGCAGACCTATCTTCCCAAATTCCGCTATATTCGATGGGGTCACAAGGGTGATCCCTTATTTATCAAGTTCGGGATGATCAATGACGCTACCCTGGGAAACGGATTTATCATGGGGAACTACGCGAACACTCAGTTTCTTCCCGAAAAACCCCTTTTCGGCCTCAATTTCGACTTAGACGGCCGGCTCTTCAATTTTCCCTATCTCGGGATCGAAACCTTCATCGCGAACTTAGCCGCCTTCGACGTTATCGGGAGCCGGATATACGCCCGGCCTTTAGGCTGGATCGAAAACGAGGTGTTTCGTGAGCTCCAAATCGGATTTACCGTTGCCGGGGATCGAGACCCTTACTTCCATCTCGCGGATAGGGACTATAACAACGACGGGGTCCCCGATACCGGGCAGGTCCTGATCTTCGGGGCCGACGTCTTTCAGCCCCTCCTCGCGAAAAGGGCGGTAAGCCTCGCCCTCTTCGGAGACTTCGCAGTGGAGAACGGACACCCCGGCGGCATGGTCGGCTTCGGAGGGCGTTTCGTCGATGTCATCCTCTACCGGGGAGAGATACGGATCAACGGCCCCAACTTCATCCCGGTCTACTTCGATACCGCCTATGATCTCTTCAGGCCCGAGAAGTACCGGATCTTCTCAGGCCTCGACACGACCCCCGGGTATATCGGCTGGATGGCGGGAACCGGATTCTCCTTTCTACAGGACGCGTTGGTCTTCAAGATCTCCCTCGAAGGTCCCTTCGGATACCCCGTCACCACCACCGTCAACGGAGTGGCGCCGGTAGATAACTTTATCAACTACCCGAGGCTTCGGGCAGTATTCGCCATGGGGGAGAATATCTTTCCCATCTACCTGCAGGCCTATTACGACAAAAAGCTCCTCCGCTCCTTCAGCGAGCTGATCAGTCCCGAGGGCGCCTTGATCGGAGCTAATCTCAACTTCAAGATGGGAAGCGTAATACTCACCCTTGTCTACAATCTCAGGTACAATCCGGCCCTGACCGGAGCGAACAAATGGGAAACCACTTCCAGTATTCAGACCTCGGTCAGCTTGTTTTAGGAGTGTTTCGATGAGAACGAAATTTCGCTACATATTTCTCGCCGTATTGATACTCGGTGTCTCCGGCGCCGCTTCCGGCGCTGAGTCCGATGCCGCTGAAGTGCGGTTGGTCTATTTCGACGATCCCTACGAGATTACCGTAACCGGTCCCGACGGTTCCGTGCTGGAACCGGTCGACTGGGACATGGTAATACCCGTCGGCTCGTCTATAAAAACCGCCGCCTCGACGGCGGAGCTCGAACTCATCCCCAACGGATCGATTGTAAAGCTTTCCTCTAACACCCAATTCATCGTGGAGGGTCTTCAGACCGCCCCTACCGAGGCGAATTCCTTTACCCTCGTTCGCGGAAAGCTTCGCACCGTGGCGGCGAGTTATGCCGACAGAAGAAATAATTATTCGATATTGACCCCCTCCGCCGTGTGCGGAGTCCGGGGAACCGATTTCGGGCTCGAGGCCATCCCCGAGGTAACCAACAGTGTCGCCGTCATCGGGGGAAGCGTCGAATTCATCAACCTCAACACCGGCGAAACCATCGAAGTGAACGCCGGGGAGCTCGCCGACGTCTTCGCGGCGAACTTCGAGGCGACCCCCCTTTCGGACGAGGCATTTAGAAATTTTTTCAGCGACTTGGGATTCATAGCCGCCGACCCGGTACAGGTCCCGGGGATCGCCGCGGATCCGGTGAGCGATTCCGCCCTCGCCGCCGCGGCCGAAGAGAAAGCGGAGGCTGCTGAAGAAACCGCTGAAGAAACCACTGAAGAAGAACTCACCGGGGACGAGGCGGAAGAGCCGGAAGCGGAACCCGAACCGGAAATTGAAACCGAAGAAAGAAGCTTAGGCGACGTCGACGTTCCCTCTCTTCCCGAAACTGCTCAGGCTGCTCCCGAAGGGAGGGGTGTCGGAGACGATGCATTGCAGCCGGTGTACAATTTCTTGAGCAAGTATCTGGGTATGGAGCTCGGGGCGGCGGCCCTGGACGGCAAGACCTACGCCAAGGTTGTATTTCTCCCCAAACTCGAAATCGGAAAATTCCGGATGGCCCTGTATCTCCCCATTATTTACAATACCGATCTCATGGACCCGGCCGATTGGTACCGGCCCCAGGGAAACAACGAATGGTCCTTCGGCACCGACCAGAATGGAACCTGGCCCATTATCTCCGATTTACTCACCGATCTGGCCCTGAAGATCAAGTACCTCGAATACGGCGATTATTCGGACCCCTTCTTCATCAAAATCGGGAACGTGGAAAGTGTGACCCTCGGACACGGACTGCTCATGAACTCCTTCCCCTTCGACACCGGATTCCCGGCAATACGGAGAATCGGAGTCAACACCGGACTCGACATGGGCGTCGGAGGATTCGAGGCGGTGGTGAACGACCTTTCCCGGCCGCAGATTATGGGGGGGCGCATCTTCTACCGGCCCTTTCCGGAGGGCTTCGCCTTCGCCATCGGTCTATCATCCATTGTGGATCTCTACCCCGCGGCGAGCATCCCCCCCGACGCGGCGGGTACTCTGGTGACCTACGGAAATCCTTTGTTCATGACCCTCGGGCTGGATCTGGACTTTCCCGTCGTAGACAGGGAGAACTTTAAGCTGACCCTCTTCTCCGATTTAGGGGCACTGGCACCCTACTACCGAGAGAGTTACGGCGGCTATATTACCCCCGGATTCGCCTTCAACACCATATTTACCGGCACCGCACCCGGTTTCGAAGGAATCAGCAACTACGGCATAGCCGCGGGTGTCATCAGCAAGATCTCCATAGTCGATTGGAGGGTGGAGTATAGGATGTTCAGGGGCATATTCGAGCCGGGGTACTTCTCGAGCACCTACGAGAGAATACGAGGCGCCTACGTCCGGGAGGTCGCCGATTTTCTTTCCAACCCCTCGGCATCAGCGTACCTGACCACGACTCTGGGCATCTACGGAGAGCTCGGAGTGACTATCGGAAAGGCGGCGTACATCGAGGGTGGTTACTTTTGGCCCTGGGAGATCAGTTCGGGAAGCCTCGCTTTCGGGGAAAACGACTTCTTCCACTTTAGGTTTGTGTTGAACGAAGGAGTAATCCCGGTGGTGGGAATCCACGGGTCCCTCACATTCGATCGCACCAAGTTCATTCCTACCCTGCTTCAGAGCGGCGGGGGTGCCGGACTGAGTCTCTTCGATGCCTATACCACCATCACCGCCGAGTTGATCTATCCCGTGGCACCGGTCCTCGACATCGCCTTTACCTACTCCACCGGCACCTCCTATGCCTCGGACGGTACGGTGGTCGCGGACTCGAACAACCCGGAGCTTCCGGCGGTACGCCCTTCAATAACCATCGAAACTCGTCTACACTTCTAGGGTATGTCCGCTGATAGTCCATCGACCGGGAGGATACATATCCTCCCGGAATCGGTTTTTCAAAAGATAGCCGCGGGTGAGGTTATCGACCGGCCCGGAGCGATTGTCCGGGAACTCATCGATAACGCCCTCGATGCGGGGGCGAGTGAAATAGACTGCGCTCTGCGCTCCGGGGGACTCGACGAAGTCCGAATCACCGACAATGGTGCCGGAATGACTCAAAATGAGCTCGAGCTCTGCTTTCTGCCCCACGCGACCTCGAAAATCATAAACGCCGAAGATATCTACAGGATCTCGACCCTCGGTTTCCGAGGAGAGGCCCTCGGAAGCATCGCCGCATGTACCCGCATGGAGGTGACCAGCCGTCCCTCCGCCGATCACGCCGGAGAACCGTCCACGGCCCATCTCCTGCGGATTCGATTCGGAGAACCCGAAGAGGCGGTTCCCGCACGGGGAAAACCGGGAACCACCGTCTCCGCGTCGAATCTCTTCCACACCATGCCGGGAAGAAAGAAATTCTTGAAAAGCGGCCGGAGTGAAAGCGCCTATTGCCGGTCAACCTTTCTCGACAAGGCCCTTCCTTTCCCCTCGGTCCGATTCCGCCTCTTTTCGGACGAATCCCTCCAGCTTCTCCTCCCTCCCGGTACTTTTCTCGAAAGGGTCGCCGCGGCGTATCCTCAATTCGTGAAGCCGGCGGAGCTTTTCGAAATTTCCTTCGAAAGCGAAGAGTTTTCTTTCCGCTTAGTCGCGGGAGACCCGTCCGTCTTCCGCAAGGACCGGCGCTACATCCATATCTTCCTCAACCGGCGCAGGATCGACGAGTACGCCCTCGTGCAGTCGGTGGAATACGGGTTTTCGGAGTTCCTTCCCGGGGGCCGCTTCCCCTACGGGTTCCTCTTTATCGAAAACGAACCGAGCCTCGTCGACTTCAACATCCATCCCGCCAAGAGAGAGGTCAAGATCCGCAACCTCTCCCGGATACACAGCGCGGTGGTCAACGAGGTCCGGGGTGCACTGCGCGGCGGCGCGGCTAAGTACTTCCCGGGGCATTCGCCGCAGCCGAAGGAGATCCGGGAGCGCCCCTTGCGCGAGACTCTCGGACTGTATCCGTCCCCTCCCCCCCAATCCGACCGTATCGACGGTGTGGAGGGTGAAGAAGCGGTCGTCGCCGACCTCGGCACACTCCGTAAATTCTCCTTCCGGTATCTCGGACAGGTTTTCGGGGTATTCCTCCTCGCTGATTTCAATCACCGCCTTTTCATTATAGATCAACACGCCGCCCATGAGCGGATACTCTTCGAAAAATATTCCTGTGCGGGCCGGGAGAAACAGACACTTCTGTTTCCCGCATACTTCGAGACCTCCAAGGAGGCCGCGGAGGTTCTGCTTACCAGAGCGGGAGAACTCGAAGACATCGGAATATCGGTGAAACCCGATAAGGACGGCGGGGATCACCGCGGCTTTTCACACGGTACGATACGATGGAAGCTCGTGGAAGTTCCTACCTATCTCGAGGACAAAGAATCGGTGGTTATCGAATATCTGAGCCGAGAAATCGGCGGCGGTGAGGATTTCAAGCGGGATCTCCTCGCCGCCGCCGCGTGTAAAGCCGCGATCAAGGACGGGGAGGTCCTCGATTCGGTTACCGCGACGGAACTGATCGATCAGGCATTGCGGCTCGAGTTCCCCCGATGTCCCCATGGAAGACCGATCTGGTACGTTCTGTCGAGGGAGGATTTATTCACATTAGTGGGCAGAACCGTCTGACGACGGGCGCACCTCAGCCGAAGGCACTCCCTAACTCAAGAGCTCCTGGACCTCCGCCTTCCGCTCATAATCGGGATTCTTCTCCAGGAGGAGCGAGAGGATATCCCGGGCGTCCTCCTGGTTGCCTTCCTGGATGAGCAAGAGCCCCAGCTGGTAATAGGCGTCCCAATAACTCGGCTCGATCCTTATGAGCTTGTTGAGCTCCTCCTTCGCCTGAGTAAAGTCCTTCTCTTTGATGAGGGCCATGGCAATGTTGTAACGGATCTTCGGGTCGTTCGGGGCCTGATCGAGGGCCAAACGGTAATGCCTGACGGCATCCTTGTGCAACCCCTTCGCACCGTATACGGTCCCGAGATTGCTGTTTACCTCCAGGGATCCCTTATCGATCTTATAGGCGTCTAAGAGGAGATCTAAGGCCCGGTCGTACTGTTCCTGCTCGATATACACCGTCGCCAGATTTATCTTCGGCTTGATATACCCCGTATCCGCTTTGATTGCCCTTTCATAGGCTTGAACCGCCATATCGGTATTCCCCATTCTCTGAGCGGCTTCGCCTAGAGTAAACAGATAGACCGGATTCGACGGCTTGAGCTTGACAGCCTCGGCGGCGTACTCGAAGGCGTCGGAATAGTCCCCGAGGCGGATCTTGACCTGAGAGAGATTGTAGTGGAGCTCGGGAAGATCGGGACGCTTTTCCAGCGCCCTGGTGTAGTGGTACTCCGCGTCCTCGTAGTCCTCCATCCGGAATAGAACGGTGGCCAGCTGAATCCTGAATACCGGCTGTCCCGGTTCGAGTTCGACCGCCCTCTCGTAGGCGCTCTCGGCCTCGGTCAAGTTTCCCGACTCCCTCTGGATGTTTCCGATTTCGTAGTAGGCAAGGGTAAACTCGGAATCGAGGGAAGCGGTTTTCCGAAACGCGGTCAGGGCGGTATCATTCCTGCCGAGCTTTTGCGCGGATTTCCCCCGCCAGTAATGAGCCTGAGTAAAATCGGGCTTCTTGTCGACGCATCGGCTGAAAGAACCCAAGGCCTCGCTATGGCGGTCCGCGCGGTATTGGGCTAATCCCAGATCGTAGAGGAGGAGATGATCGTTGGGATTGAGCCTGACAGCCTCTTGGAACTCCCGAGCGGCTTCCTCGTAGTTCTTTTCGTTCATATAGATTTGCCCGAGAGTGTTATGCGGTCTCCACTGGTTGGGGTCTTTCTCGACGGCCTTGTTGGAGTTGACGATGGCCTTTTGGATATTCTCCGGATCCTCCGGATCTTCTAGATAATAGGATTCACCTAAACGGGCATAGGCCTCTCCGCTGTCCGGATCGATCTCGACGGCCTCGTTGAAGTGTTCCCGTGCCTCTCCGTGGTCATCCTTTTTCATAGCGGCGACGCCCTTTTCGATTGCGCTTTTAACTTTTTCGGCGCGCTCCCGGGCCGCCTCGTCCATCGCGGCGAGTCGTTCGGCTTCCCTCCGCTCTTCCTCCTCGGTACTCTCTCTAACCGTTGACTGCCTTTGGGACCCTTCGAGACTCTCACCAAGCTGGTTCAGGCTTTCGCTTATCTTGTCTTCCCGGGCCTGATCACGTTCGGTTTTCTCCCGATCGGCCCTGTTCTTCGCTTCTATAATCGAATCACGAAGCTCCCGCGCAGTCTCATCGTCGGGATTTTGAACCAGAAGATTGTCGAGAAGATCCAAGGCCCGCTGGTACTCCCCCTGGTCCCGGTATTCCCGGGCAAGCCGCAGGGTATTAACTCTAACGGTGTCGGTCTCGTCGACTTCCTCGACGATTTCTCCGTCTCCCCGCCCGGGAAGCAGAAGGAAGAGGGGGACCGCTAGGGCGGCTAAGAGCAGCACAATTCCCCCGATTATCAATATCCGTTTATTCAATGGTATTCTCCATGTATCTGATTAAAATTATTCCGGTTCGAGGTCGAACTCGAATTCCTCGATGTCCTCCGCCTCGGCCTGCATCTTTGACTCCTCCTGTTCGGCCTTTTCGAGGGCGTCGAGAACATCCTCCATGAGTGCCTTCCTGCGTGCCTCTTCTTCGGCCCTCCGCTTTTCTTCCGCGACGCGCCGATGTTCTTCTTCCCGCTTCCGCTGCTCCGCTTCGGCGACATGGTCCTTGAGCAAGCCGATGAGCCTTTCTATCTCTTCGCGCTGAGGATCGGCGGGGCGCATCCGCAGATAGAGAGTATAGTCGCTCACCGCGTCCCGGTACTTTTCCTGTTCAAGCCGGGCATTGGCCCGGTTGAGGTAGGCATCGGCAAAGCCGGCCCGGGACTTGATGGCCCGAGAAAAGGCATCCTCCGCCCCTTCGTACCGTGTGAGTGCGTAGAGATTGTTTCCCTGATTGTAATACATCCTCGCGGTATGCTCTCCCGAATGGGGCAGTCCCTCTTCGAGAATCTCCACCGCCTTGTGGTGCATATCGAGGTTTTCGTATATGATGCTCAAATAGAGGTATATCTTTTCATTCTCCGGCTGTTCGTTCAAGGCGGCTTCGAACATCGTCATGGCTTCTTCGAGCTTGTTTTCCATAAAGAGCCGTTCACCCTCTTCGAGAAAAGAGAATCCGGACAGGAGTGCAGGCACTGAAACAAACAGGAGGGCGAAAAAAAACGGTCTCATTTCCTGGAAGAGGCAATTCATTTTTCGTATCATAGATTTGACAGTATACATAAAACAAATTAATCTACCAAGTGGAGCAAAAAAAGTATGCCCTTAATAATACTACTTATCATCATACTCGGTATAGCCCTCGGTACAGTGACTTTCTTTTTGGTAAAGTCGTTTGTCGCCCCTAAAAAGGTAGCAAACCTTGCCAATATGCTCAAGCAGGGTAAGACCAGCGCGGTGACGAGAACGGCTAAGCAGATACTTGCCAAGGAACCGAGGAATACCGAAGCCCATTATCTCTTAGGGAAGGCGTATCTCGCCGAGGACAAGAACGAGCTCGCTCTTATGGAGTTCAAGACGGTCAATCAGATCGGAAATTACGGGGGCATGTGCCCGGAGAAGCAGTTTCGGGAAGATATCGGCAAGTTATTCATCAAGTTCAAGCAGCCTGAGGAGGCCCTCAAAGAATACCTCCTGCTCATCAAAATGGAACCGGATAACGGTGACTATTACTTTATCGCCGGGACTCTCTTCGAGGAGCGGGACAAATCGGAGAAGGCCCTCAATTACTACCGTAAAGCAATTCAGCTCGATCCGCGTCACTCCGACGCCCACTACCGTCTGGGTTTTCTCCTCTTCCGTGCCAAGAAACCGGTGGAGGCTAAGCGTGAGCTCGAAACGGCAATAAACCTGAAGCCGGACAATCACAAGGCATATTTCTATCTGGGGCGATTGATGAAGGAGAACCACGACTACGTGAGCGCCCTCCATTCCTTTGAAAGGGCCCAGCGGGACCCGGAGTTCAAGATCAAAGCTCTAGTCGAGCGGGGCTCCTGCTATATGAACATGCAGAGCTACGACAGCGCGATATCGGAGCTCGAGCGGGCGATCAAGCTCACCGCCGAAGAATCTTCCCCCGAAGCACTGTATGCGAAATATTTTCTCGCCGCCTGCTACGAGAAGACCCGTAAAATCGATCAAGCTGTTCAGCTCTGGGAAGAGATCTACACCAAGAAGTCTTCCTTCCGGGATGTTGCGGAAAAGCTGAGCTCCTACCAGGATATTCGAGCGGACGATCGGGTCAAAGACTACTTGACCGCAACAATGGACCAGTTCCACGAAATTTGCCGCCGCCTTACCGGAGCTCTGGGCTTGAACGTCAGGGATCTCAACAATATTCCCAACGGGTGCCAAGTCATCGCCGTTGAAGCGGAGAGCAAATGGCGGAATGTCCGGAAGGTGCCCAAACTGCTCCGATTCCTTCGAGTTGCGGACCTCATCCCCGAATCTTCGGTCCGTGCCATGCACGAGGAGATGAAAACCTTGAGCGTCGGGAGGGGAATCGTCGCTACCAGCTCGCAGTTCTCCCGGAAGGCCGTCGATTTTGCCGAAACCCGGCCCATCGATCTCATCGACAAGGATAAACTGCAAAACCTCCTGAATAAGATCGATCTCCCCTGATCTCCCTATGAAGCCCCTTTTCGTCAACGAGCCGGCCCTCGGCACCTGGTCGTACGACCGAAAAGACTGGGGGGGACAAGAGGACGCGGCCTCCCTCGGTGCGATCATCGCCGCCTTCGACTCGGGATTGCGTAAAATAGACACCGCCTATGCTTACGGAAACGGCCACAGCGAAACCCTTCTCACCCGAGCCCTGGGCTCTCAGCTCGAGAGGTGTTTTGTTGCGTCGAAGCTCGGTCCCAAGGGTAAGGAGGTCAACTTTTTCCGGGGAATCGAGGCGAGCTTGAGGCGTCTCAAGCTGGAGCGGATCGATCTCTTCTATCTCCACTGGCCGTCGAGCAGGATCGAGCTTCGTCCTTCCCTCGATGCCCTGGGGAATGCTAGGGAACGGGGATTGGTCCGGTACATCGGGGTGTGCAACTGCCCGCCCCGGCTCCTTGCCGGACTCCATGCTCACGTCTCTCTCGACGCGGTCCAGGACGGATACAACCTTGTCTGGCGAAAGCCGGAAGCGGGGGTCATCGAATTCTGCAGAAGGAACGGCATCGGTTTCGAGGCCTACAGCCCCCTGGCCCAGGGGGTCCTGGTGAGGACCGCTCCCGACACGGCGGGTTATGCCCCGGGGGACAAGCGGAAAACCCTCCTCTTCAACTCTCCCTCGGTGTACACGGCGGTCCGCACCGCGGTAAAGGAGGTTCATAGGATCGCCGAGAAATGGGGAATATCGCCGTTGACCGCCGCATACGGTTGGCTCACATCACGGGAAGGTGTCAACTCGGTAATCCTCGGATTTCGCAATTCCCGCCAGTTAAAGGAGGGGCTCGAAGCTTACTACGCTCCCGTTCCTCCGGCCGCGCTCAAGGAGCTCGACAGGGCAAGTGACGACCTTGCAAAGATTATCGACTCCGCGTTTCCCGGGTATACGAACTTTTTCGGCTACAGGCCTTAATCGACCGGCGTCATATAGTCGTAGGTCTTGGTGACAAGCCCCACTCCCCGATCGTCATCGTACGCATAGGCGTGAAATGTGACGGGGCCCGACTCCAGGGCTTCGACCGGAGGCTCCTCGCGCTCTTCATCCTCTTTCCGGTCTTTATCGGTCCGGTCTTCCTCGGTCCGGTCTTCCTCGGTCCGG
>CAZXMO010000060.1:0-19699 GCA_964641125.1 uncultured Spirochaetales bacterium
AACCGCTCTCGGAAACATTTTTGACGAAAACAGCGGTATCTGATACACTCTGGGTAACAGGGGAAACGCCGTGCAAAAGGCCCTCAATATTTATATCTCCGCTACGAGACAGAACGACGGGAAGACCACGACCTCCCTCGGCCTGTTCAACGCCTTTTCCGATTTTTTTAACAATGTAGGATATATGAAACCCGTCGGTCAGCGGGTCGACTATTTCGAAGGAATGCCCATAGATAAAGACGTCAAGCTGATGAACGACGTCTATCATATCAGCGGGAGTCTGAACGAAATGAGCCCTGTCGCGATTCCCAAAGGGTATACCGAAGATTTTATTCTCCACGGCGATGTCAGGGTCAACGAAAGCAAAATCCTTTCGGCCTACGAGAACGCAACCCAGGACAAAGAAATCATGGTCATCGAAGGGACGGGGCACGCCGGAGTCGGCTCGGTTATAGGGCTGTCCAATGCCCGGGTAGCAAAGCTTTTAGGCGCCTCCGTTATTATCATAACCTGCGGGGGAATAGGAAGGCCCATCGACGAGGTGATGCTCAATATGGCCCTTTTCGAGCAGAGCGGAGTTGATGTAATCGGAGTAGTCGTCAATAAAGTGATGCCGGAAAAGATCGAAAAAATCAGTAAGTTTGTGAGAATGGGATTCGAATCGAAGGGTCTTCCGGTACTCGGAATTATTCCCTATTTTCCGATGCTTTCGAGCCCCACGATTCTTCAGGTGTGTGACGAGTGCCGGGGCAGCCTCCTCTGCGGGGAAGAGTTTGTGGACGAAACAGTCAGCAATGTAATCGTCGGGGCGATGCCGGCGAACACGGCTATAGATTATTTCAAGGGGCAAGTCATGCTGATTACCCCGGGGAACCGGGACGACCTGCTCTTAGCCGCCCTGGCGTGCAGTGCACGGGAAATTCGCACAGAATACTGCGTCAGGGGAATCGTATTGACCGGAGGAATCAAGCCCCATCCGACCATTCTCCATCTTTTGAGCCGGGCTAAAGTTCCGGTCGTTCTGGTCGGAGAAGATACTTTCTCCACGGCCAAGAGAATTACGAATATGATCGTGAAATTAAACCCCGGAGCAAAAGACAAAATCGAGAAAGTGAAAGAGATAATAAAAGAGTATGTCGATATCAATACGATTTTAGAGAGGGTGAGCGAGAACGGTGAAAAAAACTAATTACGGACCGGCGCTGGAAAAGGGACGCGGAGAACTGCGGTCCGTCTGGGAAAAAGCGGAAATGAGGAAGCGGATGGCCGAAGTGTGCGGGTGTACCGTAAAACCCGATTCTCTGGTCATCCCCTACTTTTCACTACCCTACACCATCTCCATGCCGGAGTGCACTTTCTCAGGCAATGATCTTGGGGTGCACGAAAAGATTCTTCTCCTTCATTATATAAGCAGGCCGTTTTTGGACGGCTCGATCGTCTCGGGAAATCCGGAATCCTGGATAACCTTCAAACAGCTGCCGAGCGCCGAATTCTACAATTCAACCTACCGAAAGCGGGGACCCGGGATAATCCTCTCGTCCTTCGCCTCCCGGCCCGATACTCTCACCGCCGCGGGGGCTGCCCTCGGCGGGAAAAAGGGGACGTATGGAGATGCCTCGGTCCTCCTTAATCCTCTGCCGAAGATCAACGCTATGACGGTTCTCTATGCGGGAGACGATGAGCTCCCCGCGGAAGCGGAAATTCTGTTTTCCGGCGACATTCACCGCTTCTTGCCGCTGGAGGATACCGCGGTTCTCGCGGGACTGACGGCGGTCCGGCTCGTCAAAGCCGCCGCGGGGGCACGGGAGAAATAATGGCACCGTCGTATTGTCCGGGACAGGACAGGCGCTTTTGGACCCATGACGATATCAGCGACCTAGACTGTCCCGCCTGCGGGCATGAAATCGAGTTCTTTAAGGATGACGGAAAGAGAAAATGCCCGAACTGCGGCACCGTCGTTACGAATCCCCGGGTGCTGATGAGCTGCGCATCCTGGTGCGCCTATGCCGAAGAGTGCGTCGGTACCGCTTCCGGAGGGGGAGACAGCTTCGAGGCCGTCTCCGCCGCGCTTATCCACTGGCTCCGGGGGCGAGGGAATCTCGGCCGGGAGGCGGCGGAGGAGATGTACGATGCCGGCCGAAGGGGAGACGAGGTCGGCGGGGACACACCCTATCCCCTTTCGGCGCTCAAGCTTGCCTTCATCCTCTGCCGGTATCTCTCTCTTATTGGTGGGACGGAGATAGAGGGGACGGAAATAGAGGGAACGGAAACGGTCGAACGGCTCGTCCGGGAAGCTGAGGATTTCCTGAACGGGTATGCCGTCTCGGGTCAGGTGATCCTTAAGACCGCCGAGCTCGTCCGGGAGCTCCATGAGGAATGGGAGCACGAGGGCTCCCGAAACCCGGATTATCTAAGGAAGGTACTCCGGGATCTAGCAGATCCGGGGAAGCAGTAGGCCCCCACCGCGGTGGTGAGGACCACTCTTCCTGGGTTTTCTTCACTCACCCTTCCGACGCATGCCGCGCGCCCGCCGAGGGAAGCACATTTACCGTCACTCTCCGGGAGGAATCGAGCGGCCGAAAAACAAGAGGCGGCCGTTAGGCCCGCCGCCTCTATCCCTTCTTGAAGGCCTCCAGATACGAGTCCGCGTAAATCGACTTGTTCATCACCAGTTCCGCGGTAAGAATCGCGTCCATAAGCTCTTCGTCGGTAACGTCCATTATGACCGCGTCCAGGCCGTTCGCCACCATCATGACGGCAAAGGTCCGGTTGATCAGTTTCTTCCGGGTCGTTCCGTTCGAGATATTGCTCAGCCCGCACACGATATGGCAGGGCGGATCGGAAAACAGCTTGAACTGGTTTGCGGCGGCCAAGATCTCCACGGCCTGTTCCTGCATGAATTTCAACGGCATCACGATGGGGTCGAGGAAGAGCTGCTCCGGCGAGATCCCGTAATCCAGGGCCCGGGCGAACAGCATCCCCGCGACCTCGACCCGCTTGTCCGCACTCTTGGGGCTTCCCGATTCATCCATGGCCAGCCCGATGATGGACGCTCCGTGTTCGGCCACGATAGGAAGCAATGATTCGAGCTTCTTTTCTTCCGCGGTGGTCGAATTGATGAGGGGAGGTTTATTGCATGCCTTGATGGCTTCGCTCACCATCGACGGCTTGTTGTTGTCGATCGAAATGGGCAGCTCCACCTCATCCTGCACCTGCTCAATCATCCACACCAAATCTTCCGGCTTGTTCGAGGCGGTCCCGAGATTGACATCGATGTAATCCGCCTTCGCATCGGCCTGTTTTCGCGCCCATTCCTTGATAACATCCCCGTCTTTGTTCCCGATGGCCTCTTTGATATCCTTGAATCCGGCGTTGATCCTCTCTCCGATAAATATCATTCTTCTCCTCCTCGGGCTATCAGCTCCTGAACCGTCGCAATGGCTTCAGGGTGGGCCATGACCAGTATATCCGCCCCCGCCTGCAGATACACACCGGCGCAGGTGGATTCCCAGGCGGGACCCCGCTTCTCGACACTTCCCCATCCGGGCAGAATGTCTTCGTCCACGGTTGCCTCCTTGATTCTCCACACCTCGCCCCCGACGTCGCAGATCTGCGGGGCCGCCATCAGCTTGTCCCCTTTGAGCCCGGCAATCCGGGCGCGCTCGAGGATGGTATACACGTAGTCGAAACCGTAGCCCAAGGCCGCGGTGGTCTGAAACATCACCACATCCTTCAAATCGAAACCCGCGTCCTGCAGGAGTATATTGACCTGCTTCCCGATGTTGATATCCACCGGGGCCTCCGAGATGATCTTGTGCTTGTCGGCTTTACAGATGGCGACGACGGTCATGTAGTTGGTTTCCTTCGCCGAGCCGATGAGACAGTTCTCCCCCTTCGCGGCCTGGGAACACTCCGGCAGGACGGCATTGTCCTTTTCATCGTCCCCGCAGCCCCAGATAATCAGGGGCACGTCCACCGCCTTCAAGACTTCCTCCACCACCTTCGCGCACGCATCGGGGGAGGCGTCGTTTCCCGCCGGGTCGGCGCCGATCATCTTGAGACTGATCAAATCGACCCCGTACTCCTGTACCGCCTTCTGCGCCCATTCCGCCGGAGAGTTGATCTCGCCGCCGACGGCGTCCTTCAAGAAGCCGGGCCAATCGGGGGGAGTATCCGCGACGAACCCCGCGATTACCGGCGGATTCGGTATATCGCCTTCGAAGGTGAGAAAAGGCATAGTCGACTGCCCCCCCACCGTCACGGTCCTGCCCCGCGTGCCGCCTTCGGCCTGTGTCGCGCCAAGGGTGACCGTGTTGATTTGTGAAGTCCATTTTTCTTTGACATCCGGTAATTCCATGTTTTAACCCCCTATTATGCCCTAACTGTGTCTAGAACCGTGTCTAAGATGAAATCTATATGTTCGAATGCCCGAGTCGACTCCAAAGTCGTCAGGGGCGTTCCTTCGAATACAGCTTCATTCAAGCGATCGTCGTAGGGAATAGACGTAAGGACCGGGATACCGATCTCCTTCAAACGTTCGGTAATACGCTCGAGCTTCCTGCCCTCGAGCATATTCGTAACCGCGTAGAGCTTCTGAATCCTCGTGCCCATCGCCGCCGCCGTCTCTTTTACCCGTTCGGCCGATTGAAGAGAGAGGGGATTGTCGGTGACGATGACCAAAAGGGTCCCGATAGCACCGGAGGTCCGTCTGCTGATGTGCTCGAGGCCGGCCTCGTTGTCCATGACGAGCCAGTCGTAGGACGGCGTCAGATCGTCGGAAAACTTCTTGATGAGGCTGTTCAGGTAGCAGTAACACCCCGGCCCTTCCCCCTTACCCATGGTGATGAGATCGAAACCCTCCGCTTCGGTGATAATCTGGTGCAGCCCGGCTTCGACATAGGCGGCCTTCGACATCCCCGCGGGAAAGTCCTTGATTTCTTTGAGGACTTCGTCCCTCAAATTCCCGATGGTTTCTTCCACGGGAACACCCAAGAGGGTCCCCAGGTTCGCGTCCGGATCGGCGTCCACCGCGAGAATAGGCCCCGTATCCCGTTTCAAAAGCCGGGCGATTACGAGCGCGGCGATCGTCGATTTTCCCGTGCCGCCTTTTCCCGCGACGGCGATGCTCTTCGTCATACTCTTCGTCATAAGATCTCCCCCGCAAACATCTCGATGTCGGTATGGGGCAGGAAGAGGGCCTTCTGAAACTCCTCTAGGTAGTCGTGCGCCCCCATGAGATCGTAATAGGTCGTTATCTCCCGAATTCGGTCGAGCTCGAAGAAAGCATCCTGATACAAGGCGGCGATTTTCGCCCCTTCGATCGAGGTGTTTCCCACGAACACGACCCGGTCTTTTGGGATCCGCGGAATGAGGCCGATGGTAACAGCATTTTCGATGTCGAGATAATTGCCGAAGGCGCCGGCAATGTAAAACCGCCGGATATCGGCAAAATCGAGCTCGAGCCTGGTCAGGAGAATTTTGAGAGCCGCGAAAATCGCCGCCTTCGCGGTGATGACGTTCTCGATGTCGGTTTCGGTGAGGTATATCTCCCTTCCTCCCCCGCTCTTTCGGGTCAGGATGAATCTCCCGACACCGTCCACCTCGTCCGTCCTACCGTTGATTCCGACGATCTTTCCGTTTCGGTCGATGATTTCTTCCTCGAGCAAAACGGCGATGAGGTCTATTATTCCCGAGCCGCACAGGCCTAAGGGGTCCTCGCCGCCGATCGTCCGGAATTCGATATTTCCATTTTCGCTGAACACCTTCTCCACCGCCCCCGATTCGGCGCGCATTCCGCAGACGACACTCGCCCCTTCGAGGGCCGGTCCGGCGGAGGCGGAGCAGGAAATGAGCCATTCCCGGTTTCCGATGATTATCTCCCCGTTCGTCCCTATATCGACGAGAAGAGAGAGATCATCACTCCGGTGAAGCCCGGTTGCGAGAATCCCCGCGGTCAGGTCGCTTCCCACCCAGCCGCTTATTCCCGGGAGCAGGTACAAGAGACCCCTGGGATTTATCTCTATCCCCACCTCCGCGGCCCTTAAGGGAGGAGGGGCAATCGAAACGGGAACATAGGGAAGCCGCCGGATATTTTCGACGGGAAGTCCTAAGAGGAAATGCCCCATAGCGGTGTTTCCGGCGCACACCACCCCGGCAATATCTTTCAGGGCTATTCCGTTGTCCCGGGACAATCCTTCGATGAGCTTGTTGATATCTTCGCACAACAGCCTCTGCAGCTCGGTTATTCCCCTCTTTTCGGAGGCGATCATCCTGCCGGTCACTTCCCGGCCGTAGACCCCCTGGGAATTGAAACACGCCTTTCCGTCGAGTGTTTCACACCTGTCGGCGTCCACCAAGTGAGCGACCACGGTGGAGGTCCCCATGTCCACCACGACGAGGTAGTTTTTTCCGGAGTGGTCGCCCCCTTCGATGTTCATCACCTCCGCGATTTCCTTCCTCAATCCCACGGTCGCGGTTATCCTGTAGTCGTTTTCCCGGAGAATACGGGGCAGCATTTTTATTATTTTCAGTCCCATCTGCATGAGATTACTCTTCATCGCCCGGTGCAGCCCCTCACATACCCGCTGATGGTCGGCGGTGTTGTTCGCAAGATCGGGCAGGGGAAGCTCCAGAAACACCTTCGATATCAGAGGAGAAGGGGTGTACCCCCGGCTCTCCATAACGCCGGCTTTGAGGTTCTTGAAACGGAGGGCGTCCGTATCGGCGATGATTTTTTCTTTTGCCCAGGTTTCTTCCGGTATTTCTACGATCAGATCACCGTGCACCTTCGTCATACAGGAGAGGACATAGCCCTCCCTCACCTCCCCGCGGGTCAGTTTCGGGCTGAGATCTCCCCGTACGGAGCCCTCTTTTACGATCATCTTGCAGCGCCCGCAGATTCCCTCGCCTCCGCATATGCTGTTCAGGGCTATCTGCCCCTGCGACGCGGCTTCCAGCAGTGTGATCCCTTCGGAGACCCGAACGGTTACGTCCTGCGGGTAAAACCGCACTGTATAGATCGGCATCTATTACTTCCAGCCCTTAGTCAGAAATGCGGGAATTTCCCTCGCATTTTCCGGACCGATGATCACCTCCTTCCACGGGGATGTGTCTTCGATTTCCGCGCGGAATACCGGAAGCAGTCCGGGGATAATGAGCTTATTATGCTTCACCTTGTCCGCCACCCCCTGGGCGTCGATCGTCTTGACCACCTTTTCCGCGGAAATCTTGTCTCCGGCATAGGCATTGAGGACCCCCAACCCCTCGGTCTCCACGACGCAGATGTAGGTCCCGACCTTGCTCCGTTCCACTTCACCGGCGACGCTGAAGTAGGTAAGGGAAAAATTCGTCGTAAACATGACGGGGGAGTTTTCGTTGGTGTTGCCGATCTCGTAGAGCTTCGCGTCGACGGTGTTTGGCACCTGCGGATCGGTATAGACGTCCTGAACGGCGGTCATAACAGGGAGGAGCTCCCAGGGCTCGGAGCCGCGGATCAGAACGATCCCGCCGTACTTAGCCGCGTAGGAAGCCGCTAGGACCGTTTCCATCTTGGGGGCTTCGCCGTCGAGCTCCACCATCGCCGGATATCCTAGGGGACGGAATTGTTTTTTCAAAGCCGCCCTCCGGGCGATGGTCAAATCCCTGACGGTATCGTCCGGTTTCTCTCCGGAAAATGACAAGACGATCTCTTCGACCCCCTTCTCCTTTGCCTTTCCGGTCAGATCGGCGAGCTCTTCGAGGTCCTTTCCCCGGACCGCTAAGGGCAGCTTGGCCTCCGCGGCAACCGAAGCGAAGGCCTCGATGTTTCCCGCATTCGCATAGTAGATAAGCGGACGAAGTCCCTTTACCGCTTCCACCGCGGGAGCGAGCTTGTCCTTCGAAGCCGCCATTAGTACGACGGGTACGGCGCTTTTTTCGGCAATTTTCGCTCTGCCGGCCGGGTCCGCCGCCGACTCCACATCTATAGCGGCGAGGGAGACCTTGAGTTCGGCCCCGACCCGTTCGTACTTCCTCGAGTTGATCGTATCGATACGGCCGGCGGCGTCCTCATCGGAGAGGTCGCCGGGTATGACTATAGCTATTCCCGTGGGGCGGTGGAATTTTTCCTCGTGCCGGTACATCACCGTTTCCTGACCGATTTCGAATATCCTGTCGCCGGTGCCGATTTTTACAAGTTTCATCGGAGGCGCCGAAGCCTCCGAGAGGGTGACGCTCGCCTCTTCCGAAAGCTGAGGACAATCGGACAAGGAGCGCTGCTTGGAAGCCACCTGCATGGCGAAGGCCATACACGTAGGCAGTCCGCACTCCTTACAGTTCGTCTTCGGTAGATTTTTGTATATCTGCATTCCCGTCAATGCCATTACTCTTCCTCCTTGCGCATGCTTTCCGTCAAAATAAGGGGTCCATCTCTAAGGCGGGGTGTCCCTTTGCCTGTAATACTTCGATCAGTTTTTCCGGCTCTTCGGCGTCCTCTTCGGTGGGAATTTTATCGAAGAGGTCCGAGTTACCCTGTTTTTCGAGCTCCTCCCGCAAACGCTCTTCTACTTCCTCCTTGAGCTGTTTCGTCATCCAGACGATCCGCTGCTGACCGCCTTCGGCGGAGATAAACTTCGGGCTCGAAATATACATCTTGCCGATCCCCGTAAACCCCGGGGTCTGGACTCCCCCTCCGATCTGCCCGGCGAGGGTGGAAAAAGACATTCCTACAGGGGTCATTCCGGTAAAGTCCCGGTCGACGATCATGATCCCGTTTGCCTCGGGGACCACCGCGGCGATACACTCGAAGCATCCGCACGAGGTCATCGGCTCCTCCATAATCGAATAGGCGTTGAACTTCTTGAGATTGCCGTTCGACTTGACATCGATGTAATCATTGATATTTTTCCAGGAGCCCTTTACCGGATCGAGACATTCCCCCTTCTCCACCGGTTCGTTCGGACCGTGCTCGTCTATCTGATACGACGCCTTACAGTCGAGCCAGGTATAGGCGCCGCAGAGGCCTAAGCGCTGGGGGGTCACAATACAGACGTGGTCCGGCGCGTAGGACTGACAGAGGGTGCAGGAATAGAAATCCTCCACGTCCTCGTCGGTCATGTTGCCGATCCGGTCGTCCCGCTGGGAATACACCTCCTTGGCCGTTTCGTAGAGATCGGTCATTTTCTCACCGTCCGTGTACAGCTTTACCTGCACCCGGTCGACGATCTTGTTGAACTCCGAATGCATCTTGGCCAGAAGAATTTCTCCGAAATCCTTGACCTTAAACCCTTTTTCCTTCGCGTCTTTACTTATCCTGACCCAGATAATAGAGCGCTGTCCCATATGGAAGATCCCGTTAGCGCAGGAAATAAACTCGTGTATTCTCCGTTCCAGCACACTCTCGAAATCCTCCTGAAAATCCCGGCCCGCGACTTCCACCAAGATACCCAAGGGATACGCCTCCCCTTCCTTCATCTCGTCTACTTCCGGACCGATAACCTCTATCTTCCCGTCTTCCACATCCTCCATCGGGGCGGCGCGGAGAAGCTCGAAGGCTTCGGTGTATTTTCCGCCGAACTGAACGAACATATCCTCTTTCCGGACCCGTTCGCCTTCGAATCCGGCTCCGTAGGGAACGGGGATGGGGATCTTTTCGATCTTTATCGTCAGTCCCCTGAGCTCCACCGCCCGGCTGATGATCTCGTCCATTTGGATTCCGGAAATGACGTGCTCGTAGGTACAAATTCCCGTCGGAAGGATTTCCGGGATCTTCACATCCGAGATAACCGGGAATCCGAAGTTGATAGCTCCCGCGGCGGTAGCGTACTTCTCGTCGGTTATCAGCTGCTCCTTCGGGGTGTCCGGATCGGCGCCCAAGGCCATGACGAAAGCATAGACACGCTCCTTGTTGTACATAAGGATGTCCTTCGCCGCTTTCATATCACCGGCTTCGATTCCGCCGAAGGTCATCGCACTACGGGCCGCGAAATTGAGGGCGTAGACCGCGGCGGTAATTTCTTTGCCGTAGGGAACGAGAAAGGTGTCCCAGTTCATCTCTATTCCCTCTTCTTTCAGCTGTTCGGCTATGGAGACCCCGCCGCTGTGTCCGGCGATGAACACGAGGATGCTCCGCTCCTGCAGTCCCCGGATGAGCTTGACCGCATCCTCGTTTTTCTCGGTCCTCCCCACAATGGCGGCGAATCCCGGCATCCGTCCGTCCACGAGTTTGATCCCCTGTAAGCGGAGGATGTTGTCCGAGGTAAACCCCAGCCATAGATCGTCTTCTGGGGGAGACCCGTTCAGGTACTTAAGGGACTCGATGATCTCCTCCGAGATCAGAGTGGAAACCCCGGAATCGAGGGTTTCCCCGAGATAGGGCAGCCAGTTTTCTTTACTGGGGATGCGTCCCAAGAGTTTTTTCGCCTCCTGCAGCGATTCCTCGAGGTCTCCGAGTTTCGTCACCTTCTGGCCCAAAAAGAGGAGCATAATCGGCAGGTAGTAGGCGGTGTTCGGATACGCCACCTCCTTGTCCCTGCCTTCTTTTTCGACCGCGGCGGCCAGGGCCTCCTCGGCCTTATCGTAGAGGCTGTGAGCCCCCCGTATCGCGGCGGTAGCAATTATCTTCGACATAACTCTTCTCCTTATCTCCCTATTTCTCTATTTCTCTATTTCTACCCGCTTATTCTCGACGACGGCCAGCGACGCGGCCGTCAGTTTTCTCCTGCAGTCGGAACAGAGCCGGGCCCGCTCCCGAAACTCGTCCCAGTCGATATTCACCAGGTCCGAAGTCTTCTTCGCCACCGGCTCGCTTACCATCCGTTTACCGCAGCCGTCGCACACGAGAAGCTTCGCCCGGGTCTTGAAGGGGGAAATCTCCGCTTCCCCGGTGTCGGTATGAATCCGGACTTGTATAGTCCCCACGGGACACACAACCGCGCAGGCCCCGCAAACGATGCACTGCTCGGAAGAAAGCTTGAAAGGGGTCGCGATCACCCGGTTGACGCCCCGTCCCGCGAAACCGATCGCCGAAGCCCCGATGGCCTCCTCGCAGACTTTCATGCAGAGTCCGCAGAGGATACAGCTCCGCTGGCTTTCCGTAACCGTCGGATAGGGTGTTTCCGAAACCCCCATCCGTGCCGCCAGCGTTTTAAGCTCCTCACTCTCGGGACTGCGGGCCAAGAGCAGCTGCATCACCCCCTTTCGTGCTTCGACCGCCCGCGGCGAGGAGACATAAACCTTCATCTCCTCCCGTACCGGGTAATTGCAGGAAGTAACCAATTTGCGGCGTCCGTCCCGGGCCGCCTCTCTCTCTATCTCCACGAGACAGAGCCTGCACGCCCCGTAGGTGCTGAGACCCTCGATATAACAGAGGGCAGGGATCCACACACCCGCCTTCCGGGCCGCCTCAAGAATGGTTTCGTCCTCCTTAACACTCACGATCTTGTCGTCTATGGTAATCTCAGGCACGGGTCTCTCCTTCTATACCTTCACGACCGCGTTGAAGGGGCAGGTTTCAAAACACACCCCGCAGCGGGTACAGATTTCCTGGTCGATCCGGTGGGGTTTTTTCCGTTCTCCGGAAATCGCCTCGACGGGACATTTTTTGCGGCAGAGTCCGCATCCGGTACAGACATCCGCGTCTATCTCGAAGATGTACATCCCCTTGCATTCCCCCGCCGGACAATGACCGTTCCTGATATGGTCCTCGTACTCCTCCCTGAAATAGGTCAGGGTCGAGATAACCGGATTAGGCGCCGTCCCTCCGAGGGCGCAGAGCGAACCGTCCCGGACGAGACTGCCGAGAGCCTCGAGCCGCTCGATGTCTCCCTCCTCTCCCTTCCCGGAGGTGATGTTTTCCAGGATATGGAGCATCTGCGCCACTCCCTCTCTGCAGGGGGTGCATTTTCCGCAGGCCTCGTCTCTCAAGAATCCGAGATAGTATTTCGCAAGGTTGACCATACAGGTATGGTCGTCTAGGACGATCATACCTCCGGAACCCATCATGGAACCGAGACGGGTCAGCTCGTCGAAATCCACCGGGGTGTCCAGGTGCTCCGCGGGAATACAGCCCCCGGAGGGACCGCCGGTCTGGACCGCCTTGAAGCTCCGTCCGTCTTTAACGCCCCCGCCGATTTCCTCGACAATCCGGCGGAGTGTTATCCCCATAGCGACCTCGACGAGCCCGGTATTCACCACATTCCCGACAAGGCTGAAAACCTTCGTCCCGGAGGAGCCTCCGGTCCCTACTGAAGAAAACCATTCCCCCCCTTTAAGGATAATAGAGGGAACATTCGCCCAGGTTTCGACGTTGTTTAACACCGTCGGCGCGCCGTGGAGCCCGCTCTCCACCATGTGCACGTATTTATCCCGGGGTTCCCCCATCCTTCCCTCTAAGGACGCGATGAGGGCCGAGGACTCGCCGCAGACGAAGGCGCCTCCCCCCCGATTGATCTTGATATCGAAGGAAAAACCGGTCCCTAGGATCTTCTCTCCCAAAAACCCGTACTCCCGGGCCTGCTCTATGGCGCGGCCCAGGTGCGCCACCGCTAAGGGATATTCGTTCCGCACATAGATGTATCCCCGCTCCGCGCCGACGGCGTAGGCCCCTATGATTATCCCCTCGAGGACGAGGTGGGGATTGCCCTCCATGATCGAGCGGTCCATGAAGGCGCCGGGGTCTCCCTCGTCGCCGTTGCAGATGACGATCTTCCCGTTTCCTTCTGCATTCCGGCAGGAGCGCCATTTCCGGCCCGTAGGGAACCCCCCGCCTCCGCGCCCGCGGAGTCCCGCGGTCGTAACCTCATCGATCACCTCGTCCGGCTTTATCCCGGACAGGACCTTTGCAAGGGCCGCGTATCCTCCCGCCCCGATATAGTCGTCGATATCGGTGGGGTCGATCCGGCCGTTTTCGGCGAGGACAATCCGCTCCTGGACGCTGTAGAAGGGGATATCCTCTTCGGTTTCCGCTTTTTTCGCCGTCCCGGGATCCTCGTAGAGGAGGCGTTCGACGAGATCATTGCCGAGCACCGTTTCCCTAAAAATCTCGGGAACGTCCGTCTCGGTTACCCCCTGATAGATGATGTTTCCCGGTTCTATGACCACGATCGGTCCGCGCTCGCAGAAGCCGTGGCATCCTACGCACTTCGCTTCGGTCTCTACCTTCACCCCCGGCTCCCCGACGGTCTGTACGGCCGCCTTCCGGAAGAGCTCGAAGATATCCCTCGATCCCTTCGCGGCGCATCCCGTGCCGATACAGACGCGGACCGACTTCGTAACTTTTCCCTTGGAATCGGCGATCCTTTTCCGCATCGATTGGAGCTGACCGAACGATTCTAATCTTACTCTTTCTTTAACCGCCATTTCTCTTAACCGCCGTTTTCGACGTCCTCTTCCGCCGAAGCGGAAATATTCAAGTCCCGGATCAGCTCGATTGCCGATTCGGGGGTCATATGATCGTGATACTTTCCGTCTACTACCATCACGGGAGCGAGGGCGCAGGCACCGACGCAGTTGACCGGCTGATAGGTGAAAAGCCGGTCCTCCGTTGTTTCTCCGGGCTGCACCGAAAACTCCTCGCAGATCGCCCTGGATATCTTGTCGGCCCCTTTGAGAAAGCACACCGTACCCATACAGAGGGTAATATCGTGCCGGCCCTTCGGAGCCAGGCGGAAGGAAGAATAAAAGGTCGCCACGCCGTAGATCCGGATAAGGGGAACCTGCAGGTGACCGGAGAGCTCCTTTAAGTACTCCTGGGGAAGGTAGCTCTCTTCCGCCTGCAGGTCCTGAAGCATCGGGATGAGCATGTCCGGATTGTTATCATACCGGTCCGATATTTTAATGATCAGATCACTTGCCATATATACGCTCCTGTCTTTATACCGTCCCGTCTCATACCGCCTCCAGGCTGACCTCTTTTCCCCGTTTCTTGAGCTCCTCCGCGACCTCTCTTACGATTGCCTGGCGGATCCCCAGCTGGTGGGGCAGCTCGGGATTCTGATGCGCCGGGTTGACCGCCTGTCCGACGAGGAACTGAATGCTGTCGGTGTCGAGGAGGAAGCGAATCAGATTCGCCGCGCCGTTGTTCTGAAATCTCACCATCTCCTTCGTTGCTCCCGATTTCAGCAGATTATTGACCCGGGTCAGCGTAAGAATTCCCTCGGTCACGATATCGATCCCCGCGATCTTTCCCAAAGGGGGGACGGACCCCGTCATTGTCGAGAGGTCCACCTCCAGCTCCCTTCCCAGCTGCCGCGCCACGATCTTTGCCGTGGTACCGCCGCACACGGCATGCCGTCCCATCCGAGATATCAGCTTGTGTACCGCCGCCGCATCGTTTCGACGGTTCTCGGGAGGGCCGGTCAAAATTGTCGCGAAGAGCTTCTTCCGGACCTTGATGACGACGATACTGACGTCGTCCCCGACGTTTCCCGCGTAGAGCTCATCCACGGTAGCGGCGATTTTTTCCGCGAAATCATCGGCCGTCATGTTCGCATGGGCCTTCCGGCCGACGAACCGCGCGCTCTGATCCCATCCCCATCCGAGGGGATAGACCCCTCCGATACCGGCGTTCAGCACGCCGTCGGAGAAGAAAACGATCCAGTCCCCCTCTTTGAGCGCCAGCTCGGCCCGCTGAATCTTCTTTCCCTTGAGCGTCTCGTCGGAATAATCGATTTCCTCCACCCGGTTCCCCCGTATCAGAACGACGTGGGGAGTATCGAACTCGAACACCCAGGCGGTCCCGGCATCGAAGAACTGGGCGATGGCGAAGGTGGAATACGCCATTTCCCGCTCCTTGTCCACCGGAAGGGTATCGGTCAGGGTCTGCACGACTTCTTCCAAGGGGAGGTCGTTTTCGAGCATGTGCATCGCAATCTGCGTCGTGAGTGTTCCGAGGATATTCGCCTTGACCCCGCTGCCGAGGCCGTCGGACAACGCCATGATTACGGAATCGGGTTTCCGGGAGAAGACGATACTGTCGCCGCACAATTCCTCGCCTCGCTTGTGTATCTGCTGTACTCCGCATTCGTAAAAGAGTTTCATAATATCGCTACTTGCTCTTCTCCTCCTCGAAGAGGGACATGAGCTTGACTAGGAGCACCTTCGTCTCCGCCGTGGTCTCACCTAAGAGCCGGGCGATCTCCTGAGCGGTTTGCATCTGCCGGGAGATTACCTCCTGAGCGCGCTGAAGGGTCTGCGCTTTCAGCTTGTTATAGTTCTCCTTCGCCTTCTCCTCGTCGGAGATATCGATGAAGATTCCGCAGAAGAGGTTTTCCCCCTCGATGGGGAACAGTCCGGCCCGGAAGCTGACATGATGAACGGGGATAAACTCCTTCACCATCAGCTTTCCGCCCTTTTCGATGGCCCTCTCGAAACAGTCGGAATGAATGAACTGTTCCGCCGGTTTTCCGAGGAGCTCGTCTGCTTCGCAGTGGAACATCGTACGGAAAGAGGGATTGATGTATTGGATCTTCGTATCTCTGTCCACTAAGAGAATGCCGTTCGGCGTCTGTTGGAGGATAACGCTGTCGAAGGCTTCCACCTCCCGGGCGAGATTTTCCGGTGCGGCTTTTTTCATCCTGATGTCTTTCTCACTCATCCTCACTCACCGCTTCTCCAAGGGTTGCACGACCAGGTCTTCGAAAACACCGATCGCCTCCTCGACGTCGTCACTCGTATACGGTTCGTCATCGATCTGCCAGTTGATGCCCCTGCCGCACCGCTCCATACAAAACGATCCTTTTAATTCGACCAGCTCTTCGAGATGATGCTCCTGCAACAACTCGTTGAACCGCTTGATTACCTCCCTCGCTCCTTTAATATGACAGGAACTGCCGACACAGACCGTTACCGTCTTTACCGCGGGCATCTATCCCTCGAGCTCCTTTTCTCCGGCACTTGCCGCGGCCGCCATCATCCCGGCGGCCTTCTCCCGCTTCGCTTTCGTCAGGGTGTAGCCTTTTCCGAAAGAGAGGGAGCGGGTGGGACAGCTCGATACGCAGGCCGGCCGGTCCCCCCGGGCGAGCCGCTCTATACACAGATCGCATTTATAGGCGGTTTTCCGTTCTGTGCTGATCGCGGCGACTCCGAAGGGGCACGCCTGAACGCACATTCCGCAGCCGATACACCGATCGTCCTCGATAAAAACGGGTCCACCGTCGGTTTTCCGGTTCGCCGCCCCGGTAGGACAGGCCATGACGCAGGCCGCCTCCTCGCAGTGATTGCAGGGAACGGGAACGGGAGTACTCTTGAAGGATTCGACGTAGATCCGGTAGCCGGGGCGCTCCCCCGCGAGGACGGCGGCGAACAGGTCTCCGCTCTTCGAATGGGCCGCGGCACACGCGAGCTCGCAGGTATGACAGCCGACGCAGGTTTCGACATTGACTGAGATTCTCTCATCCGTAATCATACCCTACTCCTCCGGAGGAAACGGCTGCTCGTACAGCATCGGTTTCAATTTGAGGGCCTTCCGTTTCTTGTCGATGTGTCTGAGCATCTTGTGAGCCGCTTCGATATGATTTTCCTCGAAGACCCACTTTCCGCCGACTTCCGCTTCGATATCTTCGGTCAGATATTTGTGCAGCTCCTTCGCCCCTAAGACCGGAAGGGGCTTCGCGATCACCGTATATACCCCGGATGCGACGAAATAGAATCCTATGGACACCGCCTTTTCCGACATCCACTCCGGAGCGGCCCCGGCGGCGGGGAGGTCACTGATATCATCCCCCAACCCCCCTTCGGCAACGACGTTCGCCAAAACCCTTAAGATCCGGCTGTTGTCCACACAGGAGCCTAAGTGGAGTACCGGCGGAATGCCGACCGCTTCACACACCTCCTGAAGCCCCTTTCCCGCGTATTCGAAGGCCGCCTCCGGGCGGAGCAGACCGTGTTTCCCGCAGGTAATGGCGTTGCATCCGGTGGATGCTACCAGCACGTCGTTCTTCAGAAGCTCCTTGACGACCGTAAGGTGCCCCTCTTCGAACTCGACATTCGGATTGGAACAGCCGATTACCCCGGCCAGCCCCCGGATGCGTCCGGCGATAATGGCGTCGTTCAGCGGCCTATAGGTGGATCGGTACTTACCCCCGAGGAACCGGAACACCGACTCGGTGGTAAACCCGGCCACCATCCGCTCACTCACCTTGGGGATGTACTGGGTGCCGTTGCGGTTCGGAAAATTATCTATGGCCGACTCCAGGATCTGCTTAGCGATATCGACAGCCCTGTCCTCGTGAAACTCGATATGCTCGAACCCGGGCATCTTCGCCTTGGGAGAGGTGGTTACCAGCTTGGTATGAAAACAGTCCGCCGATTCCTTCAGTCCCGGCCAGATGCACTGGACGTCGACCACCATCATGTCGACGACCCCGGTCTGCAGAGCAAGGCCCTGCTGCATATAGCTCCCCGCCACGGGTATACCGTGGCGCATCATGATCTCGTTCGCGGTACAGCATATGCCGCCGAGCTGTATCCCCTTGGCCCCTTTCTTCTTCGCCTTATCGACTATTTCATCGGTTTGGGAGATTGTGGCGATGATGTCCGACAGGGTCGGCTCATGGCCGTGGACAATTATATTGACGTGGTCTTTTTTGAGGATCCCCAAATTGACTTCCGATGTGAGAGGGTCCGGGGTCTTGAAGATGACGTCGGAGAGCTCGGTTCCCACCATGGAACCTCCCCACCCGTCCGCGAGGGAGGTACGGAGACCGTGGAGGATGAGGTTCTTGTAATCCGCGTCGACCCCGATGTGGGTGCGGTGCATTGTTTCAACCACTTCCCGGTCGATGGACCGCGGAATTATACCCTTGTCCTTCCACAGCTTGACCCTCGCCGGCGGGGCGGCCTCGGCCATCCGGAGGGTCCCGGTCTGCTGGCCGAATTCCTTCAAGACCTCATCGGCCACCTCCTTTGCCAGGGCCCTCGGTTCCTTACCGTCGCTCACGACCCCGTAGAGACCGGCCACGGCTTTGAGCTTTTCCATATCCTTGACGGAATAATCGCTGCTTTCATTTTCGCCGATCAACAGCAGCGTATGGGCGATGTCCCGGCCGTGGTCCGAGTGGGCCGCCGCCCCGCCGGCAATCATCCGAATCAGGTGCCGGGCGGCGAAGGTGTCGGCGGTGGCCCCGCAGACCCCGGTTTTAGGCCCGTCACCGAAGGGATCGATCCTGCAGGGTCCCATATTACAGTGACGGCAGCATAAACCGAGACTGCCGAAACCGCACTGAGGCTGCTGCGCTTCGAACCTGTCCCAGATCGTCGTAAGCTGCTTTTCGCCGGCCCGCTTCAGCAGCTCCTGAGTGGCTTTGTCGGCATATTTCAATTCTTTTGTCATACTTTCCTCCGCGTTTCTCTGTTCTGTTCGTTCCGTCTCGAGACGGAGCGGCCTAATTATCCTTCACGCGCACTGAAAACAGACCGAAGGTGCGGAGCCGAGCGCGAGAAATCCGGAGATTTTTACATGATAGCTGTATGGATATGTCGGAAGGCAGGGTCTTGTCCGGTAAAAAATGTCGAGTTCTCATACTACCCCAGGTTCCTTACAAATAATACGGGGCTGCAGACACTCAAGATGCTTTGACTACCTTGTATTATAGCCCGTGATCCGGTTCCGGGCAAGCATTATTATCTTGCTAATACTTGTTAACTTATCGAATCAAGAATGGATCGAATTTCGTCGAGAAAGGGGCCGTCGACGGTCAGGACATTCTTCTTTCCCAGGTTTATATCGTGGATTTCATCGGAATATCCGATGGTCCCCGCAATTTCGATATCCCCGGCATGGTCGTAGACGAACCGTTTCTGTTCCTCCGACTCGATCTTGTTTCCGATTAAAACGACCTTTTTTATTCCGATGTCCCGGGAGAGCTTGTGTATCCGCCCCGCCGTTTCGATGCTCGTCAGGCTCGGCTCGACGACTACGCACATCACATCCATTCCGACGGCGGTACCCCGCCCGAGATGCTCGATGCCGGCTTCCATATCGAGTACGACCGATTCGTTCCTGCCGACTACGAGATGGGACAGAAGGCTCTTGAGGAAGGCGTTTTCCGGACATGCGCAGCCCCCTCCGCCCCGATGGGTTGTTCCCATCACCAGGAGGCGGATCCCCTCGTGCTCAACCCAGTAGGTTTCCGGAATATCGTCGACCTTCGGATTCATCTTGAAAAAGGGAGACGGCTTTCCCGCTTCCGTCTCGGTCCTCTCCGCTATCAGCTCTTTGTATTCGATAATCGGCGTGATATCCGGATCGGGCAGGCCTAAGACCATTCCCAGATTCATATCGGGGTCCGCGTCGATGGCAAGGACCTTCTCTCCGCCGTCCCGGAGCATTCGGGACAGGAGACCTGAAATCGTACTCTTGCCGACGCCCCCCTTACCGGTAAATGCGACTTTCATAATGATAATTGTAGTACCCCCCGGGAGAGGAGTCAAATAGAATCTTTCCTATGGAAACAATCTAATTTATGCTATATAATATTTTGTATATGGATGCCTTCTGCCGAAAATACAGCGAACCGGTATCGAAAGAGGCCCCTGAAAAAAGCGCCGCCTGCAAACATCCCCGGGACTACTGCAAGTTTCGGTCCTCGTGCATGGTGTACTTTTTATCCCGGGAAGATGTAGACGGGCGGCCGGAAGAATCCGAAGCCCCCTCCGATGGGGAGCCCTCCTCTGGCAGGGGAGACCCGTATTCGCTATAATCGGGATATGTCCCCGTACATCG
>CAZXMO010000061.1:0-19669 GCA_964641125.1 uncultured Spirochaetales bacterium
CCTCCCGGGCGGTTGAGCTTATCCGGGACGGCGAGACGATCTTCCTCGACGCGTCGACGACCACCTATTATCTTTGCAAGGAGCTCAAGAAATCCCGCCTGCGCAATATCACCCTCGTTACCAATTCGGCATTCATACCCACCGAACTCATCATGCACGATCAGTTCCGCATCATATGTATCGGGGGCGTTCTCGACCGGGCGAGCGCCGAGTTCGTCGGGCCCCATCCGGAGCTCTATCTGGAGAACATCCATGCCAAGACATTCTTCTTTTCCGTCCGGTCCATGTCTCCCGAAAAAGGGGTCTTAGACCACTACAACCCCAACGATATCCGCATCAAGTCCATGTTCTTCGAGAACGCCGACCGGGGAGTATGCCTCGTCGACTCTACCAAATTCTTCAAAACGGGGACGGTCAACTGGGTGGGATACGATAGACTCAAAACGATTATCACCGACCGCAACGTTCTCCCGGAGGTAATGACGCGTCTCGAGGATAACGGGGTAGAGGTGCTCGTATAAAAACGTATACGTACAGACTCTATCAAGAGAGTGATACGCTTCTACGCTTTTCTGTATGCCGCCAGAAAATCATCCCGGCTTATACTCCCTTGCGTACAGATCGCTCGGAGTGTCGGGGCCTTAAGCTTAGAATGATTGGGAAGTGTCAACGGTGTCCGGCTCCCGTCTTCATTTTCCCTGACCATGGAAATATGTCCCTTCTCTCGAACTATACTAAAACCCAATAATTCAAGTGCTTTAATGACCTTGCGCCTCGGGGCATCAACGGGAAACTTCGCCATTACATCCCCGTTTCGGCTACAAACGCCTCTAAAACAGGCGTCTCTGTATCCAGCACCTCCGCGCCAAAAGTCTCTATATGAAAGTGAATCGCCGATTTTACTTCCGAAAGGGCTTCATCATAAGTATCGCCCTGGCCAACAACAATCCCTTCTATCCCCAGGGGATAGGCAATGTAACATTCGGGATGCTTCTCAACAACAATTTTTAGGTTTTTCATTCTATCTTTCCCCACTCATACTATACATAAAATATGCCCCTTTTTTCAACGTTATTCTTCCTCATACAGTAGACGGACCTAAGATGGGGAATCGCTTAAAGAGTGCAGCCGCCGGATCCGGGCAGCGGCCCGTCCTACAAGAGCCGCATGAACTCAGCGATGTAGGCGTCCAGGCGGTCGAGGCTCAGAGCGATGACCGGTATCTTTTCGATCTCGTAGAGCCCGCTCAAGTCCTCCGGTTCCACGCCGTCTAAGGCCGCCTTTCCTAGGAGTGCCGCGCCGAAGGCGGTGGCTTCCTCGAGACTCGAATGGAATACCCGGGAACCCGGATAGATCGCGGTAAGCAGCGAGCCGTAATCGGGGTTCTTCTGGAATCCCCCCTCGATGTAAATCGGGGTACCCTCTTCGATATCCACCCGCTCCATGGCAACCTTGGTCTGGACGGCAAGGGAGAGATTGAGAACAGCGAGGGCCTTGGTGTAGTCCCGGAAAAAGTCCGGAACCTTCCCCCCCTTGACATCCTTCAGGGAATACCATTTCCCTCCGTCGTAGACCCGCGGCATGGACTCGGGAAACTGCCCGGTCCCCCGGACAACCCCGGGGAAGATGAAGCGGTTCCCCTCCGAGACGACCGCTTCGTATATCTCGGGAACGAAGGGAGGGAAATCGGTTTCACCGTTGATTTCTTTGATGATCTTAGACCAGGTCTCGAACTCGAGCCCTCCCAGCAGAATGGTCGTCTTCACCGGCCGGGAGCGGACGTCCATATTATAATAGACGAGCTTCCCGATCTCGTCTTTCGTAAAGGAGACCGCGGGAGCGGGCCGCATGCACGCGCACCACGTGCCCGTCGAGTCGAGGATAAAATCCCCCTCCTCTTTCAAGAGATAGGGAAGCAGAGAAGCATTGGAATCGTGAATGCCCAAGGTGACCACGGTATCCTCGCCGAGACCCGTCCGCCGGGCGGCTTCAGGACTCACCTTTCCGAGAATGTCCCACGTCCGGTGGAGCCCCGGAGGAAGCTTGTCTACAGCCCCGAGCTCCTCCGCTATGTAGGACCAGGACCGCGTTTCGCAATCGAGGAGATTCGAATGGCTCCCCGTATAGGTCGGCTCCGCCCCGGTGTTGCCGGTCAAAAGGAAACCGAAGTACTGAGGCATCCCGAGGATCGCGGAGGCGGCGGCGAACTCTTTCGGGTAATTCCGCTCGAGGAACATCATGAGCTGCCCTCCGTTTAGGAGATTGCTCATGGGGGCGGTCCCGGTTGTCCGCTGTATCTTCTCGACTCCACCGAAGCGGTCGTAGAACTCGGTATGAAAATTATCCCCCGGTTCGGTGGTATAGGCCACGGGAGGCACCGTCAAGCCGCCGTCCGCACCGACGCAGAGCCAGGTGGCACCCTGGGTGGCGACGGATACGGCGCGGATGGGGTACCGGCCCGTGAAATCGCCGAGCTTGTCTAAAAACCATTCCGACATCTCTTTGATCCGCTCGAAGTGGACCGGTCCCGACTCGTCGGCGGGGAAATGCTCCGCCGTTGTCTCTAAGATTTTTAGAGACTCATCGTAGACCAGGAGCTTCTTGTTTGTCTTCCCCACGTCGAAAACGGCAATACAGTCGTTCATACGCGCCTCCACATATTACCTACCAGGCCTCGAGCATCTCTTTGACTTCCGAGGCGATGCGCTCGGGCTGAGGAATGTAGAACTTCTCCATAGGGGGACTGAAGGGAGCCGGGGTGTTCGGCGCGGCGATCCTCTTGACCGGAGCGAGGAGATAGTCGGGGACCGTCTCGGCGATCTGTATTCCGATTTCCGCTCCGACTCCGCCCTGTTTCGCGGACTCTTCCACCACAACCAGGCGCCCGGTCTTCTTGACCGAGTCGGCGATGAGCTCATAATCCAGGGGCCACAGGGTCCTCGGATCGATGACCTCCGCGCTTATGCCCTCCTTTTCGAGCTGCTGTGCCGCCTGCATCGAGTAGTGCATCATCAACAGGCTCCCCACGATGGTAACGTCGCTTCCTTCCCTGCGGACGATCCCCTTGCCTATGGGAACGGTATAATCATCCTCGGGACATTCGGAAGACGCGTCCAAGGTCCCCGCCTCTTTACGGATACCCTTCGATCCGTAAAGTCTCTTGTGCTCGAAGATGAGGACAGGATCGTCGTCCCGGACCGCCGCGCGCAAAAGTCCCATGGCGTCGTAGGCCGTGGAGGGGGCAACGATCTTTATTCCCGGGCAGCACAGAAAATAGGGTTCCATATTCTGCGCGTGCTGAGAACCCCGGCCGGTTACTCCCACCGGCGCCCGCATAACCAGGGGCATGACGACCTTACCGCCGGACATGTAGCGCATCTTGGCTATCTCGTTGGCGACCTGGTCCATGGCGCAGAAGAGAAAATCCCCGTACTGCACGTCGGCGATCGGCCGCATCCCCATGGCGGCGGCGCCGCAGGCCATCCCCATAATGGCGATCTCCGATATCGGGGTGTCTATTACCCGGTCCCGGTAGTCCTTCTCCAATCCCAGAGTAACCGTAAAGGCTCCGCCGTATCCTCCGGGAATACCGATGTCCTCGCCGATGCAGAACACATTCTCGTCCCGGCCCATTTCTCCATGGATCGCGTTTCTAAGCGCTTCGGATATACTCAATCTCATCTCGGCACCTCACAGGTTATGTACAGATCGTTGTAGGTATCCTCCGGTTTCGGTTCCGGAGCCTCCTGGGCGAACTTGATGGCGGCATCGACGGCCTCGTCGACCTCACTCTTGATCTTTTCGATCTCCTTGTCGTCGGCAATGCCCGCTTCCTTCATCCACCTTTCACAGGCGGTTATCGGATCTTTTTCCTTCCAGAACTTTTTTTCCTCGTCAGTCATGTAGTTGTTCGGGTCCCTCCGGGAATGGCCGCAGAGCCTAAAGGTCTTGAGCTCTAACAGTGTCGGTCCCTTTCCCTTCCGGGCGTACTCCGCGGCCTTCGACATCTTCTCGTATACCTCGAAGACGTTCATACCGTCGCCGATCTCCTTGCGCATGCCGTAGGCGTCGGCCCGGTCGGAGACGTTCTCGATTTTAGAGACCCGCCTGAAACTGGTAGACGCCCCGTAGAGGTTGTTCTCGCATACGAAAACCGCCGGAGCGTCGTAGACGGAGGCCGCGTTCAGTCCCTCGTGAAAAGCGCCCTCGTTAGACGCCCCGTCGCCGAAGAAGCTGACCGCGACCCGTTTCTGTTTCCGGATCTTGAATGAGAGGGCCATCCCGGTGACGATGGGAATGTTTCCTCCCACTATTGCGATTGCGGGAAGCATCCCCTTGTCGATATCGCCCACGTGCATCGAGCCTCCCTTTCCCTTGCAGCAGCCGGTCTCCTTGCCGTAGAGCTCGGAGGCTATTGCCTCGAGGCTTATTCCCTTGGCGATGGCATGGCCGTGAGGGCGGTGAGTCGATGCTATGACGTCGTTCTCTTCCAACGCCCAGCAGACCCCGACCGCGCAGGCTTCCTGTCCTATATACTGGTGAACGGTCCCGGGCATGAGCCCCTCGAGAAAGAGGTAGCGGATCTTCTCTTCGAAGACCCGGATTTCACACATCCTTCGGTACATGGCGAGGGTCTTTTCCTTTCCTAATTTTTTGATGGTTTTCGTAGTATCCATCCTATCAACTCCTTATCGATTCGAGGGCTTCTTTGACGGCCCCTAAGAAAGCGGCAGCTTCGGCCCCGTTTACAATACGATGATCAAAGCTTCCGGTTACGCGGGCGCACTCTTTTATCGTCATCCGATCTTGGTCGTCGATGACCATCCTCTTTTCAGAGCGTGCCACCGCGAGAATGGCCGCCTGACCCGGTGTTATAATCGCGGTAAACTCGTCCACCGGAAAAACGCCCAAGTTGCTTACGGTAAAGGTACACCCGCTTATGTCCTCAGCCTCGAGCCTGCCGTTTGTGACTTTGGCGGTAAGCCAGCGCACTTCGCCGGCTATCTGTTCGAGGCTCTTGGCATCCGCGGCCTTTACCACCGGAACGAAGAGATCTCCGTCGTGGGCAACGGCGAAACCGATGTTTATGTTCTTATACACCCGATGACTTCCCTCTGCGAAACAGCCGTTGATGTCCGGATACTCTTTGAGCGCCCGGGCCGCGGCGTGGATATAAAAGGAATATATCGAGGGCTTTTTATCAGCGGGATAACCCTTTCTGGCTGCCGTAAGATCGTCGGTATAGACGGTCGATGTAACCGTGTAGGCGGGTATCTCCGTGCCGCTTCGAGACAGATTGCGGGCGACGACCTGTTGATTCCGGCCGAGCTCACGCTCGATGTAGGCGGCGCCCGCGGGAACAGCTTCCGGTTCGGCGCTCCGGCCGGCTGCCCGAGCACCGGCTGCCGCGGGACGCTCCGCCGCCCCGGGGCCGCTCTCGAGATACCGGACGACATCCTCCTTGACGATCAAGCCCTGAGGACCCGTTCCGGTAACCCGGGAGAGATCCACATTCCGTTTCCGGGCAAAATTGTAAACCAGCGGAGTCGCCTTGACATCCGCCCCCGCTCCCGGACCCCGTTCGACCGCGGGGACGGGTTTTTGAGATCGGGCCTCGGCACCCGCGGGGGCCGCGGTCTCTCCCGCGGGGTTCACGCCGTAGTCGGAAACGTCCTCTCCCGGCTCGCCGATAAGGGCGATGACATCTCCCACCGGGACCTCGTCCCCCGGGGCGTATAAAAACCTCAAGACGGTTCCGCCGGTGAAGCTTTCGACCTCCATAGTAACCTTGTCGGTCTCGACCCCCGCAATGGATTGTCCCTTGGTTATGGTGTCCCCCTCCTCGACCAGCCATTCGGTGAGGGTCACCGTGTCGGTGGTCTGACTCAATGGGGGCATCTTTATCTCGATAGCCATCATTCCTCCTCGAGCTATATGAATTCGACCGGCGCCGAGGCCCGCCCGGAATACCCGGGCTGCCTCTCACCGGTCCGGAAAATGGAACGAACTACTCCATGCTGAAAGGCTTGGGATGGAACTTCGGCGCGACCCTGAGCCAGGGAGTGACCGGACGCTCCATGTAGCCCCACTTCTCCAAAGCGCCCCTAAGAGACTTGTTCTCCTTCTTGCGGGCGTACTCGTCGATGGGAATGTCGTTCATTACCGCGTCGATCGCCTGTCTCCATGCCTCGGCACCCTCGCGGTATCCGTAGGGATGTCCGAGCATTCCCCCGCCCGCGGCGAGGATGATGTCCTTGCCGAACTCGGGGATCACGATCGGAGCGAGTCCCGGGTAGAGTCCCGCAGCCGGCTGGGGCCACATCCGCTTGATGTTGAACAGCTTGGCCCGGGCGAGGTGGGAGCACCTTAAACCCTCTTCGAGGCTGACCATGGGGATGCTCGACCAGTAGGTGGGGGTCAGGGTATTGTCGGCCCCGCACAGCCGGATCAGCTTGGTCCACACCGGCCAGGAGATGCTCTTCATCGAACCGATCTGGTGGGAGTTGTGCATCATCACCGGAATATTTATGTCCGGATCTGCGGTAATCCGCCTGAACGCGGAAAGCCCCGCCGAAAAGGTTATGAGCAGGCCGTTCGCGCCGAGTTCCACGGCTTTCTTGGCCTTTTCGTACATCTTTCCCACTTCGTCGGTGATGGAGAGATAGTAGATGACCCTCTTACCGGTCTTCTCTGCGGCCCGGTCGATGGCGTCCATGACGTATTTGAGCCGGTCTTCGAACTTGTTGTTGTAGGTGTCCGAAGTCATCTCGTCGTCCTTGCACATGTCCACTCCGCCCATGGCGGTCTCGAAGACCTGGTCCCCGGTCTGCTTGGGAGTCATCCCCATCTTGGGCTTGATGATGTGAAGGCTCAGAGGCCGCTCGGGAACACCCAGCATCTCTCGAATACCGTCAATTCCGAACTTCGGTCCCGTGAAGTTTTTGACCATGTTCTCCGGCAGAGTTACGTCGAGGAGCCGGATACTATCGGAATAGGCAAAACAGTTCCCCGCGATAGACAACAGGGCCATGGGAATATTGTCGTCCCATGCGTTGATGGGAAAAGCCAGCTGAACTACCGCCGCCTTGGTATGCTCATCGTCGGGCGGAAGATTGTAATAGCCTACAACCTTTCCGGTAAGCATGAGTCTGACCTCTTCGCTGTCCTCTTTTACTTTTTCCCAGCTTCCCGTCGAACCCTCGACGGTCATCGCCTCGACCAGTTTGAAATGATCGATAAAATCCACGCCCTCGAGCCGGTCCTTCATGTAGTAGGTGGCGATGATGTGGTCCTTCATGTCGATGCTGTCGATAGCATTCTCGAAAATGATGGGATCATGAAATTGTTCCATACTCTTTCTCCTAAAAAAAAATTATTTTTTGTTGTTATTCTTGACGCGCAAACTGCGCTGACACGCTGCTTCTATTTCGTTTACTTCCTCGATGACCTCCTGTGAACTCTTTGATGCCGATAGAAGATACAGGGCGTTCAATACGGTTATCTGGGCCCCCATCGAGTTGGACTGGGCGAAGTGGATCCGTCCCTCGTAGCAGGCGGTAACCAAAGGATAGTCCGATATCCCGCTTATCGCGGAATCCTCATAATTGGTAAGGGTCACCGCGGCGGCCCCCCGGCCGCGGGCGGTATTCAAGGCCTCGTACACCGCCTTGTTCCGTCCGGTGTGGGAAATTCCGAAGGCAAGATCCCCTTCCCCGATGTGGCCGCTGCACACCGCCATTTCGTAGGGATCGGTGATCGCCTTGGTGCGGTACCCGAGGTGGGAAAAGAGGAGCTCGCCGAGCTTGGCAATTCCCCCGGACCCCCCCATGCCGAAAAAATAGATGACGTCTACCTCGTCTAAGAGGCGGACGATCTTTTTTAAAATTGCGAAATCTATCTTCGCCTCGGTATCCTTCAGGTTGGTCACCGCCTCGGAAAAGGCCTTATGGATGATGACGTCGAAACCGTCGGTCGCTTTGAAGATGGGGAGTACTAAGTCCGGCTCGTAGGTCTTGTCCTGAGACAGGGCGATCTTGAACTGCCCGAAGCTGTCGTAGCCGAGCTTCTTGCAGAACCGTGAGATCGACGCCACCGATGTCCCCACCCGGTCGGCGATCTCGTCGATGCTGCTCCCCACCCCGGACAGATCGGCCTCTAAGAAGTAGTCCGCGATGCTTTGCTGACTCTCCCTGAGATCATTATAGACGGTTTTAATTTTCCGGACCGCAGACATGCCGCCATTATGCGAAAATAATTTGTATTTGTCAATCAGTTGCGACAATTATTGTAAATTATTTTCGCCGTGTTTGTTCCGCCGCTATCCCAGAAATGCCTCCCGAAGCATCTTCGAACTCTCCATTGCGTTCCCTTCGGCGATTATGCTGCCTATCCGTTCTCTTCCGACCGTATCGAGCAGGCTGTGCAGCCCTTCTATCCACTTGATGCTCTCGTTCGCGGCCTCGAGCCCGTCCTCCCGGTAGGGAAAGATATCGAGAGCGTACCACCCGTCGTACCCGACCCGATCAAGCCAGTAAACGAGCTCAAGATTTTCGATGGTATGAACGGAACCGAAGGTCATGTCGTCGTCCCACAGATGCCAGGTGTCGTTGAAGTGCATGTAGTAGAGCTTGTCTCCGAAGTACTTCAAAAGCGCCACCGACTCGGGGGTGTATTCGTACCCCATGGTAGCGTGGCCTAAGTCGACCATGGCCCCTACGTTGGGCATTCCGACCTTGTCGATCAACAGGAGGGTCTTCCCGACTGTGGAAATGGTACAGTGGGTCCTCGGTTCCTTCGGTTTATACTCGATGACGATATCGACGTCCGGTTCGTACTCGGCGCACTCCCGGGTCAGCTCGATGATCCAGTCCCACTGCTTCATATAGTCCGCCGAGAGGGGATAGTCGAAACCGTCCTGTCCGAACCACAGGTCGATGACCTTGCAGTTCATCGCCTTCGCCCAGTCCATGCTGTTTTTGACCGTTTGTACCGCATTCTTCCGGACCTCCGGATCGGTGGAGCTGAACGAACCCTTCCCCCACTGAGCGGAGGCCCAGATTTCGGGGGTCACGCAGGTCACCTCGAGACCCATCGACTTGATCTTGCCGTAAAGACTCTCCAAATTGTCGTCATTGACATGCCACTGTCCGACCAGCTCCACCCCGGACAGATTGTGGACCTTCCCCGCGACATCTAAGAGCTGATCGCTGTCGAGCCGCTCACCGTAGCCGCCCAAGACATACCGGTCTGCGCATGCATTAAACGTATTGATATTCGCTGAAAATTTCAGTTTGCTGCTCATAATACCCTCCTGATCGGTTCTGATCGGTGCAAGAAAAACGATTTTCTTGTTTGTTTCTGTAATTATAGCACGGTAAATTTATTACGGCAAGAATTTTTTGCAGACCTGAGGCGGAATTTATTTACATTTTGAGAGTGCCCCCGATCGTGGGGATAATATATGAGATACGGGTTGTAGTAAAACAAATTAGATCCTTCCCTCTATATGGAGGGACACGGCACTCCCTAAATCTATGTAAACTAAGATTTAGAACAAATTTCGTCCCCACGATCGGGGGCACTATCATATCCTTAGAGCTGCTCGATACACTCCCGGTGCCAGCAGGAGGGACTGACTCCGGTCTTCTTCTTGAAGAGGCGTGAGAAGTAGTACTGGTTCTCGAAAGCGAGGTCTAAGGCCACCTCTTTGACCGAGAACTCGCCGGTTTCGAGCATCTCCTTCGCCTTGTTTATCTTCATGTTGAGGTAGTACTGATAGGGGGACTGGCCGGTGTAGTTCTTGAAAAGCGTCCGGAAATTGGTGTAGCTGATTTCCAACTGCCCTGAGAGCTCCTCCATGTCGAGATTGTCGAATAGGTGATTTTCCATGGCGATCCGCGCCTGCTGGACGATCCGCTCGGTTTCATCTCCGTGACTCTGCTGCGAGGCGAAGCTCAACGAGTAAGCGAGGAGCCGGATGACCGAGCCCGCGAGCTTCGGCTGGAATCCGGGAGGCTCCCTTTCGGCGATCTCGAACATCTCGTGAAAGAGATGGGTAATAGTCGAGCTGATCCCGATCTCGATCACCGGCCTGTCCGTGGAAAGTATACCGTTTTCAAGGAGAGTTTGGGCGTACCGGCCCGTGAATCCCACCCAGTATTCGTCCCACCCAGTCTCCAAGTCCGACGCGTACCAGTGCCATACTCCGGGGAAAACGAGAAAGGCCATTCCCGCGGACAAGGGGTACTCACCCTGCCGCATCCGCAGTTTTCCCCTTCCCCCGGAGAGATATACGATCTGAAACTCGTTGAGGACCCTTCCGGATGTTCCCACCGACCGGTACTCGGGGGGATGCTTCTTCTTTCCCGGGGGATAGATTGTTCCCGGAGGGATTTCCCGTGTTCCCAAGGTAGTGCAGTAGAGCTGCCAGAGGGTGTCGGTATCGTTGAAGGGGAGATACTTGATAAAATCGGTGTTTCGTGAGGTGATCATAACAATACCACAGAGTAGCGATATTCTACGTTACTATCCACGATCTGTCCATTACCCGGGTCCGGCCGGCGGAGGCGCTCAAAATGTGCATCCTTCGGCGCAAAAAGTCGATTTTCCCGGTTCCCGAGTGATGGTATACTCGAGATACCCATGAGTCAGAAGGAGAGTATAATGGTAAGCGAATTGGATAGGACCCGAATCAGAGAGCTTGCGCACCGATGGATGGAGATTGCTTCCGATCCGATCATGGAAGAGCGCCGCAGACTGTGGACCGCGGTCAAAGACTTGAAGCAGGAGCGGCCGGTCATCCTTATCGAAACCTCCTGTATCGAGGGGTTTATAGACGAGAAGGAGCTTACCTGCACCGATGCCTACCTTCGCGGGGTCGAGAGGCAGATGGTCCGTTCGATCAAGCAGTTCGAGACCATCGGAGACGACATCATCCTCGAGCCCTACTACCGGATAGGCTGGGAAATCGTGGAACCGGGCTTCGGCGTCGATGTGGAAATGAGGCCCGCCTTGACCGGGGAGGGGGAAACCTCTATGGGATACTCCTTCAACTTTCCCATCCAAAACCCTAAGGATTTTTCCAAGCTCAAAAAACGCACCACCTCCGTGGACCGGGAAAAGACCCTCGGAAACAAATCTCTCCTCGAGGATGTAATGGGGGATATCCTGCCGGTACGCCTTGGAAACTACGACCCTCTAAGCCCCGTCGAAGGAGACGACGAGTGGGTGGGGATGTTCTTCTTCGCCCTGACCTGGCAGGTTTTCCGGTTTATCGGGAACGATAACCTCCTGACCTGGGTCTACGATTCGCCCGACACCATCCACCGGCTGATGGAATACATGGTAGAAGACCGCCTGAGGACCTTCAAATTCTTAGAGAAGGAAAAGCTCATTGTTCCCAATACCGATAACCAGATGGCGGGCCCGAGGAGTTACGGCTACGTCTCCGAGCTTCCCGCCGCCGGCTCCACCGGAGAGGTGACCCTCAAAGATGTGTGGGGATGGCCCGAGTCCCAGGAGAGCATGATAATATCTCCCGATATGTACAAGGAATTCGTTCTACCCTACTACGCCCGGCTCGCGAAGGAATTCGGCCTGGTCTATTACGGCTGCTGCGAGCCGGTGGACGACCGGATCGATCTCTTGATTGAGGCGGTCCCGAATCTCCGAGCGGTGTCGATATCGGGATGGGCCGATTTCGACTTCATGGCCGAACGGCTCGGAGGGGACATCGTCTTTTCACGGAAGCCGACTCCCGCGTACATGAGCGGCGCGAATCCCGACTGGGACCTCATGCGTGAGGATATGGAAAAGACCTACCGGGCCGTGTCCCGTAACGGCTGCAACACCGAGATACTCATCAGAGATCTGTACACCGTCGGAGGAGACATCCCCAGGCTCAAACACTGGACCGATATGACTAAGGCGATCTTCGGTATGGCATGACCCTCACGTATGCTCGATACGGGTGCGGTCAGCCGGAAGTGATAGCGTTCAGCTTTTCACGATAGTACTTGAAATCCTCCCAGGGAATTTCCGGTGGAATCAGGTGGTCCCCGAAGGGAATGTATCCGCCCCCCTTGAAGGCTTCTTCCACGGGTTCCAGGATCTGATCGATCCGTTCCTTACCGTAGCGGATCTCCATCTTGGGCACCCCCCCCATCATCTTGAGGTTGGGAAAGTCCTTCCTGACCTTCACCACGTCCATTCCGCAGGTGGCCTCGATGGGGTACATCCCGGTAATCCCCGCCTTCATGTAGAGGGGGATCAAGTCGTGGCAGTAACCGTCGGTATCGATGAAGATGATGTCGATCCCCTTTCCCTTCAGAAAGTCGGTGAGCTTCTTATAGTACGGCGACATAAACTCCTCGATCATCGCCGGGGCCACCATCGATCCTGTTCCCGACGACATATCCTCCCAGATAACGCACATATCGGCGCTGGTTTGTGAAAGAACTTCTTCGTAGACGGCGATCCACAGGTCGCAGAAGGTCGAATTGATATCGTGCACCAAATCGGGGGCGTCGCTGTAGGCGTAGAAGAGCTCCTCGTATCCCATGAGATGGGCCTGGGTGCCGAAGAATCCATGGGGATATCCCCCTAAGACAAGAGGGTAGTCCCGGTTCCGGTATTCCTCTATCAGCCGGTCCCAATTATCGGGAAACCTGCCGCTCAGGTCCTCGAGGTTTAACCTTTCACGTTTAAGTTTTTCCCAGCTCTCCTTATCCGTTATGATGTTCTCCCATCCCATGGGGATAACTCCGGTGTGTTTCTCGAACCTCCGGACAACTCCGTCCAGGTCCCGGTAGATGAGGATCTCGTCGTCTTCTTCGATTGCCTCGAACTCGAATACCGGATCGAAGAGCAGGTTGACGTCTACTAGCCGCTGGCCGTAATCCATATTCAAGGTCTTCCGGACATCGTAATCATGAGGAAATGCCTGGGTCGGGTAGTAGAGACCGCCTCCCAACACCGCGATCCCGGTAGGCAGCTTCCCGGTATTGATCGACTGCCAGCACGGGGCATACAGCGACGCAGTCGGGGTCGTTATATCTTCGATGATCCGCGGATACCGTTCTTTCGGCAGCCCTTCACCGTACCACCGGTCGACCGTTCCCCCCCAGTAGCCAAATTCCCATCTCGGGGCTTTTATCCCCTTTTCGAAGTTCATTACCGCTTTAAATCGTTCCAGTTCAGTCATACCATACTCCGTTTCGTCCTATGTTACACTTTCCATTGTAGGCGGCAGGAGAGGGAAAACAATAAACAAAATGACGGAAAGGATGTCTAAATTGTTAGAGAGTGCTCCCGATCGTGGGGACGAAATTCGTCCAACATCTTAGGTTGCATAGATTTACGGAGTGCCATGTCGTTCCATCATGGCAGAATAATCTAATTTGTTTCCCTACAACCCTTGTAACGGATATTATCCCCACGATCGGGGGCACTCTCAAATTGTTAAAGCCCGTCTATTGTGTTTGGGCGTGAAAAATTATTGACTATAGTATATATCTTGATATATACTCTACATTAGAGGTGAAAATATGAAAATCGCAAAGATTTTTCAAAATGGGCGTTCGCAAGCTGTCCGTCTTCCAAAAGATTTTCAATTCAAAGGTGATGAAGTTTTTATACAGAAACATGGAGATGCCGTCATACTTGTACCCCATGAAAAAGCCTGGGAGATATTTATGGAAGGGATCAATGAGTTCTCGGTCGATTTTATGAAGGATGGAAGAAATCAAGGCGAAAATCAAGAAAGAGAATCATTTTAATGTATTTACTCGATACAAACATTTGCATCTTTGCAATAAAGCGAAAACCTGAGAAAGTATTCGCTTCGATAAAAGAAAAGTCTAAGGAGGGGGTATTTATTTCTTCTTTAACAATAGCTGAATTAGAGTTTGGAGTCCAAAATAGTGAACAAACAGTGAAAAACCGAGTTGCTTTATTAAAGTTCATTTCATTTTTTAATATTTTAAATTTTGATGATTATGATGCTGTCGATTATGGAAGGATAAAAGTAAAACTAAGACAGAAAGGAAAGATTATTGGACCAATAGATATGTTGTTAGCGGCACAGGCAATTAATAAAGATATGATATTCATTACTAACAATGTACAAGAATTTCAAAGAATCGAAGGATTAAGAATAGAGGTTTGGAGTACGCAGTGAAAAACGGCGGCCCCGAAGGGCCGGCCGTCTGTTTTACACTTTCTTTCGATCAGGATAGGTCGAATCAGTCGGCATACTGGGCCGCATTCGACTGATCGATTATAAAACCGTCGATCAGGAGTTTTTTGACGCCTCCCGGCTGCCCATTGATTTCGGACACGAGGTTGTTCATGACGACTTCCGCCATTTTCTGGTTGTCCTGTTTGATCGTTGCGGTAAGCTCACCGTTTAGGACCGATTTAATCGCATCGGGGATACCGTCGAAACCGTAGACGTTTACTTCGTCCTCCAAGCCGCGCTGTTTGACGGCCGACAGTCCCGCTAAGGCGCCCGGGTCCCAGCAGCCGAATACAGCGACGACGTTTTCATTAGCGGCGAGCTCATTGGTGGCGGTTTCCAGCGCCATTGCGGGGTCCCAGTTGCAGGCCCGAAAGACTACGGTGTAGTCGTTGGCTTCCAATACCTGTTTTACCCCGTCACGCCGGGCGTCTCCGGTCTGATGGCCTAAGGTCCCGCCTAAGATTATGACCGTTCCTTTTTCCGTAGTATCCACGATGTACTGCCCCATTACCCGGGCGGAGGCAAGGTTGTCCGTCTGGGCAAGGGCACTGATATGAGGATGGTCGATTGCCGTGTCGACCGCGACTACGGGAATACCCCGTGCCGCCGCCCTGTCTAAGCTGTCGTCGAAGGCACGGTTGTCCACGGCCCCGATGATAATCCCGTCTACACCCCGGTTGATAGCATTATCGACGGCGTCCTTCTGCATCATAGCGTTCGCTTCCGTCGGGCTCATGTCGAGGAGCTCGACACCCATCTTTTCCGCTTCCTGCCCGATGTACATTGCCATCTGGGCCCAGAACGCGGACATCCCCCCGGGATAGCCGGTATACGCGATAGTAATGTCGCCGGAATCTTCGGTTTCCGCCTGTCCTTCGGCGAAACCCAGACCTCCGACCGCAACCATTACGGCGATTACCAGGCCGATTACACGTAATCTTTTCATACATCTCTCCTCCGTTTTTATTTTTCTCCTGTTTAACAAACAGGTTTTACGTCTTGTTCTCATTCCTCCGCTGTGCAAAATCGAGCCACACGGCCAAAATTATGACGAATCCTATACTGATCTGCTGCCACGATGAGCTTACCCCCATGTGGCTCAATCCTGCATTCAGAGTCGTGACGATCAGGACCCCGATCAATGTACGCCCTATTCCGCCTACTCCGCCGGAAAGGCTGGTCCCTCCTATGATCACCGCCGCAATGGCGTTCAGCTCGAAACCGACCCCGAAGGCGGAGTTGGTAAAATTGAGCCGGGAAACGAGAATCAGGGCGGAAATCGCCGCGGCCACTCCTCCGAGGGTATAATAGATAATGTAGTATTTTTTGACCGGAACACCCGCGAGACGGGCCACCTCGTTGTTTCCGCCGATCGCGTAGCAGTTGAATCCTATTTTTGTCCGGGAAAGAAAGACATATACGAGAAAGTAGGTGACCGCCATGATACTTATCGGAATAAGATATCCTCTGCCGATCATCTGAAAACTTTCCGGAAACCTGGACATATCCTGGTTCATTCCGAGGATTTCGGCGACCCCGCGGTATGCCTTCATCATGCCCAAGGTTCCGATAAAAGCGGGTATGCCCGTGCCTACGATAAGGCCGCCGTTGAACGCACCGCAGAGTGCACCGACGCCGAGGGCAAGGAGGACCACGATTGCCACCGGGAAATCCGCGATAAGCATCCTTCCGGTCACTACCGAAACGAGGCAGAAGAGGGACCCTATCGAGAGGTCCAGGCCACCTGAGATGAGGACGATGGTAGGGCCGGCGGCGAGGGTGCCCATAATTACCGCCTGGGTCAGGATGGTTTTAAAGGTGTCGAAGCTGCGGAAGGAGGACGACATTATTGTGAATACCAGATAGATAAGAATGAGGCCGAACAGTGCCTGAACTCCCTTCCAGATATTCGATTTAAAGAATCTGCCTGTACGCTGTTCCATTATGTTCTACTCCTCGTTCAAGGTCGTCCGGCATTGACCGGCTTGTCCGCGCCGATGGCGGCACGCAGGATATCTTCCTCGGTTGCTTCTCCCCGCTTGTATTCGCGGACAACCCTGCCGCGGAAAAGGACCAGTACCCGGTGCCCCATCTCAACGGCTTCGTTTATATCGGATGTGAGCATCAGAATGCCGATTCCCTGTTTCAGCAGATTGTTCATAAGCGCGTAGACTTCCGCTCTTCCTAAAATATCTATTCCTCTCGTCGGCTCGTCGAAGACCAGTACCTTGCTTTTCGTTCCGAGCCATTTCGCCACCACGGCCTTCTGCTGATTGCCTCCTGAAAGCTGACCGGCAAGGGTTTCCTTATCGGGTGCCTTTATGTTGAGCTTATCCATATATTCTTCCGCTTCACAGTCGATCCGCCGGTGGTCGATAAACCCGAAATTCGTAAGACGGTCCGAGCTCGGAAGGCCGTAATTGTCCCTGATGCTGTGGATGAGAATAAGTCCTAAAGATTTACGGTCCTCGGTCAAATACGCGAGCCCCTCGTTGATGGCCTTTTCGGGCGTGAAAAAATTAATTTTCCTGCCGTCTACGTAGACTTTTCCGCCGTCGCACTGATCGATTCCGCAGATAGCCCTGCCGAGCTCGGTTTTCCCGGCGCCCATGAGTCCGGTGACACTGACAATTTCACCCTTTTTCACCGTCAAAGATATGTCTTCGAGCTTCGGTTCCTGCCGGATGTTTTCAACCCGAAGGGCCTCCCTCTCCGACGGAGTCTCGATATGGGGATACTGTTTTTCGATTCTCCTCCCGATCATTTCCTCGAGGATTTCATCGAGACTGATATCGGTAATACTGTGTACTCCGACGTTTTTTCCGTCACGAAGTATCGTAACCCTGTCACCCATCTGATGCACCTCGGCGTACCGGTGTGATATGTAGATAAAACCGACGTTGTGTTCAGTTTTCAGCTCCCGGATAACGTTGAAGAGGTCCTGCCTGGACCGGTCTTCTAACACGTCCGTGGGCTCGTCAAGGACCAGCGCCTTGGCGTCCTCTACCAGCGCCCTGGCGATTTCGACGAGTTTCTGCTGGGTAACGCTCAGCTTACCGACGGTTTCATACGGATCGAGGTCCATCCGGAATTTCTTTAGAAAAAATTCGGCCCTTTCATACAGCTCCTTTATGCGAACGAACCCGAACCGTTTGGGCTCCATGCCTAAAAACATATTTCGGGCTATATCGAGTTCGGGTACGAGATTGAGTTCCTGGTAGATAAAACGTAGGCCCATATCTAAGGGGTCCTGGGGGGTGTGAATCTCCACCGGCTTTCCGTCCATACGGATTTCCCCCTCATCCATGGGCAGTGCGCCGCTTAAAACTTTAACGAGGGTGCTTTTGCCGGCGCCGTTCTCCCCTAAAAGCATATGGACTTCGCCGGGAAGGAGGGTAAAATCGACCTTGTCCAGTGCGAGGACTCCGGGAAAGTGTTTTACAATTCCCTTCATTTCTACGATGGGGGCGGGACTTGAAGTATTTTCCATAACACTCCCTTTATTATCATTGTACGGGGCGGTGCTGAAAATTGTCAAGAAAAACTTGATGAAAATATAGTATAACGTTATACTTTCCATCGGGGTAGATTTATGGGCAGGAAACCTACATTGAAAGACGTAGCTGAAAAAGCGGGAGTGTCCCTCGGGCTTGCCGGCCGTGTTATGGGAAATTACGGTTCCTACAGCAGGGAGTCCAAAAAAAAGGTCGAAGAAGCGGCAAAGAGCTTGAATTATATTCCCAACAGTATTGCTCGGTCTCTCAGGACGGAGCACACCAAGACTATCGGGGTCCTGGTGTCCGACCTGACCACGTTATTCTGGGCCACCCTTGTACGGGGAATAGAAAACAGTGCCGAGAAGGCGGGATACAGCGTAATTCTGTGTAATAACGATGAGACTTCCGAAAAAGAACAGGAATATCTCTCCACCCTCTTCGAACGTAATGTGGACGGCCTTATTGTTAGTCCGACTCCGGGAAATCATTCATACATCAAGAAACTCGCGAGGGCGGATGTACCGATTGTACTCGTGGACAGACACATCGAAGGGCTCGAAGTCCCTACGGTGCAGACCGACAATATGCAGGGTGCCTTCGAGGCGGTAAGCCATATTATCCGTCTCGGTCATGAACGGATCGGCATAATTACCGGGATTCCGGGAATAGAGACCAGTGAGCTGCGGTTAGAAGGCTATAAGGAAGCGTTGAAACGGTACAAAATACCGTTTAGAAAGACCCTCGTCCGGGAAGGGGACTTTACAAAGGAAAAGGGTTTTGAGGCGGCCCGGTCCCTCCTTACCATGAAAACGCGGCCGACCGCCGTTTTCGCGTGCAACGAGCAGATGATTATCGGCTCGATCCTTGCAATACGCAAACTCGGGCTTTCCATTCCCGAGGACGTTGCATTGGCAGGATACGACGACACCGCGTGGAGCACATTTATCGAACCTCCGTTAACAACGGTCCGCCAGCCGAGTTACACCATGGGCATGCTGGCGTTCGAAAACCTGCTCCTCGAAATCCGCGGGGGCGCCCAGGGTAAACGGCACAAAGAAACGGTCGTTCTCAAGCCGGAGCTGATCGTCCGTGAATCCTGCGGGGAGAATTCCTTCTCTATCGGCCGAGCTTAGCTTCCAGATCCTCGATCACTTTTTCGACGGCGAGATTGGCCGCCTTTTCGATATCGAGTGAAGCCCCCGAAACCTTGACCTCGACCTCCCCCGTCCAGAGTGTCTCCTCGTTCTCGAGATAGAGGCATTTTATAAAAAATCCGACCCGGGAAGGATTGTAGTCATATACCTTCCCCACTACGACAGCGTCCACATCGGAGTAGCGGTTGAGCACTTCTACTAAATTCTCACCGTTATCTTCAACAAAAGGCTCGATATCCCGTATGACTTTATAGGTCGCATACCGGTCGATCACGTAGGGGAAAATCTCGGTGAGCCGCCTTCGAACGAGCTCGGAAACCTTCTCGGCCCCATTATACATGACCCTCGGTCTGTCAGCGGCATAGGTCCCCTCTGCGGACAGGAAGGGAAAGACCATGTAGGAGGCAACCTCGTACCTGAACACGGCGGGTGATACGGTTGTGGTTTTCTTGGAAACGGTTGTACATGCCGCAACCGTAAGAATGACCAGAATCCCAAGGATACCCAAGACCAGCTTCTTCATTTTCATTATTCGTCTCCCCAAAACAATACTTTGAATATATAAGTATTGGTATTTTAAACCATAATCGAGACTACGCAACTCTTTTTTTGTCAGTATAACTTTTTATCCTGACCGGGCACACTCGGTGGTGATTCCGGCTCAGCGCCGGTTAAGCCCGGTATTGTCGACGGATCTTTTTACCGGTGTATCCCCTCTTTTCCACGTCGAGAGCACTCTCTTTTCTTAAAGAGTGCCCCCGATCGTGGGGATAAATACAGCT
>CAZXMO010000062.1:0-19656 GCA_964641125.1 uncultured Spirochaetales bacterium
GCGTTGCGTAACACCTGTACCAGGAATACCATTCCGGCTCGCTCAAATCCAGATGGCTCACAAAAAAGCGGCGTGTAAAGAACCGCTTCCATAATCTTGTGATCAATGCGGCCGCTTGAAGAGATGGCACGCCATTCCCGCGGCGTGGGCCGCTTCGAGGCCTACCGGGGCGTCCTCGATGACCACACAGTGTTCGGGATCCCTGCCGAGCCGCCGGGCGGCCTCGAGAAAGAGGTCCGGATGGGGTTTTCCCCGCTTTACGTCCTCCGCCGACACCACGGTCTCGACCTCGATACCGAACCGCTTTGCCGCCGGGAGAATCGAGGGCTTCGAGCTCCCGGAAGCGATCGCCGTCGGATGGCCCGCCGCCCTCAAGGCGTGGAGGAGCTGGATGTTCACCGGGATGGGGGTAATGAGATCGGTGAATTGAGGCGCAAGCTCTCCTTTCCTTTTATACACCTCCTTCGGGTCGATGTCCCCGCACCCCGCCTGTTTACAGAAGTAGGCGATCTGCTCGACCCCCTTCATCCCCGCCTGGTAATAGAACTGCTCCCGGTCGATAGGCACTCCGAACTCTTCGAGGGCCTTGCCGTAGGCGGCGAAGTGGGCCTCCATGGTGTCCACTAAGACTCCGTCGAAGTCGAAGATGAATCCCGCCTTGGCGTCATCATCTACCATTGCATCACCTCCTCAACCGCGGCGACGATGTCGGCGACCTGGGGTATGGCGTCGGTCTCCATGGCCGGGGCAAAGGGAATGGGGGTGTCGAAGGCGCACACCCGTTTGACCGGGGCGGCTAAGGAAAAGAGGGCCCGGTCGGCGGCGAGGGCCGCCACCTCGGAAGCGAAGCTCCCTGTACGCACCTCTTCGGTGGCTACTACCAGCCGTCCGGTCTTCTCGACCGATCCGAGAATGGCCTCGGAGTCGAGGGGGACTAAGGTCCGCGGATCGATCACCTCAACGGACCATCCCCGTTCAGCCTCGAGCTTTTCTGAAGCTTCGAGGGACTTGTGAACCATGTAGCTCGTGGCGACAACGGTCACGTCTGTCCCTTCCCGCTTGATATCGGCGGCGCCGAAGGGGATAGTGTACGCCCCTTCCGGAGCTGGGGTGAAAGTCTCGCCTAAGGAATCAACCGCGGTCTTCGCCTTCCCTCCGGGGGAGGCCCCGCCGTAGAGAAGCTTGTGCTCCAGAAATACCACCGGGTTGTCGTCCCGAATCGCCGTCGTCAGGAGGCCCTTGGCGTCATAGGGGGTTGAGGGCATAACAACTTTGAGCCCCGGGGTATGAATGAACCAGGCCTCGAGAGACTGGGAGTGCTGGGCCGCCCGCCCGGTGGCTCCCATGGGGGCACGAAGCACCATGGGGACCGACACCTGTCCCCCCATCATGCTCCGCATCTTGGCCGCCTGGTTGCACAGCTGGTCCATGCCGCAGGCGATAAAATCGTTGAACTGGCACTCCGCCACCGGACGGAGCCCCGTCATGGCGGCCCCGACGGCCGAACCGATGATGGCGATCTCCGAGATGGGGGTGTCTTTTACACGCTCCTCACCGAACCGCTCGAGGAGCCCTTCGGTGACCCGGTAGGCGCCTCCGAATACCGCGATGTCCTCGCCTAAGAGGACCACCCGTTCATCCCGTTCCATCTCTTCTATGAGCGCCTGCCGCAATGCATCTACTATCTTTGTATATTCCATATCGTCACCTCGGTAATTACTTGTTATGCGAAAATGTAGTTCTTGTAGTCCCCCGGGGCCGGGTCGGGACTGTTCTCGGAGAACTCGACGGCGGCGTCCATTTCCTTAACAGCTTCTTTCTGGATCGCCTCAAGTTCTTTCTCGGTTGCCTTGAAAGCCTCGGCGAGACGGTCCGCCCACAGGCTAAGGGGGTCCCGGAGCTTCCATTCTTCCGCCTCCCCCTTCGGCCGGTACTTAGCGGGCTCGAAGCGGCTGTGCCCCCGAAAGCGGTAGGTCTTGCACTCGAGAAGAGCCGGACCCTCCCCTTTCCGGGCACGTTCGACGAGCCTGCCCGCGGCCGCGTAGACCGCCTCCACATCCTGGCCGTCGACGGTTTCTCCGTGGATCCCGTAGGCGGCGGCACGGTCGGCGATATCGTCCACGGCCATGGTCCGCTTGTAATGGGTGGAAAAGCCGTAGAGATTGTTCTCGCAGACGTAGACAACAGGGAGGTTCCACACCGCGGCGAGGTTGAGCCCCTCGTGAAAGGCCCCTTCGTTCGCCGCGCCGTCCCCGAAGAAGGCGACCGACACCCGGTTCTTCTTCGCCGACTTGCATGTCCATCCGGCCCCGGTGGCGATGGGAATTCCCGCGCCCACGATGGCGTTGGCCCCGAGCATCCCCACCGAAAAATCGGCTATGTGCATCGATCCTCCCATCCCCTTACAACACCCGGTGCTCTTGGCGAACATCTCAGCCATAACCGCGTTGACGTCGGCCCCCTTGGCTATGCAGTGGCCGTGGCCCCGGTGGGTGCTGGTAACGTAGTCGTCATTTTTAAGGTGGGCGCATACCCCCGCGGCGACCGCCTCCTGGCCGTTGTACTGGTGCATGCTTCCGGGCATCTGCCGTGTGGAGAAGAGGTAGAAGAGCTTCTCCTCGAACTCCCGCATCCGGACCATGGTGCGGTACAGACCTAAGGCCGTCTCTTTATCGCGTATCTTGAAATCGTTCATGTCGTTCCTCCTTCTTCCACCGCGATCAGGCGGACCGGACAGGAGTCCAGTCCCACCACCGGAAGGGCGAGGACGAAGAGGGTGAACCGCTCTTTCCTCAAGGCCTTCAAGTTCGCGGCGAACTCGATTATCGGTATCTCGTTGTCCATCAAAAGCTGATGATTCGGCTGATTAGGAACCCCCTTCACCTCGATCCCCGAGGCGTCGGAACCTATCATGTTGATCCTTTTCTCCTCGATGAGCCACCGGACCGCGTCGTGGGCCAGAATAGGCCGGTCGTGGGATCGCTCGGTCCGGTAGAAGTGGTCGATCCCGAAGTTGAACATCACCGTGTCGCCCTTCCGTATCTTCGCCTCAAGGACGGTCAGCTCATCGAGGGTAACAACCTCGAAGGGCTTCTTGTGAGTGAAGTCGAGGAGCACGGTATCGCAGATGAGGCGCTCTAAGGGGAACTTGGATGCGTCCATACCGTTTCGATTATGATGATAGGGGAACTCGATGTGGGTCCCGCAGTGGGAGAACATGTGCATCTCCTGGAGGATGTACCAGGTGTCCTCGTCCTTCTCGTACTGGGGATAGAGCTCGGTGGTGTCGTAGGTCTCGAGCTCGAGCTTGTACTCCTCTTTTCCGGGGATCATGATGTGGCTCAAATCGACGATTCTTCCCTGTATCATACCTTCTCCTCTATATATTCCTCTAGGTATTCCTTGAATGCCTTTAAGTATTCCGCCGCCTGGATCCCGTTGACGACCCGGTGGTCCGCGGCAAGGACTATTTCCATAACCGGCTTGACGTGGATTCCCCCATCGATGACCACCGGCTTTTCCACTACCGCGCCGAAGCTCAAAGCCGCGCTGTGTCCGGGATAGACCATCGCCTCGAACCAGTCGAGTCCGTACTTCCCGAGGTTGCTGATCAGAAAACATCCCTCGGCGAAGTCCTTATTCGTAAAGCGGCCGGTCTCCGCCCGTTTCACGTGCTCCCTTATACCCCGGTCTATCTCCTCGAGACCGAGCTTGCAGGCATCACGCACCACCGGGGCGTACAGCTCCCCGCCCCTGCCTAAGGCAAAGGCGATGTTAATCTTTTCGCGGTGTTCTATCCGAATGCCCGCGGGCCCTTCTTCACCATCAGGACCTACGTAACCGGTAAAAACCGGCATCTTTTCGATAACCCCGGCGGCCGCTCTTACGAAGAGGGAATCCCACAGGAAGTCTCCCTTACGTTTGACCCGGAGCGCCCGCTCCATCGAAACTGTAGCGGCGAATCGGACCGCGGGAATTTCCCTGTGGCTTTCGGTCACCGTCCGTATAACGGATCTCCTATTGGGGGTGAGGACCTCGGGACCCGTTACTCCGCTGCCGGTGTCCGATTCGGCGCCCGCCGGAGCGCCGGAAGTTCCGAGGTAAGTTTCCGCGTCGGCCCGGGTTACGACACCCCCCGGACCGGTCCCGGGGATCTCGTCGAGGTCGACCCCCGCTTCCCGGGCCTTCCGCCGGGCGGCCGGGGCGGCTTTTTTTCGACTCCCCGCGGCCGTTTCCTCGGTTTGAATGGTCCCGATTACGGTACCCGGTTCCACCGAGGACCCCTCCTCGACGGAAATCGAACCCAGGGTTCCGGCTACCACCGCTTCGATCTCGAGGACCCCCTTATCCGCCTCGATCTCGGCGATCACATCTCCCCGCTCGACAGTATCTCCTACTTTCTTTCTCCATGCCGTCAGAGTTATGTCTTCTCCTAATTCTCCCGATGACGGCACCCGTATTTCAAAGGGCATCGATTCCTCCTCTCGCAGTATCTTATTTCAATATCTTAAAAACCTGTCTGTTATGTCGTTTACTCTTTGGTAGTCGATGGTTACCTCTCCCATTGTCGAAACCAGCAGATAGAGGCTGTCGATGATGCTCAGCTGTGCCGTACGGGACGAGAGGGCCGCGAATCGGACCTTCTGCTCGGGGAAAGAGGTACAGAAGAAGTAATCGCTCTTTTTATGCAGCGGCGATTCCAGATAGTTGGCGATTCCGATGACCAGGGCTCCCCTCTTCCGCGCCTCCCCGCATCCCTCGACGGTAATCTTGGTTTTCCCGGAATGGGACAGGGCGATAAGGACGTCTCCCTTGCCGGCGGTGGCTCCCCGGAACAAGATTTCCGTGGGATCGGAATGGGCGCTCGATGAAAAGCCGAGGAGCGAAAAGCGCATGGCGCTGTCCTGTGCTAGGTGCCCCGAGCTCCCTATGCCGAAGAACAGCACCCGCCCGCATTCGCAGATCCGCCGCGCGCATTCGATGAGATCGGAAATATCGACCAGCGAAAGGGTATCCTCGAGGCTCTTGATATTCCCGAGGAAGACCTTCCGCACCATCTCCTCCGGCGAATCTCCCTCCTCGAGGATCTCGTAGAATTCGGAGCTCCCTTTTCCGGAGCTCCTCGCGAGGGCGACTTTGAAATCCTTGAAAGCCGGGAATCCGAGTTTCTTGACGAACCTGCTGACGGTCGCCGTACTCAAGCCGGTGTCATCGGCGAGGTCGTAGACGCTTTTCAAGGGTATTAGGTCCCGATGCTCGAGGACATAATCCTCAAGCTGCCGCTCCGACTCGGAATACGTTTCGTGGAGGGCCTTTATGGTCAAGGTTATGTCCTTGTCGTAATTAAGTTTCACAATTACCTATTTTATAGTAACATTGTTACATGGTCAAGGTCCCTGTATTAAATTCGCTGAAATCCTTGAAAATAGTGTATTATTAGTCTGGAGGTTAGGCATGAGTACGGATATCAAGAAACAGCTCGAGGAAAAGAGGACAAAGCTCGAGAAATTAAAAGCATCCCAGACGAAACCCGCCTGTGTAGCGCAATTCTCGTCGGAAGCCGAAGTACAAAAAGAGATGGAAATAGAAGACCTGGAGGAAGAGATCCGCCGACTGGAAGCTCAGCTGTGAATATTCACACCCCAATCACTCGATCGCACATGAAATCCACCACGTCGGGGTCGTGGGAGATAAAAATATAGGACAGCTGACGCTCGTGCTGAAGCCGTTTCAGGAGATGGAGAATCTGCGCCTGTACCGAGATGTCGAGGGCCGAGGTCGGCTCGTCGAGGATTATGATCTCGGGGTCTAAGAGGAGAATCCGTCCGAGGGCGACCCGCTGGTTCTGTCCGCCCGAAAGCTCGCTCGGCAGGCGGCAGAGGATTTCCTTCGACAGGCCGACTAGTTCGAGGGTCCGGGCCGTTCTTTCGGCGGATTCAACGCGGGAGGCCGAACCCGTAAGCCGGCACACGTCGAAGAACTGCCGTTCGACCTTTTTCATCGGATTGAGCGCCCCTTCCGGATCCTGAAACATCATTTGGACGTTCCTGATGTAGTTCCGGCGCTCCTCCCCGGCAAGAGAAAAAATGTCCCTTCCCTTATACAGGACCTGCCCCCCGGTAGGCTCGAGTATGCCCGCGAGAATCTTCCCCAAGGTGGTTTTTCCCGAGCCGGATTTACCGACGATACCGACGGAAGAGCCTTCCTCGAGAAGAAGATCGATCCCGGCGAGGACGCATTTTTCTCTCTTTCTTACGGAGCCGGTCGAAAAGTTTTTCGTTATCCGCCGCGCCGCTAAACATGGAGAAAGCACCGCACCTCCCTTCCGTCGATCGAAACCATGGGGGGCGTTTCCTCGGAGCATCGGTCGAGCATATCCGGACACCTCGGATGGAACCCGCACCCCCCGGGAGGGCCGGTCATATCCATCGATTCTCCCGGAACAGGGTTGAATCCGTTCCCGGGCAGACTCATGATAAGTGCCCGGGAATACGGATGCAGCTGTGTTGAAAAGAAATCAACGGTTCCGGCTATTTCAACTATCCTACCGCCGTACATTATCGCTATGCGGTCAGCCACATTCCGGGCCAAATCGAAATCGTGTGTTATGAGAAGCAGGGAAGAGCCGTTGTGCGCTTTTACCTCCAGCAGCTCCCGCATTACTTCGGCCTGAAGCGGCCGGTCGAGGCCTTTGGTAGGCTCGTCCGCGATAAGGACCCTCGGGGAGAGGACCATGGACGCGGCGATAAGGACACGCTGATTCATTCCTCCCGAGAACTGAAAGGGATAGGCCCGCATGTGGTTTTCCACGTCGGCGAATCCGAGCTGCGTCAGGAGCTCCTCGGCCTTGGAATAAGCGTGCTTTTTTTTCATTCCCCGGTGCACGATGAGCGGTTCGATAATCTGACTGCCGATTGTCCGGATGGGATTCAGGGAGGAAGAGGGATTCTGGAAAATGATGGACATATGCGCACCCCTCAGCGTATCGAGAAGGGACTCACTCGCATTAAGCAAGTCCGTGTCCATAAAAATAATTTCGCCTTCGGTTTCCGCATAAGGCGGAAGCAGCCCCATAATCGAATGGGCAATTACCGATTTCCCGCATCCGGTTTCTCCTAACAGGGCGAGGGTCTCGCCCCCGACATGGTCGAAGCTTACATCGTCCACGGCCTTGACCGTTCCGCTTGCACTCGGAAAGGATACGGAAAGTTTCTTGACGTGGAGACAGGACACCGCTTACACTCCCCTTTTTTCTTTAATAATCGACAGGGCCGGGAAGACGGAAAAACCCGTCCCCTCTCTTCCGCTCCCTCCCCGCCGGTTTTCGAGGGAAAAACTAATAAGTACTATCGACAGAACGCACAGGGTAACGGCGGCCCCGGGGGCCGCATACCACCACCACATGTCCCGGATGAACCCTCCCCTTTCGAAGGCATAGCGGATCATCATCCCCCAGCTCTTTGCCGTCGGATCACCGAGGCCCAAGAAAGAGAGGGACGCTTCGGAGATCATCGCCGAGGCCACCGTCAGCATGAATTTGGGAACAATGATAAAAATGATATTCGGGAAGATCTCCGAGAAGATAATGTGGGCATGGGAAAAGCCCATGGATCTCGAGCTCTCCACGAATCCCGTTTCCCTTACTTGAAGGGTTTTCGACCTGACTACGCGGGCGGTAGTGGTCCACCATACGAGACCCAAAACGAGGATGATGATCCAGTAACTCGGCCTGAGGAATACCGCCAGAATTATTACCAGGGGAATCCTCGGGATCATGAGAAACACATCGGTAACGGCCATGAGCGTTTCATCTATGATCCCGCGAAAGTAACCCGCCGTCATCCCGATGATAACTCCTAATCCCGTAGCCAAGAAGGAGGTCAAGAGCCCGACGACGAGGGATACCCTTGTGCCGAAGATAAGCTCCGACAGGATATCGTTGCCGATATCATTAGTCCCCAACAGATGCTCTCCCGAGGGGGACGCGTACGGGTCGAATCGCTCGTCGGGAGAATAGGGCGCAAGCACGCGGGCAAATAGTGCCGCCAAGACGAAAATGATTAAAATACTCGCCCCGGTGATGCTGATCGATGAGCGTGAAAATCTTCTCATGATCTCTTCCTTACTCTCGGATCGATCAAGGCGTAGACAATGTCGGCTAAGATATTGAATCCGATTATCATCACGGCGATTATGAAAAAAGCCCCCTGCAGGACCGGGTAGTCCAGCTCTCTGATTGCTTCATAGACGAGGGTGCCCATTCCGTTCATCGAAAAAACAATCTCCACAAAGAGAGCTCCGCTGAAAATGAAGCCGAAGTCCAACGCTATGAGGCTTACGAGGGGGAGGGAGGCGTTCCAAAAAACGTGCCGCTTTCTGACCAAGGGGCTTCCTATCCCCTTCGACCGGGCGTACAGAGTGTAGAGTTTCCGTTTTTCCTGGAGTACGCTCCCCCTCATGATCATATAGTTCCTCGACATCGTAAAAAGCGACAAGACCAGGACCGGCAGCACGAGATGCCTGAGTATGTCGAGGAAGGTCCCCGTTTCGTAATACCCCTTCAGCGGGAAAAGGTTTAAGCGGAAAGCAAAGAAATACAGAAACAGCAGAGCGAGGAAAAAAGGCGGTATCGAATATATACAGAGCATTGCCGACGTAACGATTCGGCTCTTAAGCGTCCCCGCCTTCCATCCCGCCCGGGAACCGAATATCGCTCCCCCGAACGCTCCGATTAAAAGAGAGGGAAGAATAAAAGAAAGGGTCCATCTCATCCTGTTTCCGATCACCGAGGCGACGGGCCGGCTGTAATGATAGGAAAAGCCGAGACGCAGTGTCAGGACATCCCGCCAGTACCCGATATATTGCACCCCCAACGGTTCGTCCAGTCCCAGCTCTTTTCTCAAACTCTCCAATTGTTCGCCCGAGAGGGAGAGGTCTTCTCCGAGCAAATTAATAAGAGGATCCCCAGGCATGAGCCTGGGGATAAAGAAATTCAGAGTAACGATTGCCGCGAAGGCAAGGATGTACCTTGTAATCTTACGGTACAGATTCGGCATGTTCTCTCGACAGAGTCAGGAATGTCTCGATATTGTATATTCCGTAGAGAGGGTCGGGAGCCCATCCGCCGTATGCCTTGTTATAGGGGGTGATGATCTCGTTCCAATAGAGAGCTACCCCCGGCAGATTTTCCAGATAGTAATCCTGTACTTCCGATCCCAACTGCATGAGCTTTTCCGCATCCGCCGTGGCGAGGATGCTATCGCATAACCCAAGAAAATCGGGATCATCGAGGACATGCAGGACCCCCCTGCCCGAACGCCTTGAATCGAAATATCCGGTTCCCCAATTGGCGTGCATCAGCATACCCCACGGTGTGGTCCGGGTAACGGTAAGGTCGTAATCGTACTCGTCTTTCGCGGCGACCCATCCGTTTAAGTCCAGGGACCTGAGAACACTCCGGATTCCTACTTTCGAAAGATAATCGGTAAGAAGCTCGCCGACTCTGTTCCAATCCGACCGGACCAACACGGAAAGGGATATCTCCTCCCCTCCCGGAGTTTCCCTGAAACCGTCGCCGTCGGTGTCACGGTACCCCGCGGCCTCGAGGACGCGCGCCGTCTTCGCCGGATTGTATTCGAGGGAAGGAGTGTCTTTATACCCGCCCATGCTCGGCGGTACGAAGCCCCGGCTCGGAATCCGGCCGTATCCCAACGCGTCGAGCTTGACGATTTCCTCGTAATCGATTGCGTAGGAGATTGCTTCCCTGAATTGCGTGTCGGCGGTGACGCCGCCGCGAAGATTGAAAGCGAGAAAGACAAGACCCATGTTCAGTTTCTTAGAAAAATCGAAGTCCCCTGTTTTTTCGAGCCGGTCGATATTCGCGTAAGGATAGGATGAAGCGTATTTATAGTAGGTATCGACGTCCCCGTTTTCGAGGGCGAGAGAAAGAACATCCATGTTTTTGTAGATGTGGATTTCGAATCCGTCGATTTCCGGTTTCCTCCCCTTCCAGTATCCGTTTCGGGTAAACCGGATGACCCCCGCGTTCAGATCGATTTCTTCGATATAGAACGGACCGAATCCAACATTTGCCCCGGAGTTCACGTACTGCATGGGATCATCGACGTCTTCGTATATGTGTTTGGGGAAGATATTGTAGGTGGCGAACTCCAGCCTCAGGCCCGTATACGGTTTATTAAAGGTAAGGCGTACCGAATTGCCGGGTCCCGTTTCCGCTTTGTTCAGGGTATCGTGGATCCACCGGGCGTTCGGATTATTTGCCCCCGTGTATTCGATGGAAAACTTCACATCTTCGGGAGTAAGCTTCGTGCCGTCACTCCAGTATAGGTCGTCCCTGATATAAAAGGTCCATACCCTGTTGTCCCCGGAAACCTCTACTCTTTCCGCTGTCAATCCGGTCAACTCACCCCGCTCATTCATCTGCATGAGAGGGGGGTTGGATATATGGGCGAAAATGCCCAGATAATAATCCCCGAAGACGCTCGCGGTCTTGACCTCGTTAGGCGTTCCGATCTTGAGAATCGTTCTTTCTTCTTCGACTTCACTCTGCCCTTCAGACATGAGATAGGCACCGGCTGCAAGACAGAGGATAAAGACCATCACCGGTATTTTTCTCATTACATCCCCCTTTTTTTTGTTCACCTCGGACGGTGTTACGAAACATCAATTAGTAACACTTCTAATCGTACCAGAGCTGAGGCGGCTGTCAATCATTTTTTTCCGCTATTATTAACAGAGCAGACGAAAAGCGTATTTAATAATGATAACGCAGCTGGACAAGATAGAGGGTATTATCCGTAACCTTATAGACAATCCGGTGCTCCTCGTTTATCCGCCGGGAGCTGTACCCGGAAAAGGAATACCGCAATTTTTCCGGTTTTCCGATGCCTTCATCAGGACTTCGCATAATCTCCTTTATTAAACGGTTAATTCGTTTCAATATCTTTTTGTCCGTCTCCTGCCAATACAGGTAATCCTCCCAGGCTTCCTCGGCAAATACGATTTTCACTCGATGAGTTCCCTCTCCTCGCCGCCGCCGTTTTCTATCTCCTGTATTGCCCTGAGCAGCCTACTTACATTTTTCGGGCTTCTGGAAAGATATGCGGTTTCTTCCATCGCTTTATAATCCTCGAGGGAGATCATAACAACCGACTTGTCTCTTTTACTCGTTATGATGACGGGCTCATGATCGTTGCAGACTTCCTCCATCGTTTTGGCTAAATTTTGCCGGGCGGCTGTATAGGTAATTGCATTCATCGATATCTCCTCTACGGCCTTATTGTACAGGATAACGTACAACAAGTCAATCAGCTCAATTTCAGGATTTTTTTCCCCACCAGATAATGGTAACACGATCAGTGCCGGTTTTTCGAACACGGCCCCCGTCGGCGTATCCCGCGAGGTGATCCGAGATTAGCGTATGAGTTCGCCTGTCCTCTAATCCGAAAACAGCAAAATAGGAGATATAGAACCGGACGAGATCATCCAGCCCCATGTCCAAGGCCGCGGTCCACGAAAGATGCCGGATATTCGGCTTTTTCCCGGACGCTTCGAGAAGGTTGTAAGCGCACTGCCGTGACCGCCGGCGGTCCGGCGGCACCCCCCCGACCAGGGCGTCCCAAAGCTCTTTGCGAAAGGGGAAGGGGTCTTCATCTCCTCCCATTACAAGGCAAGAACGGTCCGCCGTATCTTCGAGCTGCCCTATACCCTCCGGACTGAACACAGGGGGAAAAAAGGCGGCCATCGCCGCATCGTACCGCGGTCCCTCGAAGGTCCGGATAAAATCGTTCCACTCCGCCCGGACGATATCGATATTACGGATATTTTTTTCTTTTATGTGCAAACGTAATTGCTCGAGCATACCCTTTGAATTATCGAGGGCGGTAATCTCCGCGCAACGCGGCGCGAGAGGGATGCTTAAGAGGCCCGGCCCGCACCCCGCGTCGAGGACCCTGCTATTCGGCTCGAGCACCTTATCCGTTGATAGAAGATCCGCGACACGGTTACCCAGCTCCCAGGGATCTCCCCTTAAGGAAAGCCAAATATCGCTTACCTTGTCGTAGAAATCGCTCCATCTCTCCGGCGATGCATTCTGGGTTCGCGCGAGGCGCGAACGCTTCTTGTACCGCCGCCATTCCCTTTCCCAGAACCGCGGCGTATACAGGTTTATCATAAATTTTCGCCGGTGGTGGCCATGGAAAAGGTACCGTAGTTGATTCCCTTTGTGGCAATGAGCTTGTCCGCGATCTTCCGTATCAGTTTTGCCTTTCCTCTCAAGACTAATACCTCGAGACAACTGTGTTCCGTCAGGTGGACGTGGAGGGCGGAAACAACCGCTTCGTGGGTCTCGTGCTGGATTTCCGTAAGCTTATCGCTTATGTACCGGGTTTCGTGATTGTAGACTAAGGTAACGGTTGCTACATGCTGAGCATCTTCGTCCTTTTCCCATGAGTTTCGGACTAAGAGATCTCTGATAAGATCCCTAAAGGCCTCCGACCTGCTGGTATATCCCTTTTCCTCGATAAGAGTATCAAAACTGGACAATAACTTTTCATCGATGGAAACCCCGAACCGCGCTACTTTTCCCACGATTACTCCTCCTCTTTCGTTCAAAAACATATACTATCGAGTCTCCGTCGCTCCGCCGCGGAGCTGAGCGGTATCCGGCTATATTTTCCGCGAATCGTAAGCCCAATGCAGAAGCGACTGTCTTTGCTTCGGGCGGCAGTCATAATCCCCCTTAGGGCAGTTGTTTTCGACCTGCGTCCAGTGCCGTTTGTATCCCCGCCAGCGCTTGATCTGGCGCAGATCATCCTCGTGCCGCCTGCCTAAGTAATACCTGCAGTACCACTGGAACCAGCCGCGCGGATCGTCCTCATGGATCCAGCCCTTTCTCCTCCAGACTGAAAGCGGTTGGCCGGCGTTCACTTTGAAAAAGTTTAGCTCCGGGTCGTGTCTTTCAGGACACAGCTTGGCGTTCGCAAACCAGTCTGGGGGGAATTCGCCCCGCCCGTCAGTCATATACTTGCCGCCGAATACTCCGAGTTCCAGCATCTCCTGGGGCGTCAGGTGCGGTATAAAATCGGGATGAAAGTTTCCGCCGATAGGCTCGGTCAGTTCGTACACATAACCCTTCTGCATTTTGTCGTCGACTTTGATCTTTTTGCCCATATGCTAATTATAGCAGAACTTTTTACACATGGTTACCCGAGGGGGATTCATAACCTGTTTACTAGGCGCCGGTAAAAAACTCCTTAAGGTCCACTACAAGTTCCGGATAGAGGGAAGAAGCCACGCTGCCTTCTTTTTCAGCCTGGTCATGGAGGGAGAACCCTTCCGGCCCGTTTACATATATCTCGACGGCCTCCTCGGGCGGATCAACGATCCAGAACTCAAGAACTCCCTTCTCCTCGTAGATTTTTCTTTTGTGCCGAAGGTCGTAATAGGCGTTGGAGGGCGACAAGATTTCCACCACGATGTCCGGCGGACCTTCGATCTTCTTTTTACCGATAATGTGTTCCCGTTCCTTCCGGATAAAAATAAGGTCCGGCTGATAGGTTTCCGTTTCGCTCAAGTAGATATCGATTGGGGAGTAGTAGGCTTTTCCCTTCCCCCGTTTTGCAAGCTCGTTGAACAGAATATGAAGCCGGCCGGACAACCCCTGATGGTACGGTTCCGGGGCGGGACTCTTGACGAGCACCCCGTCGATCAGTTGATACGGCGCCCCTTCGGGAAGCTTTGCGTAATCTTCGTAGGTGAGTTTTTTCTCTTGCACGGACATACTTTACTCCTTCTACTCCGTATATAATAGGGGAACTCCCCTGCTGCTTCAATATTGAGTAATAAAAATTACTTGCCTGGATTTAAAGAGTGCCCTTTCTGCCGAAAATCCAAAAATTGTGTATACTAAGTATATGTTCCTTCAGGTATTCTCAGATCCCTCCAACTTTACTACGATCCTTTTTCGGTTCGGTTTGAGCTTCCTTCTTTCGTTTCTCGTTGGGCTCGAGCGGGAAATAAACAACCAGCCCGCCGGTCTTCGCACCCATGTGCTTATCAGTATCGGGTCGACGATGTTTGTGCTCGTTTCACTGCTGATCCCTACAATTTTCGAGGGGGACATATCCAGCGACCCGGCGAGAATCGCCGCCCAAATCGTAACGGGTATAGGGTTCCTCGGCGCCGGAGCCATTATCAAGATAGGAATCAACGTCAAAGGGCTGACCACCGCGGCGAACATCTGGGTCGTCTGCTCCATCGGCATGAGCGTCGGGGCCGGATACTACCTGCCCGCGTTCATCTTGACGGGGGTAACCCTCATCACCTTGACCTTGCTCAATCTACTCGAAAAGACGCTGATACAAAACCGGCAGATCAAAAACATCCATTTAAAATTCGAGGATTCCCATTTTTACACGGATCGGGTGGAGGAACTTGTCGAGAATTTCGGAATTACGATTACGAACATCGATTTTTCAGAATCAACCGTCAAGGGAATAACCGAATTGGACATCAACGTGAAAATTCCCGTCAAAGTCGACATTCACGAGCTTTTCACGGAAATGAGAAAGCTCCCGAATCTCGTCCGGGCCGAGCTGACCCGCCTGTAACCTAAAAACCGCCTCCCCGAAGGAAGGCGGCCTGAACTGATTGCCGGTACGCTTCTAGTACGCGGGCTGTCCCCGGCGCTCGGAGGCTTCCTCAGCCCACTGCTTGTAGTTGTCCGGAGTAAGGAGCTCGACTTCGACGGGAACTGCTTCTTCCTCGTAGTCGGCGCCCTGTTCCATGATCTCTCTCAAGACCCTGACGCTCTCATAGCCGATAAAGTAAGGCTGCTGCGCGACGGTCGCGTGGAGGACACCGTCTTCGATAGCCTGAAGCTCTTCCGGATCGCCGTTGTAACCGACGACGATGATGTCCTCACCGACGGCTTGGATGGCATTACCGGCGCCGACGGCTTCCCGTCCGCTGGCGAAGAATACGCCGACGACATCCGGAGCTCTCGAAAGGATCTGCTGCATGGTATCGTACCCGCCTTCGGCGCTGGGAGGCTCGACGACGATTTCGGATACCAATTCATAACCGAGCTCTTCCGCCCGATCCATGAAGCCCTGTCCTCTATTTCGTGCATAGGTATACTGAGGCTGTACCCGGCCTACGCCGACTTTCTTGCCTGTCAGTCCCATTTCCTTGGCCTTCTGGTCGATGAAATCCATCGCCAGCTGACCGCCTTCGTAGTTGTTGGAGATCAGGAGGGCATTGACCGGTCCGGACATACCGATATCGGCGCACACCACCGGAATATCGTTGTCCCGGGCGTTCCGTACCGCCGGGCCCATGGCTCCGGGATCGACGGGGGTAACCACGATTCCGTCGACGTTCTGACCGACTAAGTTGTTGATGTCCTGGACCATCTTGGCCGAATCCTGGTTCTGGTCGAGCATGATGTACTCGTACCCGAAGTCTTTACACGCCTGACTTACGCCGGCTTCCAGGTTCTGGAAGAAGGTATACTCCATGGTCCACAGCGAATACCCTACGGTAAGAGGACCTTCTTCCTCGGCGGCCGATCCGGCTCCTTCCTGCTGACCCCCGGCGAATACCGCCATGGAGACGATCAGGACAAGAGCGACTGCAATGAGTAGTGCTTTTCGTTTCATATAACAACTCCTTTTAAGAAATGAAAAATAATTATTCGGCCCGCTACGCGGGCCGGTCCAAACCTAATCCTGCTGCCCTAAAACCCTTACCTTGAGTCTGTTGATGCCTACGGCAAAGATAAGAACCAAGCCGGTAGCGACGAACTGCCAGTACGAGTCTACCTGCATCAGTCCTAATCCGTTCTTGAGATACGTCAGGATTAACGACGCGAACAGCGCTCCGAAGAGATTGGCCTGTCCTCCTCCGAGCAAGGTACCTCCTAAGACGACCGCGGTAATTACTTGAAACTCGTATCCCTGCCCCATCATCCCGGGATTCGCCTGGCCGAAGTTCGCCGCCTGCACCACCGAGGCCATCGCCACGAAGAAACCGGTCATCATAAAAACGAGTATCTTGGTTTGATCGTAATTGATTCCCGAAAGGACCGCCGCCTCCTTGTTCGACCCGACGGCCACGACATACCGCCCGAAGGGGGTTTTTCTAAGAATGATAAAACCGAGGACAAAACAAATAAGCATAAGGATGATCGGAAAATGAATCCCGAAGAGCTTTCCGTTTCCGATGTAATACCAGAGATCATCGTCGATGGGGACGGCGACGTTATCGGTGTAGATATACGCAAAGGCCCTATATATGTAGAGAAATCCCAAGGTAGTTATAAAGGCAGGGATCCTGAGCTTGGTGACGAAGAAGCCGTTTATAAATCCCAAGGCCGCCCCGAAGAGAAGGGTTACCACAAAACCAAGGAAGCCTCCCAGGACCGGAACCGTGGACCCCCCTACTACCGCGACTAAGGCAAGCATCGAGCCGACGGAGATATCGAAGTCACCGCTGGCGATACAGAAGTTCATTCCCACCGCGGCAAGTCCGATGAATGCCGCGAATTTGATGTTGCTGAGGAGATTGTAACCGCTGCGGAACGACGGTGAGAGAATCGAAAAAACTACTAAGAGGATCAAGAGTATCAGCGGGAGTCCATAATAATCCCAGCGGTTCGCGAGTTTATATCGTATGTCCATTTTATTCTCGGTTGTCTGCACGTTTGAGCTCCTTACTTCCGCTATACCTTGATGCCTTTGGCCTTGGCGGCTTCGAGATACCGCCGCCTGATTCCGTCGACAAACAGGGCGAATATCAAAATAGCCCCAACGGCAAGCATCTGGTAGTACACCTGGACGCCGACTAAATTCAGTCCGTAATAGACCATGGCGATAAAAATTCCGGCAAAGAGGGTCCCCCAAAGATTTCCCTTTCCTCCGGAAAGACTCGTCCCCCCGAGGATAGTCACGGTCAGGACGACTAGAACAAACCCCGGAGACATGGTCGGCATCCCGATCAGGGTCTGAGAGGTCCGGATAGTAGCCGCTATACCCGAGGTGAAGGCGACTAAGGCATAGACGCCGATCTTTACCCCGTCCACATTGATTCCTGATATCTTCGCCGCGCGTTCATTGGATCCCACCGCGGCTACATGCCGGCCGAAACCGGTATGGTAGAGCACGAAATACAGAACAATAAAGAAGAACATCATAATGTAGATAGGAGTCGGGATTCCTAAAATCTTTCCCGTGCCGAGCTCCATGAAGACTTTTCGGCCGATGACAATCTGCCTCCCCCCCGCAATCAGCAGTGCGACTCCCTTGAATATGGTCATTATGGCAAGGGTCGTAATCAGCGGGGTAACCTTGAGTTTCGCGATGATGGTACCGGTAATCACGCCGATACAGCTCCCTATTGCCACGGCGAAGAATATCGCGAAGACGATACCTACACGGGGAATTAACAGGGCGATGAATACGCTCACCACCGACATAACCGATTCCACCGACAAATCGAACCCGCCGCTGGTAATAGCGAAGGTCATGCCGAAACCGATGGTAGCGGCGTAGGTACCCTGAGCGACGATGTTCAGGAGAGTATTCATCTTAAGGAAATTCGGAGACACTAGGGCAAGTATTACTCCGCCTATAAAGATGTACAAGAAAATACCGAACCTCTCGTAGAGTTTCAAAAAGCGTATCATGATGCGGCTTCCTTCGTTCCCTTGTGTCCGATCTGAGCGGCGACTAATTTCTCCGAGTCCATTGTCTCCCGGGTAAACTCTTTGGTCTTTTCCCCTTTGTAGAGCACGATGCACCGGTCGGGCAGGTTTACCAGTTCCGGCAGCTCCGAGGAGGTAAAGATAATCGACATTCCCCCATCGGCGAGCTCCCGGAGTATGCGGTGGATTTCCGCCTTCGAGCCGACGTCGATACCGCGGGTGGGCTCGAGGAGGATAAGGACCTTACAGTCTATGAGCAGGGTCCGTCCGATCAGGACCTTCTGCTGGTTTCCGCCGCTTAGATAAATTATCTTCTGGTCCTTGTCGGCGGTCTTTATGCTTAAGGTCTTCCGCATCTCCTCGAAGCGCTGTTCTTCCTCTTTCTCTTTGATAAAGATGTTCTTAAAGAAAGTCAGGCCCCGTATGATTATAAGACTGATATTGTGGAGCACCGACATATCGGGAAAGAGACCCGACCTTTTACGGTCCTCGGTGACGTAGCCGATACCTAAGCGTATCGCATCCTTGGTACTATTTATTTCGACTTTCTTTCCCTCGAAGTAGATGTCTCCTCCCTTCTTAGGCACCGCCCCGTAGAGAGAACCGAGGAGGTGATGCACCCCGGAACCAAGGACTCCCGCAAGGCCTAGGATTTCCCCTTTTCTCAAGGAGAAACTGACATCGTCGACGTGATCGGCTATGGAGTAGTTCTTCACCTCCATGATCACCTCATCGCTTATCTTTCCGCTTCGCTCCTCGAAGTAATCGTTGACCACCTTACCGACCATCATCTCGATTATCTCGTTCTCGTTGGTCTCGGAGGTCTCTTTCGTGCCGATCTTCTTACCGTCCCGAAGTACGGTTATCCGGTCCGAAAGCTCGAAGGCCTCTTCCATCCGGTGAGAGATATAGATAATAGAAACCCCTTCCTCCCGAAGAAGCTTGACGATTTCGAAGAGTTTCCGGACTTCTTTATCGGTAAGGGTCGCGGTAGGTTCGTCCATGATGATCAGCTTCGACTCGAAGGACAACGCCTTCGCGATTTCGGTCATCTGCCTTTCCGCGACGGGCAAATCGCTCACGTACTTCCTCGGATCGATATCGCTTTCCAAGCGGTCGAGAATCGCCCGGGAATCGGCGTTGATTTTCTTCCAGTTGATGAGGATTCCCCCGATGAGCTTCGGTTCGCGCCCCATAAAAATATTTTCGGCGACCGTCAAATCCGGTACAAGATTGAACTCCTGATAGATAACCGAGATATTGCTCTCCTGGGATTCCTGGGTGGATTGAAAGAGGACCTCTTTTCCGTCGAAAACCATGCTCCCGGCGTCGGGCTTATGGACTCCTCCTAAGAGCTTGATAAGAGTCGATTTTCCCGCGCCGTTCTCTCCGACAAGGGCGATCACCTCGCCCCTGCGGACGTCGAAGTCGACATGGTCGAGGGCGACGACTCCCGGAAAGGTCTTAATAACTCCACGAAGCTCGAGTATTGTGTTAGTATCCGCCATGTATGATCCTTATGTGTCGATCTTTTACAGTTCATCGAGAATTGTACTATAACTTATACCGGAACGCAAGAAATTTCTTGCGTTCTTTGAATATTTCTACTATTATTATAAGGGATTTATAATTATGACGGTCAAAGAGCGTCGTTCACAAATTTTGAAGCTTCTCGAAGAAACGGATACCTTGAGCGTCAAGGACCTAGCTAGAGAGTTCAAAGTATCAGCCCCCACCCTGTACAAGGACTTAGACACCCTCGAGCAGGAAAGGCTCATCGTCAAGAGCTACGGGGGTATTCAACTCTTGAAAGACGATAAGTACCGGCACGATTTTTTTCATCAGCTCGAAGTAGAAAAGGAGAGTAAAGAGGCAATCGCCTCCCGGGCGGTTGAGCTTATCCGGGACGGCGAGACGATCTTCCTCGACGCGTC
>CAZXMO010000063.1:0-18976 GCA_964641125.1 uncultured Spirochaetales bacterium
CCGATTACCGCGGTCCCTAAGAGCCCCCCGCCGAAGATCAGATACGAGGGCATTTCGCCCCAGGGGACCGGGGCTAAGACGGCGGACACACCCCCGGTCGAGAGTACGAGAATGAAGAGAGCCGCGGTGGCCGAGCCGTAATTCAACAGGAGCATCCTCGGCATATCTAAGAGGACGCTCAGCTTGGCGTTCATGACCGACTGAATCATGAGGATGATCCCCGGCGTCAGCGCGAGAAAGATCCACAGGGGCGGGATTCCGCTCCTCATAGCAATGAGAATCGTCCCCGGGACGATCAGAAGCGGCGAAACTATCCGCTGCACCGCCGGGGATTTCCGGTCCCGGAAGAAGGCGGTCAGCTCCAGAAGAGACGCGGAGAGGGTCTGCCCGGTGAGGGTCCCGGCGAGGACCAAGAGCACCCCGCCCCGGGCGAAGACCTCGTTGTTGAGAAAGACCACCCCAATCCCTAAGACTCCGGCGGCCAAACCCCAGTAGGGAAACCTGCGGAGGGTCACGGCGGGGCGGTCCGGCCTCGGGGGACGCCCCGTGCCCGCGGGACGGCCCCGCTTGCGGGTAATCAACTTGATAAGGAAATAGATCCCCGAAGCGGCGAGCCCCGCCGCGTGGATCAGAACGAGGGCGGGGAGCTCCCCCGCGGCGCCCCGTAAGAGACCGTTGACCTGAACCATAAGGGCTATGAGCAATCCGGTTACCAGCGAGATGAACACATACATAGTTACACGATACGCCGTTTCGTATATGATGGAGATGACATATGTCACTTAAAGAGTTCAGAAGGCTGTTTCCCGACTTCGCTTTCCTCGCGGAGGACGATCCTTCCTCCCTCACTTTCAAGAGGTGGGATTCCGGGGAGTACGTATGCCGCGGCGGCGATACAATCGGGCGCCTCTTCTTCCTCATAACGGGAAGGACGAGGATCTTCACCACCCTCTACAACGGGCGGGAGTTTCTCTACCGGATCTACCGCCCGGGCTCTATCATCGGAGATATCGAGTACTTCCTCGACATTCCCGCGGTCTGTTCGGTCCAGTGCATCGATCCGGTGACAATTGCATCGGTTCCGCGCCCGGCTATTCAAAGGTACGAAAGCACCCTCGCCCTCGAGGCGATGAAGGCATTAGGAGCGGGATTGGCTGAAAAACTCAAAGCCAATTCCTTGAGCGAGGCGGTCAATTCATCCTACCCCGCAGAGAATCGGCTTGCCGCGTATTTTTTGAGCCTGCCCCCTGGAGATCCCCATCCGGGGACCCTTACCGAGCTCGCCGGATGGCTGGGAACGAGCTACCGGCATCTGCTGAGGCTCATCGCGCGGCTCGTTGATAACGGGGCGGTACGGAAAAGGGGAAGAAATTTTTTCCCGGCGGATCGCCGTCTCCTCGAGAGATACTCGGGAGAAGCTTTGTGGGAGTGGGGAGCGTTTGACACCGAATGATATTATCACCCTATACTAAAAGAATGCACCAGGGTGTTCACAAAGCCAATTTTCTCGACATTCCTCTAAGATGGAAGATACTCCTGCTTTTTACCGCCGTACTTATCGTGGGTGCGGCCTTTTTGTCGGCCCCGGAGTGGTGGCATCGGGGGCTTCTCATTATCCTGTTCTTCCCGATTGCGGTCTCCTCCATATTCTGGGGACCCGTAGCGGGAGCACTGTCCACGATTTTTATGCTTCCTCTTATCCTCTTCGGACTTCCCGCGGCGGCGAATCGCCCGGATCTCTCACTGCTATCTCTCGAAAACCCGCGTTTTCATCTCCTTCTGACTCTTACCGTTGCCGGGATTACCACCGGTGTGTTCACCGTCCTGCGCAGTCTCATCAGGAACATCACCCGGAAAGAACGGTTCTACCGTACTATAACCGATCATACCTACGACTCCGAGTACTGGATCGATCCCGAAGGAGAGCTTCTGTATCAATCGCCTTCGATAGAACGGATCACCGGATATCCGCCGGAGTTTTTCTTCGAAGAGAGAAACAGGTTCTTAGAGATAATTCATCCGGACGACCGGGAATCTTTTGTCGAGGATTTCGTCGAATCTATCTCGGAAAGAGATCTGCCGACGGCCTACCCCTTTCGGATCATCCGTAAGAACGGCGAGGTCCGGTGGTTCGAGACCATCTCTAAGAAGATATTCGACGGTGAAGGAAGGTATCTCGGAAAGAGGGGGGTAACCCGTGACATTACCCGGCGAAAAGCGGTACAAGAAGCCCTCGAAGAGAGCGAACGGAACTTAAGGGCGATAGTCGACAACGCGAACAGCGTCATTGTCAAGTACGATATGTCCGGGAGGATCACCTTCTTCAACCAATTTGCGCAATCCCTTTTCGGATACTCCGAGGAGGAAGTGTTAGGACGCAGGGGGGTCGAAACCATTAATATGCCCTTAGATCCCGCGGACCGCCTGAAGGTCGAGACGATGCTCGAGGAGATTTTGGAAAACACAGAGGAATACGCCTACAACGAAAACGAAAACTTCAGGCGTGACGGTACGACGCTGTGGGTGGCATGGACCAACGCCCCCCTGTACGATACCGGAGGGAGGAAGACCGGGATCCTGTGCATCGGAAACGATAAGACGCGGCAGAAGCGGGCGGAGGATCTCCTCAAGCAGAGCCTTAAGGAAAAGGAACTCCTTCTCCAGGAGATCCATCACCGGGTCAAGAATAACCTGCAGGTAATCTCGAGCCTCCTCAATCTTCAAGGTGAGTACTCCAGGGCATCGGATTTCGACGAGGTCATAAGAAACTGCCAAAACCGTATCACCTCCATCGCCCTCGTCCATGAACAGATCTATATGAGCGAGAACTTGGCCGGCGTGGAGATGCGGCCGTACCTCCGGTCGCTCCTCTCCATCCTCTTCGATTCCTACGATATCGATCCGCGGAGAATATCCTCTACAATGGAGATCGAAGAGATAGGCCTTCCTATAGATACCGCGGTCCCCTTGGGGCTGATCCTGTCGGAGCTCGTTTCAAACAGTCTGAAACACGCCTTCCCCGACGGAAGGGAGGGTACGGTCTCTATAGTGCTTCGGCGGACACCTGAAGTCATTTACATCGAGGTTGCCGACGACGGAATCGGCATTCCCGACCGGGAGGCCGATAATCACAGCGGAACACTCGGCCTTACCCTCGTCGAAGCTCTGTGCGCGCAAATCTCCTGCACTCTCGCAGTGAGCTCGGGGCGGGGGAGCCGGTGGACCCTCGAGCTGTCACGAATCTCATCAGTAAAGTCCAAAACGGCTGATTGAAACGGCCGGGAAAGGTCACGCCGAACAAACGCGGCGGTCTCCCCCGTCCCGAAAATTTCACCTGTAATATGCATAGATTTGATCACCGGGGCAAATTTTCCTTGATCCGGTCCGGTCCTATCGCTACACTGGCGGCATGAGCAAAGAACAGCCCGTCCCCTACCGTACCGACGGCTCGAACGACTTCGCCTACCGGACAATGAGTGAAAGACTCCCCGGAATCATTACCGAGACCATCGAAAGAAATCCACCTCTCTTTCTCCGATCCCGGAAGGGGCTCCTGGACCTCGAAAAATCGATCCGAAACAACGACCCCCTTCCCGAGCTCGATCCGCCGACTCCGGAATGGGAGAGATGGAGAGACCATGCCCGGGCTCACCGCGGAGAACGCTGGCTCGACTCCGAATGGTTCTACGCGGAGCATCTCGTGTACCGAATGATCATCGAAGTTGTCGGATATTGGGAAACCGGATACGATCCCTTTCTGCCTACCAAGGAGGAAGAACTCGTCTCGGACGCCCCCCGGGGCATAATCGAGCGCTTTCTGTCCGCGTTCCCGGGCGGGGAGTTACCCGAGGAGGCGCTCAAAGCCGCCCTTCACGCATCGCTTTGGGGAAACCGAATCGATTTGAGCTACCGGGTGTCCGCGGACCTCGGAAACGACGCCGGCGACCGGAATCTCCTCATTGACGACGACACCGAAGCGGCGTGCGAAACCATCCTCGAGGGCCGCGGCGGGGAAAGGCTGGTCCACATCGTGACCGACAACGCCGGGTCCGAGCTCACCGCGGACCTTCTCCTGTCGTGGATACTCGCCGGGAAACTCGGCATCTCGGTGCTACTGCACGTCAAATTTCATCCCACCTACGTGAGTGACGCCACCGCCGCGGACGTTATTCGGACCATGGACTACTTCGCCCGATCCCCAACAGAACCCGTCCGCCGGTTCGGCTCGGATATAAAGAGACTGTTCGAAACCGGAATAATCCGCATCATCCCCGATCTCTTCTGGAACAGCCCGGAATTCCTGGATGACCTTCCCGAACGCCTCGAAAAGAGCTTCTCCCGGGGACTCCTGGTGATCCTCAAGGGAGATGTAAATTACCGGAGGGCCGTACGAGACGCCCCCCGGCCCCCGGAAACACCCTTGGAAAGAGTTCTTCCCAGTATCGGTTCCCCCTTCTTATTACTCCGCTCCCTCAAGAGCGATACCCTCCTTCGCATCGATCCCGCCCTCGTTCAGAGGCTCGACGATGAGGACCCCGCCTGGAGAAATAACGGAAAGAGAGGGGTTATCCAGCTCTCGAGGACCTAAACCCATTTAACATTTTTCCTATTGGAAATTTCCTTTAAACAGGCTTAAAATAGATTGCATGAACACGGGGAAAAAAGTCCTTTTCGGAGTTCTCGGTTTTTTCGTCGGAATCGCGGTGCTTACCGTGGTAACCGCCGGCGGCTCGGTGACCACCGCCGGGTTCTTGACCGTTCTGGCCCTGTCGGGGGACCCCTCCGCGGTGCCCGCCATGGAAGACACGGGCACTCTGGAGGAAGAAACGGCACGGTTTCTCTCCTCCTTCGAATTCGGAAGCAGGATCAAGCTTTCGGAGGATGCCCTTTCCCGCCTCGCGGCTGCGGCAATCATCGACGCGGGCCGGGACCATACCGACACCGGCTATTTCGAACCCGGGCGGTTCGAGCTGCTAAGCCTCAGGGCGGAAACAGAGCCGGGGCGCCTCCGCTTCGAGAGCGCCTTTACCGTCACCCCCGAAATGCCCGATGCAGGTGCATGGACGATGCAGCCGTTCTCCACTACCGCATCGGTGGAATTCACCGTGGACCCTGCCGAGGAGGCCGTCGTTCTCGAGCCGATACGGCTCAAAGTTGGAAGACTGCGGTTTCCCGTACGCTTTCCTTCCCGCTGGATCGTGCCGCCCCCCCTTCCCGGCGAGGAGCTCCGGTACGACCGGGGAAAAATTATCATCCCCTACTCCATTATCAATGAGGAAATGCCTAAGTTTGTCTCCCTTACCGGCATCCGGCCGGTCTCGGACGGGATCGTGCTGACCCTATCGGTTGATTCACAGGCGGGCAAGCAGGTTCTCCAACACTTTACTCCCCTTATCGAATCGTACGTTCCCGCCCTCGAGGCGTCCATGAGCGAAGTGCTGAGGGAGGCGGTGACGGACGAGGAGGTCAGGAAAGTGCTTGCCTCCCTCGAACGGGTATCCGCGTCCGGCGGGGCCGCATCGACGGAGAGGCCGCCGGAGCCCTCGGCCCTCTTGAGCTACCTCGAAAACGAGGTGACCGTAGAGTACGACGGCGGAAGGTTCGAACCGCAGATCGGAGAGGACCTCTTCGGGGGAAGTACGATCCAAACTGGTCCCGATTCCTTAGCCGAGCTCATTCTGAGAGACGAAAGTGTTGTAAAGATCGCCGAGAACACCGGATTTGTCCTCGAAAAGCTTCCCCAAAGCACCGACGACAGCTCGATATTTAACCTCATGGAGGGGAGCGTCCGGGCCAAGGTGACCAAGATGATAAGCTCCGATTCCTCATTCTCCGTCAGAGCCGAATCGGCCGTTTTAGGTGTTCGAGGAACCGATCTCTACATCCTCCTCGAGGAGGATGAGCCCCTGCTCATACGCGTCATAGAAGGAAAGGTCGCCTTCGTTCCCGTCTCGGGGCCGGAAACGGTGGTCGAGGCGGACCGGGGAGTGAGCATCCCTCCGGAGGCCCTCACGAAGCCCGTTACTGAAAGTTTCGGTACCGAGCCAATACCTGAGAAAGAGAAGGTCCGGATCGAAGAGGAGATGCAGATAACGACCAATCCCGCCGACGAGCAGGCCCTTCGCGCCCAGGCTGCCGTGCTCGACCTCATCGACACCGCACGGGAGATAGCCTCACTGATAATTGCGCTGGATGGAGAGACTCAGGAGAAACTCGCCCGGGATATACAGAGGCGGATAGACTTCGAGGAGCTCGAGCGCAGAGTCGCGGAGATTCTCGAGGCCCTTGGACTGGAATCACTCGATTTCGGCGACTTCAATCTGTAGAACAAGGAGAAGTGTGTGAGCGAAGATACGAAAATACGTGAAATGCCGACCACCGGGGCTTATTTCGGGAGAATGCTTCTCCTCTGTGTCCCGGTGGCCAACGTCGTTGCCGCCTTCGTTTGGGGATTCGCCGGTGAAACCGAAGAAAAGCGGAGGTTCGGCAGGGGCGCCTTATTGGTCATAGCGGTAGCCGTCGCATTGTCGGCAATCGGCGCCGTCATTTCCTTTTCAGTCATGCGGCGGCTTCTGTTTCAGCTTTAGCTGACGACCTCGAGCTTGGTTTCCACGGCGACTCCGGCCTTTTCGTAGAGCTGCCCCACCGGACAGGCCTTCAGAGTCTTATCGAGGCAGCGCTGGAGCTTGTCTTCGTCATCGTCGGACTCGACCTTGACCACGGCCTTCACCGAAGTAATGGTGGGCTCGGAATCGGGTTTATCGGCATCCAACTCGACGGTTATCTTGTGATACGAAACATTCGAGTTCTTAGCGACTATAGCCCAAATGGTCGTGACGCACCCGGCGAGGGCCATGACCGCAAGCTCTAGGGCCGTCGGTCCGAGGTCGTCGCCTTCCTTTGCTTCGGGAAGATCGAGCACAATTCCGTGACGCCGCCCGTCATCGACTATCGATTGAAAACATCCTTCCACGAGTTTTGCTGTAGACTTCACTGCACATCCTCCTGATTGTGATTATCGTTTTCATTATACTATCCCGCTTCCCGCTAAATTACTACCCTTCCCCTTGAAAGCCCCGGAGAACCTTGCCTTACCGGTGTATTTTCGTTTTAATACAGCCTATGTCAAAATGGTTTTACGGCGGCCTGCCGAAAAGCGTGTACGTCCTCTTCGTCGCGCGGATCATCAACCGGCTCGGTGATTTCGTTCGCTTCTTCTTGACCCTCTACCTGACCCGCGTGCTGGGAATGACCGAAACCTCTACAGGTCTCGTGGTTACCCTCGCATCCGCCGCGGTCATGGCCGGGACCCTCGGGGGAGGGAAATTCGCCGACCGGTTCGGTCGAAAGCGGATCATGCTCATTTCTCAAGTCTTGAGTGCCGCGGTCATCGGGGTCTGCGGATTTATTCCCGCCCACACCGCCCTCCCGGCGCTCCTGATTGTTTCCCAGTTCTTTTTGGGTGCCCTCCGTCCGGCAAGCGGCGCCCTGGTCATGGATTTGACCCCCCCGGAGAAGCGGCAGCGGGCCTTCTCGCTTCTTTATTTAGGCATCAATATAGGTGTGGCCTTGGGACCGATGATCGCCGGATTCCTCTTCGAAAACTACAGGCGCTGGATTTTCTTCGGAGACGCGATTACCACCATGGTGGGGGTCTTTCTGGTGTGGCGCTTCGTCCCTGAGACGAGCTCCGAGACAGCCTACCGCTCCGAGAATCATCGGGAGCGCAGTTTCGACGGCTCGACTTTCAGAGCCTTTTTGAGCCGCCCGGTCCTCGCCGCATTCACCGCCGTCCTAGTGGTGACTTCCATGGTCTACTCCCAGTTCCACTTCGGTCTTCCCCTTCTGGTAAACGAAGTCTTCCGGGACAACAGCGCCCGGTTTTTCGGGGTGATCTCTTCGGTCAACGCCGTTACGGTCATCGTTTTTACCCCGCTCATCCTCAAGCTCCTCGAACGGAGGGCCCCTTTGAAGAATATGGCCGCGGGGTGCGCGGCCTACGCGGCCGGCTTCGGCATACTTGCCTTAACCGTAACCGGTTACTGGTTCTTCCTCCTCTCCACGGTCCTATGGACCTGGGGAGAAATCATTTTCGCGACTAACGTAAACGTCTTCATATCCTCTCACACCCCCTTCAATCACCGGGGAAGATTCAATGCCGTAACCCATCTGGCCATGTCGTTAGGGCAGACCATCGCCCCGGCCGCCGCCGGGGTTATCATTGCCGGTATCGGGGTCCGGGGAATTTGGCTTCCCATCCTCTTCCTCTCCGCTGCATCGGGGGCGGGAATGGCGGTGCTCCACCGGGTGGACGTCAATCGAGGACGATCGAACCCCTGACCCCGTTTATTATTCATAGGCCGCCTCCACAACCCGGTAAGCCCCGTTGTAGATACCCTGTCGGTGATTGCGCAGGATGTTCTCGCACATCAGCCTCAGAAGATCTCCATGATCTATCGCCGCCTTGAGTGTCTTAAGTATTAGGGAGGTGGTCTCGAGCTCCACAGTACCGTCTCCGAGCTCCGCCGACCGGATGGCGTTCCACGCCTCGTGGGCCCCTAAGCGCTTGATGTTGAGCTTCGGCACCGGATAGAAGGCGAGCTCCCCCGGCTTGGTAATCAGGAAATCGACGTGCCTGAGGAGGAGATTCGTGGTATAGACCGCGGGAAACACCTCGGGGTAAAAGAAGAAGTGGATACCTCGAGGCTCCGTCTTTTCTAAATCTGTGACAAAGCGCCGGGTCCCCTCCCAATCGGAATGGAGCTCGGTAATCTCGTAGAGATCGGGGAACCGTTTCATACAGCTCTTGAGCATCTCCGGGTGATCACCGAAGTTTACGAACAGGACTATCTCATGGGAACAAAGACGCGGAAGAAGGCGTTCGATGATGTTGATGAGGGTCTTGTCTTGGGCCCCGGCCCCGCCCACCGAGAAGAGAAACCTCCTGGGTTTGTTCTCCTCGAGCCGACGTATCCGGGCCGCGCAGTCCTTCTCCACGTTGGAGACGATCTCGTGATCGACGTAATGTCCGACCTGACGAAAGATCTCCGGGCTCAGGACCTTGTTCCTCCGGTTCTTAAGGCCGAGCCCCTTGGCAAGGCGGTAGCCCAAGTAGGTGGAGGGACCCTGTACGGTCTGTGATGCCCCCTCGGCGAGAAAAACCGACATCGGCCAGTTATCGTTGATAGCGTTGATTACCCTGCGGCAGCCTGCAAAAACCGCCGCCTGGGATGCCCAGGAATGGGACCCGATGAAGGGGATATCCAGGGGAATTTCGCCGAAAAGATCGGTAAGAACCGCCGAGAGCCTCTGAATGACAAGCTGCTTCTCCAAGGGTTTGAATATCCTTCCGGTGGCCTTTTCCCACACGAACCGGTCGAATACATAGGAGCGGTGGGCCAGTCGGGACCCCCAGGAATACCAGGTCTCCATGTCCCGGATCATGCGAACCCCGGGGGTATCGAATCCGAGGAGATCGAACCAGTACGGTGTATGTCCAAGGGCCGCCGCCGCCGAGGCGAAAGAGACCGCCATCCGGTAGTGCCCGTACCCCATTCGGATGGTCCCGATCACCGGACCCGCGGCCGGATCGACCGGTTCGCCCCGCCCGGGCGTAAGCTCCTTGACCGGAAAGAAGGGGGAAAGATAGGAGTGGTTCTCGCTCTTGAGAGGCACCTCGTTTTCGGGATCGAAATCGATTCGCTCCATGAGCTTTTGAATTTTTTTTTCGAGTCGGATGAACCGGCGTTTCGGTATATCGACGCCGAACAGCCGCCTGTCGGGATGAAATCCTTGGAAATTGCTCATAAATTTGACTCGTACCTCATGTGTTTATATCAATTTACGGGGAGAGTCAAAGGGGGATATCTTTCGGCTGACTAATCGTCTAAGAGCTCGCGTACCTTCCGGTGCAGCTCTTTCTTGCTGAAGGGTTTGTGGAGAAAGTTGATCCTTCGCTCGCTCACCCCGTGCTGAATGACCGAATCGTCGGTGTACCCGCTTATGAAAAGGATCTTCTTTCCGGGAAAGTTCTTCTCGATATCTTCGGCAAGCTCCCGGCCGTTCATCCCCGGCATAACCACATCGGTAATTACCAATTCAATTCGGGCACCTTCCGCGAGGAGTTTCAACGCCTCCCGGCCGTCGGCTGCAACCTGAACGGTGTAGCCCTGAGATTCGAGCATTCTTCCGGCGACGTTTCGAAGCTCCTCTTCATCCTCGACGAGAAGAAGGGATTCCTTGCCCGTCTCAGACACCGTCGATTCTCCCAATTTCTCGGGTCTTTCACTCTTCGTTTCGGGCAGGAAAACCGAAAATGTGCTCCCCTCGTCGATCTTGCTCGTGACCGTCAAAAAGCCGTCAAGCTGCTTGACGATACCATAAACCGTGGAGAGTCCTAAACCGGTCCCTTCCCGGTCTTTCTTAGTCGTAAAGAAGGGCTCCATAATCCGTTCCCGCGTCCGATAATCCATACCCCGGCCGGTGTCGGCCACTTCGAGGACAACGTAGGACCCGGCCTCCGCGTTTTCATACTGCTCCGCGGTTTCCGCGCCCACCGTCCGCATGAAAGTACGGAGCGTAAGATTCCCTCCCTCCGGCATGGCGTCGGAGGCATTGATAACGAGATTCATGATAATCTGCTCGATCTGTCCCGAATCGGCGCGGATGTTTCCGATCTCCGGATTGAGCTCCACGGAGAAATTGATGTCCTCGTTGATGAGACGCCGGAGCATCTTCCGGGAGGATTGAATGAGCTCGTTCAGATCGAGGATCTCCATCTGTACAATTTGTTTCCGGCTGAAGGCGAGGAGCTGACGCGTCAGAGCGGCGCCGCTCCGGGAAGCGTCGATAATATCGCCCAGCTCCTCCCGGATCTCCTCGGAGAGGGATTCGTTCGCCGCGAGGAGGCTGCCGTGCCCGAGAATGACGGTGAGAATGTTGTTGAAATCATGGGCGATTCCCCCGGCGAGCCGGCCGATGGCCTCCATCTTCTGAGACTGGGCCAACCGGGTTTCGAGCTCCTTCCGCGAGCTTATATCGATGATGATTCCCCGTATCCCCAGGGGGCGCTCCTTTTCCCAGATAGGGGCCGAGTAGATGAGAACGGGGAAGAACTCGCCGTTCTTGCGCATAGCCCGGTACTCCTCCCCCTTGGACCGGGCGCCTTCGAAAATCGCGGCGACGTTACTCTCGGCACGTTCCCGGTCGGAGGGATGAATCATCCCGTAGATCGCAAGCCCCCGGACGAAGTCCTCCCGGGAGTACCCGAAGAGATCGAAGGCGTGTTGATTGGTATAGGTGAGAATCCCCTTCAAGTCGGCCTCGAAGACGGCTTGGGGAAGGAAATCGGCAAAATCCCGATACTTCTGCTCGCTCTTTCGCAAGGCTTCGACGGCATACTTACGTTCGGTTATGTCTTCGAAAATTTCCACCCCGTAGAGCGGTTCCTGATTTTCGTCTCTTATGCTGAAGGTAGTCCAGTAGACCCACAAAGACTCCCCGTTCCGCTTGACCAGCCGCTCTTCCATGGTGTAGTAGGGTATGCTTCCGGAAAGGAGCTTCTTTTCAGTTGCTTCGCTCCGTCCCCTCCCTTCCTCGTGGGTCAGCTCCGTCAGCCTGCGACCCTTGAGCTCCTCGGCTCCGTATCCCGTCAATGTACAGATCATAGGATTGACGGCGGTTACCCGGTACTCGGTATCGACTACGGCCATTGCCAAGGGTCCCTGCTGGAAAATTTTACGGAACCGCTGCTCACTCTCGGCGAGCATTCGCTGAAAGTCCTCGTGAATAAGGGCCTTGGTAATAATGTCCACCGTCGTCTCGAGGAGGAAAAAATCGTCCTCCCGCCAAAATCGTTTCGCCGTAACGGCGTCGAACCCCAGAAGCCCCCGGACCTCCCCGGCGTGGCGCATGGGAACGACCGCAGTGGACTTTACCCCTTCGGAGACGAGAGTATCCCGGATAAAACCGGCCTCTTCGGGTAGTGATTGTGGGTCATGGATGTGAAGACGCCCCGATTCATTCAGCACGTCGAGGGCCCACTCGATCTTAGGGAGGGGTGTTTCCCGTATCGTCTCCGACTGAGGCTCGATGCCCGGAGCGTTCCACTGATAGGCATGGCGGATTACCTTTTCCTTTCGATCGATGAGAAAAATAAAGCTTCGGTCCGACTTGGCGAACCGGCCTATCCGCTCTAAAGCCTCGCGAATTTCATCGTGAAGCATCCCGGGAGCGACATTGACGAAGCCCCGGGAAATGGCGGAAATTATCTGCTCAAAACTAAGTCTGTAAGCAAGGGCCTTTTGGACACGGCGGTTCTGCGTGACCTCGAAGATCGAGAGAATTTTCCGGGTGGTCCCTTTGAGGTTCGCAACCAAGACGAGGACGTCGCGAATGCTCCCCATCTTATCGACGATTTGGACCTCGTAACGGTTGTCGGGGTACTCGATAGATGAGGCCTCCGAAAAGTGGAACTCCCTGACCCGTTCCCGATCGGCCTCGGGAATGAAATAAAACCAGGCGAGCTTCTTCTCGACTTTTCTCCTCGGCAGCCCGAAAAGCCTCTCGAAGGCAGGATTGACGAGGTGAATCAGAAGCTCTTCGTCGATAAGACAGAGGGCTGTTCCGGCACTCTCGAACATGCCGCGATAGAGAGCTTCCTGTTCCCTGAAAAACCCTTTACTTTTGTTTAACACTTTCACAAGTATAGAATGAATCCAGTTTTTTTGAAAGTCCGTTTTTGAGCAGGCCGGCCAGGTCCTCAGCCTTTTCCTCGATAATCTTTCCGTTTCGAGAAATTTCATCACCATGATTCCGCTGGAGGTAAAGTGAAAAGGTAAGAGCGGTCTGATCGAGGATATGGACAATCATACTAATATCTCCCTGAATTTCTCCCCGCTCCACGGCGGACCTTACGAAACCCTCGAAAAATACGTTGGAACGCCCGATAAGTTCATCGGCTATATTTTCGAGCTCTTCGCCCGGGGGTTCGCTTCGGGCATGCATTATGAGCCCGCTTATCTCCGGATGGACAAAATCGAAGCGGACACTCGCTATTATTATAGACTTGAAAGTTTCGAAAAAGGTTTCTCCGCCGCCCGCGGATTCAGAGGCGATAAACTCCAGCTTCCTCTTGAACGCCGAATCGATGAGATAGAAGTACAGATCCCGCTTATTCTCGAAATACTGATACATGCTCCCCTTAGCGATACCGGCCTTACGTACGATCCTCGACAGGGATGCCGAAGTATAATCGTGGGTCGCGAACTCGATAAACGCTTGAGAAAGAACGGCCTCCCGCTTAAAATGGGGAAGATTGAGAAAGGTCTCCTTAGGCATAAATTACCTTGTTTGGAAATCGTACCGGACCGTAGGTTCTACCCTTTTTTCGGTCCCGAGGAGCCCCTCTTCTTTTCGAGATCCCTTTCACGGCTGTAGTTTTCGACCGCCGAATCGTACATGTCCTTAGATTTGAGATCCTTGAGGGTGTTCTTGAACTGATCGATGGCATCATCGAGATTCTTCTTATTTTCTCCCATCCCTCGTCTCCTTACATTATTATATACTCGAGACTACTATAGCACAAATTCTGTTGTACTGCGACGCTTGAACGGCGTTTTCATCCCTTTTTGATAAAGGCCGATTCGAGCTCATCCCTTTCGCGGGGGCTGATCGGAACCACCCCGCCGATTGCTCCGGCGGAGATGACCGCCCCGGCGCTGAATTCCGCCACCTCCAGGCGGTCAAAAGCCTGCAGAAGGGAACTCCCGGAGGTGATGATACAATCGTTCTCCACGAGCACCGCCGGATTTTCAGGCGAGATAAGCTCAGCCACCTTATCCTGGTCCCTGTACTGGGTTCCGTAGGGCAGCAGAGGGATGTCCATCAGCATGACGTAAGTCTCGGGTATGACGAGGGTATCGAACTTCCGCCTCGAAACGGCAAAGGCCATGATATTGGTGGGATGGGCGATGATTACGGCGCCTGTTTCGGGATGATTCGCGTAGATCTTCTGATGAAGGGGGAGAGACCTGCTCGGCTCCTTGCCCCTTTCCCGCAGTCCGTCCCGGATTAAGACGAGGTCGGAAATCTCCATGTACTTACGGTCGATTCCGTAGGGGGTTATGAGGAAATCGCCGCCGCCGGCCCGTAGGGAAAAGGTCCCCTCGGTGCTGGTACACAGCCCCTGATCGTAGGCCCGATGAACCATGGAGAGCATCAATTTGCGGGCCTCCCGCTCTCTGTTGGTATGCCCTTCGGGATCGAACTCCTCCACGAGATGGAAATCCCCCTTGCTCATGGAAAGCTCCTCATTGCTCAAAGGACAGGCGCCGGGATTATCTCCACCCATCTGACCCGCACGAATGAGGAGCCGCGCGGCGTAATCGAGGGTCTCGAAGCGCATAAACGCCTCGAAGAGATCCTTACCCGCAATGGCGGCACCGTGGTTTTCGAGAAGCGCGGTATTGTATCCCTCGCCAAAGACTGCGGCGATGTTTCTTCCGAGCTCCTCACTTCCCGGAAGAGCGTAGGGCGCGTATCCGACTTCGCCGCAAATCTTTCTCGCCTTCGGGACCACCGAGGTGTCGGGAATCTTACGGGCTACGCTGAAGCTGACCAAGGCGACCGGGTGGGCGTGGATCACGGCCCCCAGGTCGGGGCGGCTTCGGTAGATCGCCCTATGGAAGGGGAGCTCGATGGAGGGTTTATGGATACCCTCGTACGATCCGTCCCTACGGACCCGAACGATGTCTTCGGGCCGAAGACTTCCCTTGTCGACGCCCCCCGGAGAGATCCAGATGTCCCCGTCGGGATCGAGAATCGAAATATTGCCCCCGGAGGTCGTCGTCATACCGTACCCGTAGATTCGCTTCATGATCATGACAATCTGATCACGGGGATGCAAAAGGTCGATCTTCATACGCTCAAGTGTGCCCCAAAGATTGGTGTTATTCAACCGCCGGACTTTATCCCACTATACCCCATGAGCCCATGAGCCCAGTCTTGACAGAACCGGTGAAACCGGTATGATGAAACGGTGGAAATGATCGAACGAATCAGCAACTATAGAATCGACGCAGCGGCGGCAGCGGCCATGAGGGGCTGGACTGCCGGTTAAAGCGTTTACTGAAAGGAAAACCGGGCCGCAGTTCCGCCGAGAGCTGCGGCCTTTTCTGTATTCGGAGAATACCTTCGATCGAGGCCGTGCCGGGCGGTCCTGCTTGAGCCCCATTATTATGATCCGTCGGAGACGGAAAGGAGCGGAAAATGCGCAGAAACATCGTATGGGAAGGATCGGGACAGCTCAAGTATGAGATACGGGAGATTGTCGACGTAGCCGACAAGCTCTCCCTGTTGGGTGTTCCCATCACCTGGGAGAACATCGGAGATCCGGTGCAGAAGGGAGAGACGGTCCCCCCCTGGATCAAGGAGATTGTCATCGGCAGGGCCGCGGACAACGACAGTTACCGCTACGTTGCCACCGCGGGGCATCCCGAAACGCGCAGCTACTTGGCGGAAGAGGTCAACCGTCGCGGCGGCTGCAGGATAACCTCCGACGACATCCTATTCTTCAACGGTCTCGGAGACGCGGTCTCCACTCTGTTCGCCTTTCTGAAGCGTGAGGCCCGGGTCATAGGCCCCTCGCCGGCTTACTCCACCCTGTCCTCGGCGGAGGCGGCTCATTCGGGATATCAGCACACCACCTATCGTCTCGATCCCGAGAACAACTGGATGCCCGATCTCGAGGATATCGAGAACAAGGTCCGGTACAACGATTCCATCGCGGGTATACTCCTCATCAATCCCGACAATCCCACCGGGGCTGTCTATCCCGAGGAGTATCTTCGGAAGATCGTCGACATCGCCCGGAGGAACGATTTATTCATCCTGTGCGACGAGACCTACGCCCATATAGTCTTCAACGGAGCGAAGACCCTCCACCTGAGCGAGGTCATCGGGGACGTTCCGGGTATTGCCCTCCGCAGCATCTCCAAAGAGTTTCCCTGGCCGGGAGCCCGGTGCGGATGGATGGAGGTGTTCAACCAGGATAAGGACGACAATTTCAAGTTGTTTATAAAGAGCCTCTTAGACGCGAAGCGTCTCGAGGTGTGTTCGACGAGTCTTCCTCAGATGGTAATACCGGAGGTTTTCGCCGATCCCCGTTACCGGGAGCACCTGAGGAGCCGAAACCTCAGTTTCGAGCTGAGGGCCCGGGAAGCCTATGAGGCCTTCAAGGACATAGACGGTGTCACCGTGAACCTCCCTCAGGGGGCCCTCTATTTTACGGTTCTCTTCAAGGAGGGGGTATTGAACAACCGTCAGTACATGCCCATCCCCAATATGAAGGCGGCGGAGTTCATCCGGCCGATGATCCAGTCGGTCCCCCCGGACAAGCGGTTCGTGTACTCCCTCCTCGCAAGCACCGGGATCTGCGTAGTCCCTCTGACCGGGTTCTGCTCCGATCTCCAGGGCTTCCGAATGACCCTCTTGGAAACCGACGATGAAAAGAGACGGGAAATCTTAACTACCCTCGCCCGCGCGGTCCGGGATTACCTCGCATCGGGGTAAATCGTGGGTCTCTGGGAAAGCTTCGTTACAGTAGATAATCCTTGACAGGGAGGGGTCCGTGGATTATCATTTATTGTTGTTTTATAACAAAATGCTAACCAAGAGGAAGAAGGAGAAAACTCATGAAACCGAAACTGATACCGTTGTATCTGCCCAATAGAGACGAAGATTTTGCCAAGCAGCTGAATACTCTGAAGGATATGCTCGCCGAAGAGGCCGAGTTCCTCGAGCCCATCGCCTTAGGCGATCCTCTTCCCAAGGAGGCGGAGGCGGTCATCTTCCCGCAGATGCTCGGAGACGCTTATCGAATGGTGGACGAGTTCAAAAAAATCGATATCCCCATTCTCGTCGTCACCTCCGAGTTCGGCACGGTCCTTATGTGGGACTGGGAGATCGTGAGCTTCCTCCGCTCCAAAGGTGTGGATACAATCGCCCCCTATAGCCTGGATCAGACAAAAAAACTCTGCCGGGCGCTCAAAGCCAAGCAGGATCTTCGGGGCGGAAAGTTCCTCGTCTTCCAGGACAACCCCGGCGAAGGGTTCCAGGCGGAGATCTTCAAGCGGTTCTACTGGTGGGAGGACGAGTGTTCGGGCCTCATGAAACAGAAGTTCGGCCTTACCGTCGAAAAGCGGAGCTTCAAGGAACTCGGGGCCAAGGCCAAGGAAATATCCGATGCCGAAGCCGAGGCCGCGGCTAAAGAGTGGGATTTCCCCATTCTCGAGCTCAGTAAGAAGCAGGTGAATTCGGCTTTGAAAATATATTTGGCCGTCAAGCGGGAGGTCGAAGCGGACCCGTCGATACGCGCCGCCGGGATAAACTGCCTCAACGAGTCACACTACTCCGACACCACACCCTGTCTGGCCTGGAACTTCCTGTTCATGGAGAAGGATTTGATTTGGGGATGCGAGGCCGACACCACGGTCATGCTCACCAAATACCTCATCTACAAGGCCCTTGATGTAGAAATCATGATGACCAATATCTACCCCTTCCTGATGGGGATGGCCGCCCTCAAGCACGAGAACATTCCAAGCTTCCCGGAAATCGTCGAGGAACCGGAGAACCACATCCTCCTCGCCCACTGCGGGTACTTAGGGGTGGTTCCTCAGTGTTTCGCCGCCGACTGGGTGGTTCGGGACAAGGTATTGGCTATCGTGGACGACAACGCCCACGCCTTAGACGCCCGGCTTCGGACCGGCCCCGCAACCATGGCTAAGCTCGGTCCCTCGATGAAGGACATCCAGGTTGTCGAAGGGGACCTCAAGGGGTACGTCCAGTACGCGGGATCCGACTGCCGGAACGGCGCGATAATGAAGGTCCCCAACGGGCACAAGATGGTCAACGAGACCTACTCCCATCACCAGCTGCTGATGACCGGCCATCAGGCCAAAGATATCGAGTTGATCTCGAAGATCTACGGTCTCGAGGTGCATAGGATGTAAGACGGCCTCCTCTAACGAAGGTACCGGGAGAGGGTATCGACTCTCTTTCCCGACGCGGAGGATTCTCCGATAGCCTCCATGATGATTTGGATCCGATAGCCGTCCTCGAAGGTAGCACCGTAGGGTTCCACCGGCTTGTCGTTTGCGACGCAGTCCAAAAAATGGTGCAGGGCGTAGACGTGGCCGTACTCCCACCCGGCGTTGTGTCCGGGGGGCAGATAGGGCACCTGGAGCTCGAAATCGAAACCGGTCGCGGAAATCTTGGTAAAACCCTCGAGCCGGGCGTCCCCGCCGTCGAGGCACACCCACAGGTGGTTGGGGTCCTCCAGATCGAAGGCGATGCTCCCCTTCGATCCGTTGATCTCCCAGGTATGCCGGTTCTTCCGTCCGGTACTGATTCCCGCCGATTCGAGGGTACCGGCGGCGCCGTTCTCGAACTCCACTAAGGCAAGATTCTGCTCGTCGGCGGTTACGGTCTCTTCGGTCCCCGTACCGTCCTTCCGCACCGTGTTGTGGGTTTTGAGGAGACCGCTTACCGAAGTAATCTCCCCGACTAAGAACCGGGCCATGTCGATAATGTGACACCCTATTCCTAAGAGAACCCCCGATTTTGTTCCCGAAGCGTACCAGACGTTCTCGAGCACTTCCGCGGGATCGTGGCCGACCTCCTGGAGGTACTGTCCTCTGAATTGGTAGACGGTCCCGAGCTTCCCCTCGGCGATGAGGTTCTTGGCGAACCGCACCGCGGGAAGGAAACGGTAATTATGAAGGAGCATATGCTTGACCCCCGCCTCGACCGCCGCGTCCCGCATTCTTTTGGCGTCGGCCGCGGTCATGGCCAGAGGTTTTTCACAGAGGAGATGCTTTCCCCGCTTCGCAGCCTCGATAGTGGGCTCCGGGTGGAGGTCATCGGGAGAGCAGTTATCAAAGATGTCGACCTCGTCGTCGGCGATCAAGTCCCTCCA
>CAZXMO010000064.1:0-18776 GCA_964641125.1 uncultured Spirochaetales bacterium
CACGTCGATGATGTCGACATCGTCCCGTTTGACGACCTTTTTCCAGTCGGTTTCGACCTCCTGCCAGCCCCAACGGTCGGCAAACTCCTTTACCGCGTCCTCGTGACGCCCGCAGGCGACCTTCAATACCGGTTTGGCCGCGGTATCGAAAAACTGCGGGGCCCTGCTCCAGGCGTTGCTGTGGGCCTTTCCCATGAACTTGTATCCGATGATTCCAACATTCAATTCCTTCATACTTCCTCCTCCTGTGTTTCTTATTTCAGATTCGCGGCGATCTTCTTGAGATTCTTGACGCTCTGGGCAACCGCCTTGTCTTCGTCGTTTTTGTAATCCGGGTGGAGGTAATCGATTTCTACGGCGAGGAACCCCTCGTATCCGGCCTCTTTCAACAGCTGGGCGAGCTTTTGATTGTCCACCAGTCCGTCGCCGACGGGGGTGCAGGCAAAGAAGTGCCAGTTACTCACCGACTGCCCCTGTTCGGGTTTCAAGTCCTTGACGTGGGTGGCGAAGGTATACTTGGCGAGTTTTTCCATCCCCTCGATGGGATCTGCGAGGACCCTCATGAAGTTTCCGGTGTCGAAGTTGATGCCGAAGTTCGGGGAGTTCACGTTCTCGATAATCTGAAGCATCTCTTCCGGGTTGTAATCGATGTGGTTCTCGTCGGCCATTTTGATTCCCTTCTTCTCGGCAATCTTTACTGCCTTGGAGAACATCTTGGAGAGCTTCTCGATCTGGGGACCGTGTGGTTCGAAGCGGAACTCTAGGCTGCTTCCGACTACCCGCATCACCTTGGCACCGATGGCCTCGGCGTATTCGATGTGCTCGACCATCTCCTCATAGGCCTTTTCGTTCTTGCCTCCCTCGAGTCCGTCGGGGTGCCCCCAGGCATAGACCCGGTCCAGGTTATACTCGTCGAGCATTCCCTTTATCTCGCTCAAGTATCCCGAATCGAACTTCGGAATAAAGCACGACTCCAGGGAGACCCCGTCCACCTTGAGCTGTGCCGCCCGTTTGATGAAATCCTCTAGGGTCATCTCCTTCGAGGGCTTGACCTGATCCGGATAAACTTCTCCGAAGAACCTGTGATAACAGTAACTGTCGATACCAACTTTCATCTATTCCTCCTTAGGAACTATTTTGTGGTGTTCTATTTTTAAAATAAGTATATCAAAGAGAAAGCACAAGTCAATATTCCTTTACCAGAAAATAATAACATTCACCAACAAACGATACCATTCGACAAGTCATCAGCGGCCCAGTTTTTTCACCAGTTCCACCGCCTCCTTACAGTTGGCGGTTATCTCGTCCCATTTCTTGGCGGCTATAACGTCCTTGTTGGCGATCCACGTCCCGCCGGCGACAAGAACCGCCGGATAGTTCAGATAATCGGCGACGTTGCCGGTCTTGACCCCGCCGGTGGGCATGAACTTGATCCCGGTGTGTCCGTAGGGGGCGAAGAGGGCTTTTATCATGTCGAGGCCTCCGCTCGCCTCGGCGGGAAAGAACTTGAGGAGGTCCGCGCCCAAATCGACGGCCTGCTCCACCTCGCTCGGGGTAACAACCCCGGGAACGAAGGGGAGCCCGATTTTGTGAGCCTCTTCGACTATCTTCGGATTGAGTCCCGGCGCTACTCCGAAGAGGGCCCCGGCGTCCTTGGCCTTGTGGAGGTTCTCCAGGTTAAGCACGGTACCCGCGCCTAAAATGAGATCGGGACGCTCTTTATTGAGGAGATTCATCACGTCGGCGGCCGCCTCGGTGCGGAAGGTAATCTCCGCGCAGGGAAGTCCCCCCGCGATCAATGCGTCGGATAGGGGGAGTGCATCCTCCACCGATTCTATGGCGATGACCGGCATGACTCCGAATTTCTTGAGTTTTTCGTATAGTTCCTGTTTTGTCATGGTTTTACTCCCTTTATATGTTTTCTTATATGTTCTCGAGGATATTCTCGATCGCCCATACCGTGGCCCGTTCCACGCTCTCCTCGGTAAATCCCCCGATGTGAGGGGTAGCGACGACCTTGTCGTGTTTGGCGAGGGTATAATCCTCGGGGGGCTCTCCGGTAAAAACGTCCGCGCCGTACCCGCTTAAGTCTCCGGAATCGAGGGCGGCTAAGACCGCGGCCTCGTCGACCACCGCTGAACGGGCGGTGTTTATGAGATAGGCGCCCTCTTTCATGGAACTGATAGCCGCTTCGTCGATAAGGGGTTTCGGTCCCGCCGGACAATGGAGGCTTACGATGTCCGCCTCGGAGAGCAACTCTTGGAGCGAAGCCCACCGGAAGCCGTCTAAGGCGAAGCTCTCGTCGGGAGGCTCGCCGTACCCGAGAACGGTCATACCCATAGGGGCGGTCATTCGGGCCACTTTCTGCCCTATGGCGCCGCATCCGACGAGGCCTAGGGTCTTGCCTTCGACCTCCATTCCCTTTCTTCTCGCCCACTCCTCCGATTTCATCTTTCGGTCGCTGAAGGGGAGCGAGCGCAGCAGGGCGAATATCATTCCCACCGTCAGCTCGGCGACACCCCGGGAATTTGCGCCGGGAGTCGTACAGACCTTTATCCCAAGCTTTTCAGCCTTGTCCAGGTCCACCGAATCGGTACCGGTCCCGTTCCGGCTTATCACCTTCAAGCCCTTAGCCGCCTCGAGGACCCGGGCGGATATCGTCTCCACCCCGGCTAGGTAACCGACACAGCCGGGCACAAGGCGTAGCAGCTCCTCTTCGTCCGGTTTGACGCCGGGGGCGGCGGTTACGATTTCATGCCCCGCGTCTTCGAGCATGGCGAAGGCGGGATGCCGCTCCCGGGTCAGGGAGCGCGGTGTAATCAGTATCTTTCCCATCTCTTTTCTCCTATCTTTCTCTTGTCTTTCTCTTGTCTTTCCCTTGTCAGTATGTCTTTACAAATACCTGGTTTTTGCATAGTATCAAAACAGTAATAATTTAGCAAGGTTTGGGATGCAAAAGCCCTAAGTTTTTCTGTTGTATGTTAGCGTTTTGTTACTATCTTTCAGCTTTAGGCGCAATAACTTGACAAACACCACTATTGCGAATAAAATATGCTTATATACACTATTATTTGCTAACAAACGACAAAGGGGAATGAGATGAAATCAGGAAAAATCGGCGTTGCCGTTATCGGCTCGGGCAGGGCCGGAATGATCCACGCCCGGAACTTCGCCCGGGGGATTCGCGGGGCCCGGCTCGTCGCCATGGTCGATCCCGTAGAGGATGCGGCCAAGTCGGCAGTGAAAGAGCTCGAACTCGAAACATACTACCTCTCCTACGAGGATGCTCTGAAAGACGAGAACATCGACGCGGTGGTGGTGGTGACCCCCACGGTCTACCATCGGGACATCGTGGTCGCCGCCGCGGAGGCGGGAAAGCACATCCTCTGCGAAAAGCCCATGGCCATGAACGTGCCGGAGTGTGAAGAGATGAACCGGGCGGCGGAAAAGGCCGGGGTCAAGCTCCAGATAGGGTTTATGCGGAGGTTCGACAGGAACTTCAATCAGGCCAAGGAGATCGTCGACGGGGGCGAGATCGGGGACGTGGTGATGGTCAAGTCGCTGACTCACGGTCCCAGCAAGCCGCAGCCGTGGATGTTCGACATCGGAAAGAGCAACGGCCCCTTAGCCGAGGTAAACAGCCACGATATCGACACCTTGAGATGGTTCTTAGGGAGCGAGTTCAAGGAGGTCTATGCGGTGGCCGGCAACTTCCGTAATCCCGAGGTCAGGGACGAGTTTCCCGATTTCTACGACAACGTCATCATGAACGCCTCTTTCGAGAACGGCACCCAGGGGCTCATCGACGGAGCGGTCTATGTCCAATACGGCTACGACGCCCGGGTCGAGGTCTTGGGCACGGAGGGGGTCCTCTTCGTGGGGCAGCTCGAAGACTCCTCGGCGGTCTACTGCAGGTCCTCGAACCACATGATAAAGCCGGTCACCAAGAGCTGGCGGAACCTGTTCATCGACGCCTACGAGCACGAGGACCGGGAGTTTATCGAGGCCGTCCTCGACGATAAACCGACGAGGGTAACCGGGATCGACGGAATGATGGCGGTCAAGGTGGTCAATGCGGGAAACCGCTCGATCATCGAAAGACGACCGGTGAGCCTGACCGAAGATCTATAAATAGGACCCACACAAGGAGAAAGAAGATATGAAAGCGGCGCTCTTATACGGAAAGGAAGACTTGAGGATAGAGGAGGTCCCCACGCCTAGGATCGACGAGAACGAGGTTCTCTTGAAGGTCAAGGCGGGACTCATCTGCGGCACCGACGTCAGGATGTTCAAGGGGGGTCACAAGGACGCCTCCGAATCGAACCCCCTCGTCTTAGGACACGAGTTCAGCGGGATCATCGAGAAGGTCGGCAGCCAGGTCCGGGGCTACTCCGAGGGGATGAAGGTCGCCGTAGCACCGAATATGGGATGCGGGACTTGCGATTACTGCGTAAGCGGCAACACCCAGCTCTGCGAAGTGCGGTTTAGGGCCTTCGGGATCAACATACCCGGCGCCTTAGCCGAGTACGTAAAGATCCCCGAGGACGCGGTGCGGCAGGGGAACATGGTGACCCTTGGGGGGGCCACCTTCGAAGAGGCCGCCATGGCGGAACCGCTGTCCTGCGTCTACAATGCCTTCGAACGCTACGGAGTAAACCCCGCGGAGACGGTACTGATCGTAGGCTCCGGTCCCATCGGAATCATGCACGCCAAGATGGCCAAGCTCGCCGGAGCGGCAAACGTCATCGTCAACGACATAAGCCGGGAGCGGCTCGACCTCTGCAAGGAGGTGGACGACAGCTTTATACTGGCGGAGGGCGACGAGGTACGGAAGATTTCCGACGAGCTGACCGGGGGTAAGGGAGTCGACGTAGTGGTAACCGCGGCCCCCTCCCCGGAGGCCCAGATCATGGCCCTGGAGCTCTGCGCGATGAACGGCCGGGTCAGCTTTTTCGGAGGGCTGCCGAAGGACCGGCAGAATGTTCCGGTAAACACCAATTTGATCCACTACAAGCAGATTACCGTAACCGGGACCACCCGGCAGAGCCTCGAGCAGTACCGGAAGACCTTGAAGATGATTGCCACCGGAGTAATCGACGTAAAACCCCTGGTCACCGACACCTATTCTCTGGATACCATGGTCGATGCCTTTACCAGGATCAAGGAAGGCAGAGGAATAAAACACGCGGTCCTTCTGTAGGACGGCGAAAAGGCAGCGAAAATAGAAATGAATTTTCATGATAAGAATTTAAAGGGAGTCGTCTTCGATCTGGACGGAGTCTTAGCCGATACCGAGCCTCTCCACATCGAGTACTGGAAGCTGACGATGAAACGGCACGGCGCTCATCTACCGGAGGGTTGGTTCGAGGGGTTGATGGGATACCCTGATGCGGCGACGGCACAGCGGCTTGCCTCGGAGTTTGGAATAGAGCTCGATTGGGGGTCCCTTCTCGATGAAAAGCGGGACGCGGTGTCCGCGGCGGCGCGGACGGTGAACCTCGCGTACGCAGGTATTGCGGAAGGTCTCGAGGGGTTAGGAGAAATCCCCAAGGCGGTGGCCACATCCAGCTGCGGACAAGTAGCCGAGGCCATTCTCGCGGGAAGCGGGCTTCTCGAATATTTTTCTACCATTGTATCGTCGGATGATGTGGATCGAACGAAACCGGACCCGGAAAGCTACTTGACGGCATGCAGGAGTATCGAACTGCTTCCCGAGGAATGCGCCGCCATTGAGGACTCCCCCGCGGGGATCGAGGCGGCATCGCGGGCGGGACTTTACGTTATCGCGGTATGCACCTCATATCCCCGGGAGAATCTCAGCGCCGCCGATATTATATTCGAAACCCCCGGCGAGGCGATTACATACCTAGCGGACCTGTTCCGGCGGGTCGGAAGTTCGCAAGGAGGGAAATAGAAAACATGAAGTACGTACTAGGAATCGACATCGGGACCCAGGGGACCAAGGCGGCGCTGTTCGACAGGGAGGGCGCCTGTCTTGCCGAGGGGTTTCATTCCTCCAATTTGATCAAGCCCAAACCGGGAGTCGTCGAGGAGGTCGCCGAGGACCAGGTGTCCGCCGTGTGCGCCGCCGTGAGGCAGTGCATGGACGGATCGGGAGTTTCAGCCGATGAAATAGCGGCCCTAGGTATCGACGGTCAGATGGCGGGGATTATCGGCATCGGCGCCGACGGCAGGGCGGTTACCCCCTACGACTCCTGGCTCGACACCCGGTGCGCCAAATGGATCGAGGTTATGAAGGATGAGGCGGAGGACGAGATCATCGAGAAAACCGGAGGCCCCCCGAGCTTCAACCACGGCCCGAAGATCCTGTGGTGGAAGCACGAGCGACCGGAGGTATTCGAGAAGATCGTAAGCTTCGTCCAGCCGGGAAGCTACGCGGCCATGCGACTGTGCGGCTTGGGCGCCGAAGAGGCCTTCATCGATCCGTCGTACCTCCACTTTTCGGGTTTCGCCGACAACAGGAAGAAGACGTGGGACGGGGAGCTGTGCCGCCGGTTCGACCTCGATCCGGCGAAGCTCCCGAGGATAGTGGAGTCCCACGAAATAGTGGGGGAAGTAACCGCCGAGACGGCCGGACGTTTAGGTATAGCCGAAGGGACCCCGGTGGTCGCCGGCTGCGGGGACACCGCGGCGAGCTTCCTAGCCTGCGGGGCCACAGAAGAGGGTATCTGCGTGGACGTAGCGGGGACCGCCTCGGTCTTCGCTTCCACCACTTCCGATATGATCATAGACTATTCCAAGGTCTTAGGCTGCGGGCACTCAGCGACCCCGGGTCTGTGGCACCCCTACGCATACATCAACGGAGGGGGCATGAATCTGGAGTGGTTCAAGGAAGAGATCGCCGATCCTAAGAAGAGCGGGGCGGTCACCTTCGACGACCTGACCGCATCGGCGGAGGAGCTCAACCCTGAAAAGAGCGATCCCTTATTCATCCCCCACTTCGGGGGACGGGTCTGCCCGAGCATGCCCCGCATCCGCGGAGGCTGGGTCGGGATAAACTGGGGCCATACCATGGCCCACATGTACCGGGCGATATACGAGGGAACCGCCCTGGAGTACGGGATCTACATGAACACTTTGACGAAGGTCGCGCCGGAGTTTAGTCCCAAGGAGATGCGGATAAGCGGGGGAGGAGCGAAGAGCGATCTATGGAACCGGATGAAGGCCGACATCTTAGGAATCCCCGCGGTTCTTCTCTCGAGGCCCGAGGGGGCGCCCTTAGGATCGGCCATATTAGCGGGGTTCGGCGCGGGACTCTTCGCCGATACTAAGAGGACCGCCGACGAATGGATACGGAAAAGCGGACGGATAGAACCGGATACCTCGAAGCGCTCTCTATACCGGGAGCGGATTGCGATGTATTCCGATTTTATAGAAGCGATAAACACCATACATGAAAAATACAGCAAGGAGGACAGATAATGTCTACGAGTTACAAAGGCGGATATCTCGGGAAAATTCTCAGGGTCAACCTTTCCGATAAAACGGTTAGAACAGAGGAGATTCCGGATTCCTGGATAAGCAAACTGATGGGCGGACGAGGAATCGCCGCGAAATACTACTACAACGAGATCGGACCGGAGGTTAAGCCCTTCGACGAGGAAAACAAGATCATCCTCATGGCGGGGCCGCTCACCGGCCTCCCCCTTCCGGCGTCAACGAAGTTCCAACTGAGCACGAAGTCTCCCGAGACGGGGCACTACCTCTGCTCGAACTGCTCGGGCCGCGCCGGATCGCACCTGAAACAGTCGGGCTACGACGGTATGATCATCGAAGGAAAGGCAGACGACTGGACCTACATCACCGTTACGGACGACAAGGTGGAGTTCCACGACGCGTCGGACATGGCGGGGAATACCACGACCGAGGCCCTGGACAAGCTCTACGAAGCTGTGGACGACAAGCACGCGGGGGCCGTTACCGTAGGACCCTCCGCGGAAAGGCTGGTGAAGATCTCCTACGTCTGTGCCGATCACCGCGCCTTCGGACGCGGCGGCGCGGGAGCCGTTTTCGGCGCGAAGAAGCTCAAAGGCTTAGTCGTTAAAGGGACCGGCGAGATTCCGACGGCCGATTTGGCAAAGGTCAAGGAGATCAGGACCGGGGCCTTCAAGAACCTCCGGGAGACCCGGGCGAACCATACAAAGTACGGAACGGCCCAGTACATCCAGCCGATAAACGAGCTCGGATGCATGCCCACCCGCAACTTTCAGACCACCTACTTCGAGGGAATCGACAAGATCGACCATCTCTATTTCTACGACAACTACAAGGTGTCCAACTCCGCCTGCCAGCGGTGTCCGGTTGCCTGCGGCTCGGTAGCGGAAGTGAAGGAGGGACCCTTCAAGGGGGCGAAGGCGCGGACCGAGTACGAGAACATCGGCCTGTTGGGCCCCAACTGCGGAATCGACGATTTTCCCGCGATAGTCGCCGCCAACCAGCGGTGTGACGAGCTGGGCCTGGACACCATGTCCGGAGCCAATGCCGTCGCCCTGGCGATGGAGCTCTTCGAGCGCGGCCTCATTACCGCCGAAGACACCGAGGGAATCGAAGCCAAGTTCGGCCGTCCCGAGGCCCTTATGGGGATGCTCGAGCTCATCGCCGAACGCCGGGGGATCGGCGACCTCTTGGCCGAAGGGATGAAAGGGGTGGAAGCGGAAAAGCCGGAATGGAAGCCCTACATCGTTCACGTCAAGGGAATGTCCCCGGCGGCCTACGATCCGAGGGGATTCTACGGAAACGCCCTCACCTACGGGACCTCGAGCCGGGGGGCCTGTCACAACGTCGGCGGATGGACCATCCGGGCCGAGCTCCAGAGCGGTCAGTACGACCGGTTCGCAATCGAGGGCAAGGGAGAGCTCGTCCAGAGCATCCAGGACAACCGGGCCTATGTGGACAGCCTAGGAATCTGTACCGTCGTACGCGGATCCATGAAGTTCTCCGCGAGTCCCGAGGGGGATACAATGCCCGCCGCAACGGGGTACGATTTTACCCCCGAGCTCTTAGAGATCGGGACGAGGATCTACAACCTGGAAAGGCTGATCTTAAACCGTGAAGGCATCACCCGGCAGGACGATATGCTCCCCGACAGGTTCCTCAAAGAACCGGTCCCCTCGGGACCCATCGAAGGGAAGGCCCTTACCGAAGAGATGTACAACCGTCTCTTAGACGACTATTACTCCGTCCGGGGCTGGGAGAAAGACGGGACGGTCAAGCCCGAAACGGTCAAGAAGCTCGGCCTCGAGGAGCTCATTGCCGGATGATAACGGTTACCGTCAAGTACATGGTCAACCTCATAGACAAAACCGGGAGGCGGCGGGACGAAGTCGACTTCCCGGAGGGGTCCCGACTCTCCGACTTGGCCGCGTGGCTGTCGGAGAACAGGGACCTCGATCTCCCTGATCCGAAGATCATGGCTACTTTGAACGGGCGGGGATGGAGCCAGTACGGGGAGGGAATGGAGACACCCTTGAGCGACGGCGACACGGTGCTCTTGTTTCCTCCGATTTCAGGAGGATGAATATGAATTATAAGCCGGCGGACAAACCGACGATGTACTTTATCGGGGTCACCACCGGGCAGTCTTCTATCATGAATGTCTTTCCCCAATGGGCCGAATACCTAGGGCTCGGCGATGTCGAGCTCGAAGGGATCGACTTCGAGCTCCACGACGAACCGGAACGCTACCGGGAGGCGGTCGATTTCATCAAGAGCGATCCCCTTTCCTACGGGGCCTTAGTGACGACCCACAAGATCGACCTCCTCCAGGCGTGCCGGGACATGTTCGACCACCTCGACAAGCGGGCGCGCATCATCGGGGAGATAAGCGGTATATCCAAAGTAGACGGAAAGCTCCTAGGTCACGCCAAAGACCCCATCACCGCGGGACTGTCGCTGAAGGCGATCGCCGGGGACGAATACTGGGGGAAAACCGGCGCGGACCTGTGCATCTTGGGTGCCGGCGGCTCGAGCCTGGCTCTGTCCACCCACATAATACTTCGCGACGACCCTGCAAAACAGCCGAAGCGGATCTTCGTGACAAACCGGAGCCCGAAGCGGATAGAGGAGATGAAGAAGGTCCACGGTAAGCTCAAGCACTCCCTCGACATCGAGTATATCCTGGCCCCGGATCCGGAGGATAACGACAGGGTCGTCGGGGCCCTCAATCCCTACTCGGTGGTCGCCAACGCCACCGGCTTAGGCAAGGACGTGCCGGGGTCCCCGACCACCGACGATGTGCTCTTTCCCGAAAACGGGGTCGCCTGGGATTTCAACTACCGGGGTGATCTCCTCTTCCTCGATCAGGCCGAACGGCAGAAGGAGGAACGGAGCCTGCGCATCGAAGACGGATGGCTCTACTTCATCTACGGGTGGACCCGGGTCATAGCCGAGGTCTTCCACGTCGATATCCCCGTGAAGGGGTCCGAATTCGAAGAGATCTGCAAGATAGCCGAAAACTATCGCTAAAATAACGTAAGGAATATAGTAAGGAGTAATACAATGGCCGACAATCAAACAAACGAATCATCTTCCATCTTTTTCGACCTCACGACGGGGCTCTCCCCGGAAAAAGAATCCCTCAAGCGAAACCTGTCGAATCTGCGGGGACTGTTCCTCGATAACGACGCCCTCGAGAAAATGATCGAAGAAGAGGATCAGCTCGCCTACGAGTTCTACGACATGGGGGTCCCCGAGACCGCGAACGACATCGCCTACGGGACGAGCATTACCTATCCGGGTTTGGTCGGTGAAGAGTACTTCATGACCAAAGGACACTTCCACACCGTTTTAGAGACAGCGGAAGTCTACTACTGCATGCGGGGCCGCGGGTACATGCTCATGGAGAGCCCCGAGGGGGATTGGGAAGCCCAGGAGATGAAGCCGGGTGTCGCCGTCTACGTCCCCGGCAGATACGCCCACCGGAGCATCAATGTTTCCCTAGAAGAGCCGTTAGTGTCGTTCTTCGCCTTCCGCGGCGACGCCGGTCACGATTACGGGACCATCGAGACTCAAGGCTTCCGGAAGCTCTGCGTCCGCCGTGACGGCAAGACCCGGTTCGTGGACAATCCACGGTGGAAGAAATAGGTGATCGATGTAAAAAAGGTCCCCTTACGGGGATCCCCCGCTGAACATCTCGGTGAGGTCTCTCCAAGGCCCGGCACGGCAAGCCTCCTCTGGCTCGGTCAGGCGGGGTTCGTCCTGCGGGGCGCGCGGGCGGACGGACTCGCGGGCACATCCGCAGTGATCGATCCCTATCTCTCCGATTATCTCGCCAAGAAGTACGCGGGGGGCGAGTTTCCCCACACCAGGATGATGCGGGCCCCGATATCACCCGAAGAGCTCGTCGGAGTGGATGCGGTGTTCTGCACCCATTCCCACTCCGATCACATGGACCCGGAAACCCTTCCCGGCTTAGCCGCGGCAAATCCCCGGTGCATCTTCGTGGTTCCCGCCGCAGGTCGTGACGAGGCCGAAAAAAGGGGCGCTCCGGCGGACCGGATCCTCACACTCGATGCGGGAGAAAACACCGAGCTTTTTCGGGAAGGGGGCGGCACCCGGACCGGGCTCGAGGTCCGGGCGATTCCCGCCGCCCACGAGGAGCTGGAGACCGACAATGCGGGGAGACACAACTTCCTGGGCTACCTCATCGAGATAGGGGGAATCCGGTTCTACCACTCAGGCGACAGTATTCCCTATGAGGGGCTCGAAGAACACATCGGTACAGGGAATGTCGATGCAGCCCTTCTTCCGGTCAACGGCAGGGACGCCTACCGGCGTTCGCGGGGGGTTCCCGGAAACTTTACAGTCGAGGAGGCTTTAGAGCTGTGCAGGGCCCTCGAAATACCGGTGTTAGTCCCCCATCATTTCGGGATGTTCGACTTCAACACCATCGACCCCAAGGACATAGTCCGGATCTACGAGCGGAAGCCTCGATCGGCGGCCATCACGGTCCCTGAGATAGGATACGAGTACAGCTTTAAAAAAACTTGACACACCCGAATCGGAAAGGTGTATAGTAAAAGGATGAGTTCGGAACCGATGTTTGCGGAAGAAAGAAAAATCGGCATCGTGGAGTACATCAAACAGAACAAGAAGGCTACGGTACCCGAGCTCTGCTCGACCTTCGATGTCTCCAGCGCGACAATTAGAAACGACCTCCGGGAGCTCGAGCAGTCGGGGCTCATAATCAGGACCCACGGCGGGGCCATCGTCAAAACCAAGACCGGCTTCGAGCTCAACGCGAAGCAGAAGCGGACCTACGGCTCGGAGGAGAAGCGGATAATCGCTTCCAAGGCTATCACCCTCATCGAGGACGGAGACACCATCATCCTCGACACCGGGAGCACCACCGCGGAGCTCGCCAAGCTCTTGAACCGGAAATACGATCTGACGGTGGTGACCAACGACTTCGCCATAGCCTCTATCATCGAAGATTTCGAAGGGATCAATGTGATTTTTATGGGTGGGATGGTCAGGAAGGGATTTCACTGCACCGTCGGAGTCGCCGGACAGGAGATGCTCTCGGGGCTGGCGGTGGACAAGGCCTTTATGGCGGCGAACAGCTTTTCCCTGACCAAGGGAGCCACCACCCCCGAAATAAACCACGCGGAAACCAAAAAGGCGATGATCTCCATCGCCACCAAGGTGATATTCCTCTGCGACAGCAGCAAGCTCGGACGAAATTCCTTCGCCCAGTTCGCCACCCCCGAGCAGGTGGACATATTCATCACCGATTACATCTCGGATAAAGACCGCCGCCGCTTCGAAGAGCGGGACATCGAGGTCCTCGTTCCCTGATTTCGTAACCCAAGTTACACACGAACCCCTATAAATTTTGTAATATATAAGTAAGGGGGAATAGTATGACCACATTTCGGGAACATCTTACCGAATCGGATAATTTTATATATACCTGCGAGCTCGTCCCCGGGAGGGGCCACCGCGGCAAGAGCGTGCGGCGGATCGAGCGATTCGTGGAAGACTCGGTCCACGACCACCGTATCGCAGCGTTGAGTATCACCGACAACGCGGGAGGGAATCCCGCCCTGTCGGCGGATGTCTTGGGTCCCGAGATCATCGAAGGGGGACTCGACGTCATCGTCCACTTCGCCGCGAAGGACCTCAACCGGAACTTCATGGAGTCACGGGCCTTCGCCCTGCAGCGCGCGGGGGTGCGGAACCTCCTCGTCATGACCGGAGACTATCCCATAAGCGGATACCGGGGACTCGCCAAGCCGGTCTTCGACATTGGATCGGTCTCCGCTCTGGAGTACCTCCAGGATATGAACGAGGGGCTCTATCTGGGCGGCACCAAGCGGGATATCGTCTTAGAGCCCACCGACCTGTACTTAGGCGCGGTGGTCTCTCCCTTTAAATGGGGAGAGGAAAACCTGGTCAGCCAGTACTACAAGCTCGAAAAGAAACTCGACGCCGGGGCCCGATATATTATCTCTCAGCTCGGGTACGACGCCAAGAAGCTCAAGGAGCTCGCCCTGGTGATGAAGCACCTCTTCAACAGTCCGATACCCCTATTGGGGAGCGTATATCTCTTGAGCAGGGTTCCCGCGAGGATGATGAACGCCGGTCGGGTCCCCGGATGTTACGTCCCGGACAGCCTCCTACAGACCATCGAAGGGGAAGCCTCCGGCCCCGGTAAGGGTAAAGACGCGGCAATGACCCGGGCGGCGAAAATCATTGCCGTCATGCGGGGACTCGGTTTCCGCGGCGCCCATATCGAGGGGCCCGCCCTTTCGTACAAAGACGTGGTACGGGTTATCGAGGAATCGGAAGCGGGGGCCGGCAACTGGGAAGAGTACTACCGGGAGTTCGCCTACGCCCCGGAGGACCCCTACTATTTTTTCGACGAAGAAACGGTTTTAAGGGAAGGAAAGATCGAAGAGGACCGGGCCCCGGTGCCGGTTCATGAAAAGCGGAAGCCGGTGTACTCCCCGGTCTTCTGGTCTACGAGACTCCTCCACCGGATGGTTTTTACCCCCAAAACGCCGGGATACATGATCTTCAAAGAGATCATAGGATTCATTCGGAAACGGCCGTTCCTCCTCAAGCTGCTCGATCTCTTCGAGAGGGTCACCAAGAGACCGATGTTCGAATGCCAGCTCTGCGGGGACTGCGCCCTTTTCGAGACATTTTACGTCTGCCCCGAATCGAAATGTCCCAAGGGGATGCGGATAGGCCCCTGCGGCGGAAGCAAGGTGGACGGAAATTGCGAGGTCTTCGAGGATCAGAAGTGTATCTGGTACACCATCTACCGCCGGGCGAAAAACCGGAAGAGCTGCGGCCGCCTGCGCTACCGGATACCGCCCCGCAACTGGGACCTCCATAAGACCAACGCGTGGATCAACTACTTCTTCGGGTACGATCACGCCGCCTGGAAGGAGGACCCTAACGGCCCGGATACTCTGTCAGGACAATGTGAGTAGCCGCGGACCAGGGAATCGATATTTCCTTTTTTATCGAATCGGGGTAAAATACAGATATGGAACGGCAGATGGAAATCGTGGAGCCTCCCCACTACGTGCGCCTTCCCGAGAGCGATCAGGAGGCGTTTTTGAGTCAGCTCGGAAACTTCAATCCCGCCCAACGCCGGCTGTTCCACGCACTGTGTAAGAATTGGAAGCCGGAAATACCCTATCTCAAGTTCAGCGAACGGGAGGGACGGGACATAAAGAACCCCCATGCCGAGCTCGAGGCTTTAATGCGTAAGCTCGGTCAAAACAAGTATGGATTGATTCTGTACCGCTATGAGGACGGGGAGGCGAAGAAGGACAGGATTGTCTTGACCGAACGGGAGGACGAGCGGTTTTCCTTCTATACCCTCGATCAAACGGTCCTTAGGATGATCGAAACCGACGAAGGGGTCTTCCCAGCGGAGGATGTGATCGCCGACCGCAATATCCCCCTACCGGAAGGGCACGTCTACACCATCAAGAAAGAACAGCTTCACAAGGCGGCCCTCTCCGAGTCCTTTCCCTCTCCGAGGATCGCTTCCTTAAATCTCTCCACTGCGGGTAATCTCATCTTCCCTACTCAGCGGCTCCTTACATTGGTCCAGCAGGCTATGCGGATCATCCGCGAGGGGATGTCCGCCTCCCACAACCTCTCGGAGCTCGCCCGGTACCGAAATACCAGCATCGCCGATATAAAGGCGAAGATCGAAACAAAATCTCCCGCCGTCTGGGTGGATATGGTCCGATCGATCCTCGAATACGGCGGACAGGATTCGGGAAGCAGAGACCTCAAGGTTCCGCTGGTTTTCTACCAGGCGGCGGAGCTCCTCTACATCTATCTCCAAAACGAGATTCGTTACGCGAAGAAAACGCAGGAAAAAAACGAAGAGCGCGAAACCGATATGCACGCCTTGGAGATACAGGTCAAGAAGCTCTACCGGGAACCGGTCACTCAAGAAACCTTCAGCGAGCTTATCGACAAGCTCGAGACGAAATATCGTCATGAATTCGAGGATTTCAAGAAGGAGTTCTACGGCCGCTACGTCAAGGTCAAGGAGAAGACTCAGCTCCCCCCCATCGTATTCCTGGGGAAGAGATACATCCATCGGGATCACCTGTATCGCTATGGGGCCTTTCGGATCCGGGAAATCTCCGACGAGCTGGAGCGAACCTACCGGTCAATTATGGCCGCGGTAATACGGAAGCCCAGCCGGCAGGAGCGGCTCATCTTCTACTCGGATAAGAATTTCGAGGACGACATCAAGGTCCGGGTTCGGGAAGAAGACCCCTTTATTTGGGAGCTTTTAGAACGGCCCCGGATATTCGCGGAGGCGATCATCCATACCGCCCGTTTGGAAAAAGAGGTCAGGGAAATCGATCAGGTCCGGTCGATTTTGGAGGTCTACTTCATCCCCGGAACCATGAGGTGGAGGCCCCTTCCCGAGGTCTTCAACCTCAATATCTACCTCATCTTCAAAGAAAGCTTCCTCAACCTCTCGGTACTCCGGCAGGTCTGGATGCGGATTACCGGGAAGTTCCGTATCCTCGAAGAAAAATTCACCGAGTTCAAGCCCCGGCCCGCTTACAAGACGGTGGAGACCGAAGCCCCCTGGGCAGAGGGCGGAGCGGGGTTCGATACCGTCGGTGTTCCAGGCGGCGGAACCGCGCACGGAGCCGGGCGGGGATCCGGAGGGGCCCGCCCCGGAGCCGCCGCCGGAGGCCGTCCGGCGGCACAGTCCCGGAGGCCTCAGATCTACCGGGCCGAACGGAAGCGCTCCAAGCCCCAGACCTACACGGTCAAACGCCCGGTAACGAAGAAACAGGCCGACGATGCGTGGGATGATTTCAAGGAATCCCTTAAAAAATAGCTCTCTCAGTCCGGATTTACATAGGTAAAGTCTTTTCCCTCGTAGTTACGAAGCCTTATCTCCCTCCCCTTTGAAGCTACGATCCGGTTACTGAAGAGGGGGATCTTTCCGCCCCCCCCAGGGGCATCGACCACGTACTTAGGGACGGCGTACCCCGTTGTAAAACCCTGAATCCGATCCATAATCTCAAGCCCCTCCTCGATGGAGGTACGGAAGTGCTTGGACCCCCTGACGAGGTCGCACTGATAGAGATAGTAGGGCCGGACCCGCAGGGTGAGGAGCGACCGGAACAGCCGGGTAAGGACTTCCGCGGAATCGTTTATTCCCTTCAGCAGCACCGTCTGACTCCCCAAGGGGATTCCCGCATCGGCCAAGCGGCTGCACGCCTCCGCCGTTTCAGGGGTAAGCTCATGGGGATGAGTAAAATGTATACTCATGAACAGGGGATGATACGCCTTGAGCATCTCGACCAAAGCCGGGGTAATCCGCTGCGGCATAACCGCCGGGGCCTTGGTTCCGATGCGGACTATCTCGACATGAGGGATCTTCCTCAGCCTCAGGAGGAGCCACTGCAGACGGTCGTTGGGAAGGGTCAGGGGATCTCCCCCCGAGAGGAGGACATCCCGGACTTCCGGATGATCTTCGATGTACCGAAGCGCCCGGTCCCACTCGGTAAAGAGCGGGCCCGAGGGTGAGCCGCCTACTATCCTCGACCTCGTACAGTACCTGCAGTAAGCCGAGCAGACCGGAGTAGTCAGAAAGAGGACCCGGTCGGGGTAGCGGTGGACCAGGCAGGACACGGGACTGTCGTCGTGCTCACTCAAGGGGTCGGCGTAGTCCTCATCCGACGGAGCGGTCTCCTCTATTCGAGGGATAACCGACCGCCGTAAGGGATCGTCGGGATCCACGGGATCGAGGAGGCTCGCATAGTAAGGGGTAATGCTGAAGGGCACGGTCCCCTCCCGGGATTCGAGGACCTCCAGCTCCGCCGAAGAAAGTTCGAGCATTCCCGTGAGTTTATCCGGCGATGTAATACGGTTAAAGAACTGCCACCGCCAGTCGTTCCAGTCCCGCTTCGCCGTTCCCGGAAAGTATCTGCGGTAGAAGTCTCGGGAGCGCTCACTTACAGTGTGGTTGTGATTGGGTTCGGCCCGGACCAGGCGGAGGACCTTGCCGTGCTTGTAGACCCGGCCGGTTGTATTGTCCGCGGGAACGAAGGCCCCGTGACCCGGAGGCTCCTCGTCTTCTCGAAGGATTCTATCTTTCATTCCCAACTCCTTCGGGAAAAGTTTTTTACTCGAATTAATGGGAAAAATAGCGAAAACGGAGGAGATAAGCAATACTTTTTTAAAAAATATTTTATACTCTCACCGGAGGTCTCCGGTATGAAAATAGCCGTCCTGGCGAACCTGACCGCCAACGCTCCTGTTTGGGACGACATGTCTCCCGACCAGTGGGACGATCTCGACAGTCCCAAAACTGTGGAGATCCTGTCCTCGACCCTCGAAAAGCTCGGGCATACCGCGGAGTTTTTCGAGGCGAACATCAATCCCCCCTTCGTACTGAGGGAGAAACTCGAGGCTTTCGAGCCTGATCTCTGCCTGAACATAGCGGAGGGACACTTCGGGGACGGCCGGGAGGCCCACATCCCCTCACTCCTCGAAATGATGCGCCTTCCCTATACCGGAAGCAGAGTGATTACCCTGGCCATGGCCCTGGACAAGCCGTTGACCAAACGGATTCTCCATTACCACGAGCTCCCCACTCCGGAGTTCCAGGTCGTAGGCTCGGCCGACGAAGAGATAAACGAGGACCTCACCGACGGTAACGATCTCCGTTTCCCCCTCTTCGTCAAACCGAGCCGGGAGGGAACCGGCATCGGAGTCACCGCTAAGAGCATAGTCCACTCGGTAGAGGAGCTAAGAGAGCGGCTCAAGGAGATGCTCACCCGATACAATCAGCCGGTCCTGTGCGAACGGTACATTGACGGACGGGAGCTTACCGTGGGCCTCATCGGCAACTTAGGCCCCACGGCGGCGCGGAGGCTCAACGACCGGACCGCCCCGGAGGTTCTTCCGGGGGAGCTCACCTTCTTCCCCGCCTTGGAGGTGGATACCCGCAAGTACGATAAGTCGGAAGGGGGGATATACACCAACCGGATCAAGACCGAGCTGGTGGATACCTTCCACTACACCTGCCCGGCCCCTATCGACTCGGGTCTCGCCGACCGGTTGAACCGGTTCACCGCCGCGGTCTTTCGGGTGATGGGATGCCTCGACATCTCCCGGGTCGATTTCCGTATCGATAAGCAGGGGAATCCCTACATCCTGGAAATCAATCCCCTCCCCGGACTCAACCCCGATTACAGCGATCTTCCCATCGAGGCGAAGGCGGCCGGCTGGAGCTACGAGCGTCTCATCAA
>CAZXMO010000065.1:0-12931 GCA_964641125.1 uncultured Spirochaetales bacterium
TGATGCTCTTTACCCATGGGCTCCCCGGTTTCGCCGTGCATGTACTCGTTGAAGCCCCAATTCTGCCGGTGAAGAACGGAGGCGAAGGACTCAAACTCTTCCCGGGCGCGCGGATGGCCGCTCTTGGCGAGGACATGGATCCATAATCCCCCGATAATCGGCCAAATACCTCCGTTGTGGTAATGATGGGGCCGCTCCTTTTCCTTATATATCTCCTCCCAGTCCCGGTCGTCTTCGGTCACGTGGGGAAAGAGGGCTTTGAGAGGGAAGGGGCGGTTGATACCGTTATCGAAGACGTGGTTTATAATGCTGTTCCGTCTTTCCTCGTCGGCGACACCTGTAATAATCGCCAATATATTGCCGAAAGATTCGAAACGGTCGTACCAGTAGTGCCTGAAGGGCATCACGTAGGACTGATAGAAGCCGTAATCCCGCTCGGGGATGTCGTTTATTATCATGTACTGTTCTCGGATCGCCTCGATTCCCTCCCGGGTAAACCAGAGGTTTCCGTTGATGCGGTGGTCGAGGAGCTTTTTCTTGTCCGAAATCTTATTGAGATAGGGACCGAGCTCGCCGCGGAGGCCGGGATTATCCTCGACCGCCCGGGCGAACACAAAATGGAGCGCATCGAGGGCCTCGTAGAATAATACCTCGTCGTAGAGGACGTGATGGACCCTAGGAAAGATGTCCGCCCAGTCCCCGGCGACAGGGACCTCGATAAATCCGTCGTTGTTGACATCGAGTACGTTGAAGAGGCTGAAGAGTTTCTTGTACTGTTCAATCCTGTCAGGGGAGATGAAATCACTATCCTCGGTATACTTGTACACCGCCGATGCTGCTATTAAGGTCCACATATTCGAATCCACCGAGGTGATGGCGCCGAGGCCTCCGTAGACGACGTCGCCGCTCTCCACCTCGATATAGCTCGGGACCTGTCCGTTGTCGCTCTGCTTGTCGAGGATGCTCACTACTCCCCGCTTCGCGCAGGAGATGAGTCCGTCGTCTGTCGAGAGGACTACCCCGAGGGTGGAAAGCGCGTGGTCCCGTGCCCATACGGAGTAATAATTCGCACTCCTTTCCGATGAGGCGCTGAAACCGTATCGCGTCGAGTTTTTTCGCAGTAATTCGAGGGCCTTCTGATATCCCTCTTCGATTATCTCATCCCGCAGTTCCATAGTTTTCTCCCGCCGACTAGAGGATACTTATATTCCTCGGAAACGTCAAAACCCACGGAAAAAAAGCGGCCTCTAGAGGGAGTGTCCCTCTAAGGGCCGCAGTGAATCTTGAGTCCTGTCGTTACCGCATAAAAGGCCCTACGAAGGGGGATGTTTCTCCCTGCCTCAAATAGTGTCCCGAGGGGCCTTCGCCTAAGAACTCGGAGAACCACGATTCGTGCTCGATCTCCTCGTTAAGAATAGCCTGGGCCAGCGCGTAGGTACGGTGGTCCTTGCCGGCCGTAAGATTGCAGATCTCGGTATATCCGCGGACGGCGCACCGCTCCGCCTTGACTAAGACGTCGAGAATACTCTTGACATTCGGCGTGTCCTTCGGCAGCGCGGCCGGAGGACACGCGGACACATCGTGGAACTCCTTCATGTCGTTGTGAATCTTTCCGCCTAGTTCGTAGATCCGCGGAACCAGAGCCTCGAAGTGATTCCGGTCCTCGATCCGGGCGGTTTCGGCGATCTGTTTGAGCCCTTCACCTTCGAGCCCTATAAGATTAACCCTCAAAATCGTGTAGTAGTAAAATGTGGTAAGCTCCGCCGATGCGTTCTTCACCAGAAGATCGACCAGGTGATCCAGATCGACTCCCGCATTCTTGACCATTTCTTGTGCTACTCGTGCCATGTGTAATCCTCCTAAAGAATAGTAATACGGGTAATACTACCCGCTGATGTTTAAGATAGGCACAAATCGGCGAGAAGAAAAGTAATAATCGGAATGATTCTTAATATAGTGTCGATAATCCTTTGGTAAGCCCTAGGCAGTGCCCCCGATCGTGGGGATGGATTCGGTCTAAAACACATGTGCTCAGGGAATTAGCTCAATTTGACTTTATTAAAATAGTATAGGCTTAGTAATTCAAGCTGTCACGGACAATTCGAGAATTTCTATCCCCACGATCGGGGGCAGTCTCTAAGGCCTAAAGGGAGGAGAAATAAGCTTTTTGATCAGTTTTGGGAACGACACCGATCACAGATGCCGTAGAACTCGATGCGGTGGCGGTCAGCCGAAAAAGGGGTGGCTTCGGTAACCCGGGCGTTCAGGGAATCGTCTATGGGAAGGTCGAGATCGATTATGTCACCGCAGTGTTCGCAGATGAAGTGATAGTGGGGATCGATATTCGCGTCGAAACGGTCGTAGGTACTCCCGAAATCGATCTTTCTTATCAAGCCCTGGTCGATCAGTATGTTCAGATTACGGTACACCGTTCCCATGCTCAACTGCGGAAACTCGTTCTTCAGGCGTTCGTAGAGCCAGTCGGCGGTAGGGTGTCTTCCCGTTCCGCGAAGTACCTCGAGGATGCGGTCCCGCTGTCTGCTTCGCTTGTACTTTTTCGTTTTGTCGATGGTATAGACTCCGGTGTCAAAGGTACTCCGTTTTTAAGGCTGCAGTCAAATCAAATGCAGCGTCCGTCAAAGCGATCCGAGGAGGAGTATCAGCCCGAAGAGGCCGACTGCGCTTCCTCCGGTGATCTCTAAGACCCTCATCGCCGTTCGTCCCTTCTTTCCCGCAAGGAGCCGTCTTAAGCCTCTCTCTTTTCCGAATATAACAACCCCGGCAACGATTGCGAGAAGCATCCCCATACCGATACTCATTGCCAATACGGAGAAAATTCCTAAAGAGTAGAGACCGTAGGTGAATGTGAAGACCAGGACCATGGCGGCTCCGGGGCAGGGAACGACGCCGTTTGTAACGACGAACAGGATCTTCCCCGCAAGACCCCTCCCGCGGCGGAACTGGGGGGAGCTTTCACGACCGTCCTCGTGCCGGCGGCCTTCCCGAACAGTGTGGACTATGAGGTATCCGCCTAAGAGAATAAGGATCCCGTAGCTGATCCGTTCGATAAGCAATGATGCGGCATTGAAACTTCCCCCTATAGTCCGGTCGAGGGAAAAGTAGAGCGTTCCGATGAGAACGATAGCGGAGACTCCGTGGAGAAGAGCGACTCCTCCCGCCATGAGAATCCCCGGGAGAGGCCGGACCGATTCACTGATAAAATACGAGGTAAGAACGACCTTTCGGTGGCCGGGTCCGACCGCGTGTATAAAGCCGTAGAGAAACATAATTCCGAAAAGGGAGGATACGACGCCGAAGGAAGGGTCCCTGCCTAAGGATTCGACGGCGCTGGTGATACTCTCGTAGAGACGGCGCTGCAGCCGGGCGATTCTCGTGAACCCCAGATTGCTCAGTCTCTTGAGAGGCCGTGAAGAGAGCTTCCGAGCCGGGTCGTCGGCAGGGGCTGCGGCGTCTTCAGCGTATGAGGGGTCCCCATAATCCGAAAGTTCGGGACCGGAATTTTCCGCGGTGCCGCCCGAGAAGAAGGGATTCTGCTGCGCCGAAACACCGGGCGCCGGCAGGGTCGTTGTTACTATAAAGAGTACTCCGATAAGAAGCATTCTCGTTACCGGACGGGGAAAAACGCCTTCCATGCCTACTTCCGGCGGAACCGCAGGGTGACGGTCATGGGATTAGCGTACCCGCTATACGCCTTTCCTTCCCGCCCTCCGAAGGTATTGGCATTGTCGTAGGAGATGACGATATCCGAATCGGGAGCAAGATCGGACGTCACCTCGTAGGGATAATAGCCCCGGCTCATGACCGGTTTGTCGTCGACGAAAACGATGTCGCAGAAAAATGTTTCGTCGTAGATAGCGAGCTTTACCGTACGCCAGTCGTAATCGGCGGGAACGGATAAGGGCACGAAGAATTCGTAGACCAGTCTCTTACCGTCGAGGTAGGCGGTAAAGTTGACAGGGGTTTCCGCCGGGATGGGAACACCTTCGAGGGAGATGTACATAAAGTAGCCGTAGTTCTCGAGGTTCGAGAAGGCGTTTTGCTCGATGTCCCGGATCTCCGACGCGGAGAATTCCATATTCCGGTCGGTATCGTAATCGGCGAGTATCATCGCGGTAAAACCCCCGTCGAACCACCAGGTGACTCGGTAGCCGGTCAGGCCCGTTTCGTCGAATTGAAAGGTAACCCGCGAGTCGATAAACATATGCGGATGCCCGAAACCTAAGCACGCCGGCAAAACGAGCACGAGCAAAATAAGAAGTTTCCTTTTCATGTCCCCTCCCTGAGACGAGTCGTTTAAGACTAAGAAAAGGAGAGAGGAGTGTCAATCCTCGGGATACGACACCTTCGAAATCCCAAACGGTAACCACCGGTGCCGGGGTCTCGATCGGCCCGGTTAGTAGGCTTTCGGCTCGGGTCAGACCTTTTTCAGTACCAGGGACGAGTTGTGGCCGCCGAAACCGAATGAATTGGACAAGGCCGCCGTTATCTTTTTCTCAACGACTTCGGTGGGGAGCTGAAGAGGCGGCGCGGCCGAATCGAGGTTAAAGATGTTGATATTTGCGGGAACGATGTCGTTCTTGATCGCTAAGGCGGTTATGATTCCCTCGATCCCCGCGGCGGCGCCTAAGAGATGCCCGTGATACGACTTGGTCGAGCCTACGTGGGTGTTCTTCTCGCTCCCGTTGAGCAATTCGTACACCCCTTTGAGCTCGGCGATGTCCCCTAAAGGAGTAGAGGTGCCGTGGGCATTGACGTATCCTATCTGGTCGATGGGAATTTCGGCCTGTTTGACGGCGTTTCTCATGGCCAGGGCCGCTCCCTTGCCCGCGGGATCGGGGGCGGCGAAGTGATAGGCGTCTCCGGACATGCCGCAGGCGAGGAGTTCGCAGATAATGTCGGCGCCCCTCTTTTTCGCGTGCTCGTAATCCTCGAGAATCAGTATTCCCGCTCCTTCGCTCATGACGAAGCCGTCCCGGTCGGTATCGTAGGGACGGGACGCGGTCTCCGGGGAGTCGTTTCGGGTGGAGATGGCCCGCATGTTTCCGAATCCTCCTAAGGCGAGCTCGTTGAGAGTGCTTTCGGCCCCGCCGGCCACAATGATATCGGCCATGTCATTGCGGATCATCATCGAGGCGATTCCCATAGAATGGTTCGCCGTGGCGCATGCGGTCTGGACGCTCAAATTGGGTCCGGTAATCCCGTGGATAATGCTTATGAACCCCGCTGCCATGTTTCCGATGGAGAAGGGGATATAGAAGGGACTGATCTTGCGGGGGCCCTTTTCATAAAGGGCAAAGGAATTCTCCCTCTGAGTGTCGAGGCCTCCGATTCCACTTCCCACGGCGATACCTATCCGGTCCCGGTTTTCGATGTCGGCGAGACCGGCCTGCTCAGCGGCTTCCGCTGTCGCGGCGACGGCGAGGTGACAGAAACGGTCTATCCGTTTAGCGCTCTTGAGCATCTCCCCTTCGAAGAATTGAGTATAGTCGAAATTCTTGACCTCCCCGGCTATCCGGGTGGCCAGGCGGGAGGCGTCGAACCGGGTAATCTCGGTTATTCCCGATTTGCCCTCCAAAAGTGTTTTCCAGGTGTCGGCGACGTTATTTGCAAGGGGATTGACCGTCCCCATTCCGGTTATGACTACGCGGCATTTTTCCATTGCGTTTTTCTCCTCTCATAGAAATCTCAGGATACGACTCAAATTTAATCAATATTGATCGTTACATCTTTCTGAAAAGTCCGATTTTACTGTGGTATTGTCTGATTCGAACGAATTTTGGGTTGAAAAGCACCATATTAGAAGATACCCTTGTTCTATGAGACTTTTTTTCTTTATCCGGGAGATGGACGTCGAGACTCGAAGTCTGTTCCCTCCCGAAGAGGGGAACCCTAAAATCCACCAGATTCTCTTTGTCCGAGAGGGTGCGGGGACACTTTCCTCGATCGCCGGAACTCCGGAGGGCTCGAGAACGAAGACAAATATCCGCCCGGGAGATCTTGTCTTTAATCCTGAAGGCCGGCTTACCGCGGCTTCAGGGCGGCTGCGGTGCATTCAGGTTATATTCTCGGAAGAGCTCTTTTCTCCGGTCGAATCCATGGACCGGGAGGCGCTGTACGTTTTAGGTATTATCAAGCTGTACGCGAAACAGATAAACCGCATAGGGCTTTCCAAGATCGGTACCGAACGGGTCACATCCACCCTGGAGAACATGCTCTGGGAGTTCCAGGAACGGAGAAGGGGATACTCCTGGGCTCTGCGTCTCAAGCTGATCGAGCTGCTCATAACCGTTATCCGGGACAAAGAGTTCCGCATCCCCTTACGGGGGCTCAAGCCTCTGTCGAATACCTACATACAGGATGTGATTCTCTATCTGAACACCGAGTATATGAACCAGGTGACCGTGGATGATATCTTAGAGATTTGTCCCTTGAGCCGAAGCCATTTCCACGCCCTGTTCAAGCAGGAGACCGGACAGACCTTTATAGATTATCTGACCGTCCTGCGCTGTGAGCGGGCGGCGGATCTCCTGGCCACTACCGAGAAGCCTATTATCGACATCGCCATGGAATCGGGGTTCAACAACTTGAGTCATTTCTATCACACCTTCAAGAACCGTCACGAGATGAGCCCCAAGGCCTACCGGGACTCGGTAAGGTAATGAGATCCAACGGCGATTAATGAAGGGTTACCGTGGTAAAATGTTCCCTTAACCGCCGAGGACGGGTTCTATGAGCTCAACCGAAAGGGCGAATTCTGTTTCCTGGGCGACACGGAAGAGATGTTGATCAAGGGTCGAGAGAATGCAGCCGGTTTCTTTCGCAAGGAGAAGGAGATAGAAATCTGTAACTTGCCGATGACCAAAGAATAAGTGAGAAGGAATTTCTTCGATCTCAGTCAAATCGATATCCGCCGGAATAAACACATGATTTGACATACCGGTCAAATCGTTGAGCACAGTCAGGGCGGTATGGGGTGAAACGGCTTTATCCACTATAGCGGGATTGCTCGAGATTCGCAAAAAAGCGGTTTGAGTAAATGGGCACGTTGCCCAGTTGCCGGGTAGACCAGGAAACCAATTTTTGACTATATCGTGGTGAAAGTGATTCGGCCAGGTGAGGGCGATAAGAATGTTTACATCGAGAAGGCGGGATTTAGTACCCATCTTCGTCTTTCTTCACATCTTTGAGGGTGATCGGCCGCGCATCCTCTCCGACGTGGAAAACGGGCAAGTCTTTTTCGTAGACAGGTGTACCGGGTTCCTCCAAACTCCTACGTAGCAAATCAGAAACAACTTCCCCCATCGACTTGGATGTGGATTGAGCGATGCTTTTGACGGTGTGAAAGATTTTATCGTCTATATTCAGAGTGGTTCTCATCGATCGCCTCTGTATCAACCGTATACTATATGATGACTGATGTATAGATGTATTAATGCTGCATCAACTATTCCCGCCGGCTGAACAGCCATGCTGCGGGAATGATAAAAAGGATAAATATTCCCGCCATGATAAGGACATTGAATCCGACGGTGTGACGGGTCAGATTCTCGAGCGCCGCCTCGGAAGCGGTGTTCTTGAGAGTCACCGCCCTTAAGGGATCGACACCGTAGGTAATAGGGTCGATGGTGGAGATTATCCTCATCCAGGTCGGTGTATTGCGCAGGGGAAAGAGAGCCCCGGACAAGAAGAATAAAGGCAGCATGATGAAGTTCATTATCATCTGAAACCCCTCCATCGACTTCTGCCGCGATGCTATCAGGATCCCCATAGCGGTGATCATGGCCGCCAGTAAGAGCATCAGTCCGAGGAGGCTTACAACCTGACCGAAAGTAAGACTAATGCCTAAGATCGGCGAGAGGAGGAGCACCAGGGAACCCTGCAAGAGGGCGACGGTACTTCCTCCGGCCACCTTCCCTAAGACAACCGCAATGCGGGACACCGGAGCGACCATAACTTCCTTCAAGAATCCGAACTCCCGGTCCCATACGATGGAAATCGCCGAAAACAGAGCGGTGAACATCACCGACATGGAGAGGATCCCCGGAAAGACGAAGATCCGGAAGTCCAAGTCCCCGCCCCCTAAGGTCGACATGATCGGAGAAAGCCCTGTTCCGAAAATAAACAGGAAGAGGAGAGGCTGACCGAGGGACCCGATAATCCGCGACTTGTCCCTGATATACCGGAGCACATCCCGGTACCAGACGGTGTAGACCCCTTTGAGGTTCTTCTTGAGACGGGTAGTCAATTTCATCAGTTCCGCCCTCTCAATGCCATACTCTGCCGCATGTCTTCCTTCACCTGATTTCCTTCAGCCTCTCGTATTGCCCGGCCGGTCCTCCGGATAAAAACATCCTCCAGGGTCGGCCGCCGGACCCCCACGTTTGTTACCGCGATAGGGGGGTCCGCCTTTGCGAGGGTATCGATGATCTTCGGTACAAAGTTGCCTCCCTGCTTGGTCTCGATAACCACGTTTCCCGAATCGTTTTTCCGGGGCTGCACATCGTAATTCCCGCGCAATATTTCCATGGTCCTGTCGGAATCCCAGGTTTCTACGGTCACCAGATCGCCTCCGATATCTTCCCTGAGGTTCTCAGGGGTATCCAGGGCCACGATCTTGCCGTTATCGATGATGGCGATCCGGTCGCAGTTTTCCGCCTCTTCTATATAGTGGGTGGTCATGAGGAGGGTGGTCCCCTCCTGATTCCGGAGACTCCTAAGATAATCCCAGATGTGCCTTCGGGTCTGGGGATCGAGGCCTAAAGTCGGCTCATCGAGAAAAAAGACCTCCGGATGATGAAGAAGTCCCCTTGCTATCTCCAGGCGGCGCTTCATCCCCCCGGAGTAGGTGCGGACCCGGGTGTCCGCTTTATCGGCGAGGTCGACCATATCGAGGAGTTCCGCCGACCGCTTTTTAAAGGTTGTCTTGTCGATATCGTAGAGCCGGGCATGGAAATGCAGATTCTCTCTTCCCGTCAAGCGGTCGTCGAGACTGCTCTCCTGAAAGACGAGGCCGATATGCTGTCTTACTTCGTGGGGTTCCTTGGCGACATCGAAGCCCGCCACCGTGGCATGCCCATCGGTGGTTCTGATCAGGGTGCAGAGCATCCGGATAGTGGTGGTCTTGCCCGCCCCGTTGGGACCTAAGAATCCGAATATCTCCCCCCTCTCCACCTGGAAACTGATAGCGTCGACGGCGGTAAACTTTCCGAATCTCCGGGTGAGATCACGAATATCTATGATAGGTTCCGGCATGTAAAATCCTCCCTTCAAACGATACTAAAGTTACCTCCCGGAGGCAAAAGAAAAAATTGGAACATAAAACCTCTCTGTATATACTGTCTTTAGGAGGCAGTATGAAATCGGACGATATTCTTAGGAATGAGCTTGCCGCACTCCTCGGATCGAGCAAGGCCCATGACGGATTCGACGCGAAAGTCGCCCGTTTTCCGGTTGAGCATATCAACTCGGTCGTCGAGGGAGTCGTCAGGCCGGGAGATATCCCCATGTCCCCCTACGCGCTCCTCGAGCATATGCGGATCGCCCAGTGGGATATCGTCGAGTTTATCCGTAACCCGGACCATGTCAGTCCGTCCTATCCGGAAGGGTTATGGCCCGATCCGGGAGTCCGGGCCGACGCCGGGCTCTGGAAGAAAACCCTCGACGAGTTCAAAGCTGATCTGGATGTTTTGGTCTCGATTGTAGAGGACCCGGATACCGATCTCTTCGCCCCCATTCCCCACGCCCGGGATTACACCGTTTTTCGGGAAGTCCTGACTCTAGCCGATCACAATTCCTATCACATCGGGCAGTTCGGAATCTTCGGAGATTATTTCAGTCGAGGCGGGGCGTAGAGGAGCGCACTATGATAGGGGCGATTGCGGGAGACATTATCGGGTCCGTCTACGAGGCGCGTCCGATCAAGACAAAAGATTTTCCCCTCTTCCAGAATAGGTCGAGGTTCACCGACGATTCGGTCCTCACCGTCGCCGTGGCGAAGGCGATTTTAGAGAAATCAGGCTACGAAGAAACGGTCCAAGATATGGGAAGACGGTATCCCCACGCCGGATACGGGGGATCGTTTATGCGGTGGCTTATGTCGGAACACCCCCGCCCCTACAACAGCTGGGGAAACGGGGCGGCCATGAGGGTAAGCCCGGTGGGGTTCGCCTTCGACGACGAGAAGATAGTACTCGCCGAGGCGGAAAAAACCGCGGAGATAACCCACAATCATCCCGAGGGGATCAAAGGCGCACAGGCGACGGCCCTGGCCGTTTTTCTCGCACGGACGGGGACAGGGAAAAACGATATACGGATGCGGATATCCCGCGAATTCGGTTACGACCTCGACCGCACCGTAGACGACATCCGGCCCGGCTATTCCTTCGACGTTTCCTGTCAGGGAACCGTCCCCGAGGCGGTCGTCGCCTTTCTCGATTCCGACTCCTGGGAGGATGCCGTCCGCAACGCGGTCTCCTTGGGCGGCGACAGCGATACCCTCGCCTGCATTACCGGAGGAATTGCCGAGGCCTTCTACGGCGGAGTTCCGAAAGAGATAGAGCGGGAAGCCTACGCTAGGCTGCCGGAAGATCTTAAATCGATCACCGAAGAATTCCTGAAAAAATATCCCCGCTCCTGACGAGATACGATCACAGAAAAACCGAGGCGGCTTCGAACTCCTCCCGGGTGTGCGGCGGGTCATCGGGATCGATGATCAGGACGAAGGGGTCTCCTCCGTAGACGTCGGTGGAGTTAAGAGTTACGATCCGATCGTTCTGCTCACATACCGGGCCGTGGACCGCCTTCCGGGGTTCGTGGCTCCGGATAATATGCCGGACCCCGAGCTTCTCGAGGGTATACCCGGTAACATCCGGCCCGAACTCGGTGCCAATGCCCCGTTTGTTAGGCCGCTCCCCGTCGGTCATCGAAGGATCACTCCATAAGAGGGCTTGACGGATGCTGGTGGCCGGTTCCATCAGGTCCTCCCCGCCGTCGATCCCCGAAGTAATTCCCCCGTGGACGAAGAGGGCGTATCCCGGAAGGACGGCCGAGAGATAGAGCTTATCGGTGAAGTTCTTGTACCGGGGAAAGTAGGTTTGCCAGTTCCCCCGTTTTTCCGCCGCTTCCCGGGGTAGGTCAGCGGGCTGGAAGGTTGGGCTCCCGTCGGGGAGGTACTCCTCGTGGTTTCCTTTGAGGGCGATTACACTCTCCGGCCGGCTGTCGATAAGCTTGTCGATAGTTTCTACAACCTCGACTCCCTCATCGCCCCGGTCGGCATAGTCACCTAGGAATATCACCAGGTCGTCATCATCCGCTCGATCGAGCCCGGCCCGGAGGACATTTAGATTTCCGTGAATATCTCCGAACACGAAAATCCGGCCGGGAAGATCGGCGTTGATTTCCGCGAGTTTGAGTCTCGGTGTAAACATAAGCGGCTCCGGAAACTAATATACTGATAATGCGGGATAAGGCAAAATTACCCTTTGAGCTTTTTCGCCATCATCCTCTTCGAAAACTCACTGTCTTTCATAAAGAGCATGACCCGCTTCGGGATGAAGGGACGGATGTAGAGGTCTTCCCCCCGGTACGGCCCGTCGTTGTCGAGGTCGTCGATAAAGGCCCTGTAGACTAAAAGCAGTCTGCGATTGATAAGGGGAACCCCGGCCAGCATGGCGGTGACCAACCCGCCTCCGAAGGCGGCGCCGAAACGATAGCTGAAGCCGTTGCGCCGTGCGAAATGCCTCATCACACGAAAAGCTTCCCGGTTAACTTCGGGGTCGTGATATCCCGAGTTGACGATCGCGTACAGCCGGGGATGCTCCGTTTTTACTGCGGCGGCCGGAACTCCTTTGCCGTACTGCGAAGCGTATTCTTCGAAGAACTGGGTCAGATTGGCCGGTAACGAGTAAGCGTAGAGGGGGAAGGAGATGACCGCCGTATCACACTGATCAAGGGATTCGAGCATATGCTTAGGCACTTTCTTTCCCGCCCTCGCGGGTGCGGTGATCATCTCGATGTCGTACTTATTCGCGGGAAGCCCCAGGGCGATTCCGGAAAGGAATTTGAGGGATGTCGCAACCTTTCCCCGGGGACTTCCGTTTATGAGAAGAATGCGCTTCATGGTAAAGTCCCCCTTCCGGCGAATTCGAGGATCCGAACAGCTAAAACCGAGTTCTCCTCCTTCGAAGCGGTGGTCCCGGCGTCGAAGGGGATTCCCGCGAGCTCGGGATGGACGATGTCCGCCCGGCCACGGTGAAGGAGGGTGATATCCAGGAATGTAGACCGTTCCTCGGCGGTGGCATCTTTACTGTATCCGACGACGAACTGAGAGATGTACCCGTCGCCGTAGAGTTTGCACCCGAGACCCTTGTCGATGAGGGATTTTATAGTCGATCCCATCGTACCGAATCGAAGGGGGCTCAAGAAGACGAGGAGTCCGGCTCCGCGGACCCTCTCCTCGAGCTCGGGCATACGGTCCCTCATACGGCAGCGGCCGTTACCGGTATGCCAGCACCACAGGCACCCCACGCAGTAGGCAACGTCCCCGGGGGCTATGTCGATTATATCGAGGGAGCCCCCGGCGGTTTTAAGCACTGAGTCCACCTTTATGAGGAGATCCTCGGAGAGTGAGCTCGTTTCGGCTGGATTTCTCAGACACGCGACGACCATATACGCAGTATACCATAAAGGCAGGTTTATTCGAAAACCTCATGATTTTTTAACTGAATATGTTCTTAATTATACCGTTTGAGACGGTGCATATCGGGGTACCTCGTCACTTACCGTGCGGGACCCTTTCTGATAGGATAGGCCTATGAAAATAACCGCAGTTGTGGGGGCCCGGAAAAACGGGAACACCGAAGAGATCGTCCGGTTCTTCGCCCGGGCCCTCGAAGAAAAGCTCGAAGAAAAG
>CAZXMO010000065.1:13031-17361 GCA_964641125.1 uncultured Spirochaetales bacterium
CTCGAAGAAAAGCTCGAAGAAAAGACGGAAGCCGAAGTCGAAATACTCAATCTCTACGATTATCCGGTCCCCCTGTGCACCGGGTGCCACTCCTGCATCCTGCGGGGGGAGGAGAGCTGTCCCCACCGCGGCGCGGTAAGGCCCATCGAAGAAAAACTGACCGCCTCGGACGGACTTATCCTCGCGAGTCCCGGCTACATGTTCAGCGTCACCGCCGTCATGAAGAACTTCCTCGATCACTCGGCCTACAACTGTCACCGGCCGAAGTACTTCGGAAAACCGGCGTTTATCCTGTCGGCCTGCACGAAGTGGCAGGAGAAGGGGGTGTTTATTCCCCTTGAAACCTGGGCTTCCGGCGCCGGGTTCACCGTCGCCGGGAAGGCGTACACCGATCTCATGCCCTTTCCCCAAGTGGAATCGGACCTCGAAAAGAAGCGTCTCCACTTAAAACGGGCAGCGAACACCTTCGCAACAGCTCTGCGCGGGCAGAAGGCGCCGATGAAGCCCGGGTTCGGCGATTACATGATCTTCAACGCCTTCAGCATGATCGCCCGTATGATGCCGAACATCTTTTCCGCCGATTACGCCTACTTTACCAAACTCGGGGCCTACGAGGGGGGCGACTGGTACCGTCCCGCCCGTCCCCGGATTTTTCTCCGTGCGATTTCCCGCCTCTTAGCGGGGCGCATCGAAAAAGCCCTCGGAAAGATGATCGACAGGGAGCGCCTCGCGGAGGGGAAAAAGCTGTATAAGAATAAGCTTATTTGATTCTTAGAGAGTATTAATGAGGACCAATCTTAATTTAGATGATAATATTGCCTCAACGTTTAAGGAAAAAACTGCAGGGAAATGTAATACCTTGTCTCAACCCGGAGAACCGCTTACCGTCCCCTCTCCACAGTGGTCCCGATGAAAAACTTGGGATTTCCCTCCTCGTCCCGTATGATGTCAACGGTAAGAAGAGCGTGCGCTAGGCTTCCGTCTTTCCGCACATACACTTTCTCCATTCGGAAAGATTCCGTCTTTCCCGCTTCGATCCTGTTCATATTCTCAAGCGTCGGTTCGCGGTTGTCGGGATGGGTAATGTCGATTATCGATTTTCCGATAAGCTCCTCCGCGGTATAGCCGGTCATTTCTAAGAAGGCCTCGTTTGCCTCCCGGAGTATATATCTCCGGTCGACTTGGATGATCCCCACGGAAGTGTTTTCAAAAATCCGGCGGTATTTTTCCTCGCTCTCCCGTGTCCGCAGTTCGGCACTCCTTTTCTGCTCATGGACGTCGAAACTGTAGAGAGCGTAGGCGATATCTCCGGCTATCTCCGAGAACATAGATCGCTCCTCCGGATTGCTCACGTAAAAATCGGGGAGGACCGCGCTGACCCAGCCGTACTGTTTATTGCCGCAGGTGATTCCCGCGGTCATCACCGCCGCATCCCGGGTTTCGTTTCTTCCCTGGAGGGGCAGCAGTGCGCAATCCCTGCATTCCGTGTCGGGATCGACGGTAATAATCGTCGTCCCGCTCTTTATCGCCTCCCGGGCGCAGCGGGGTACGCATCCTTCCTGTATGTATTTGGTAAGCACCTCCGCGGTGTCTCCTCTATACGTTCCATAGACCTGCCTTTGATCGGGTCCGGCGGAATCAAGAACGATACTGGCCTCCCGGTAGCCGCTGGTCTCGATCATCATCCTGCATGCCTTCTCCAGGAGGCTCTTCTCGTCGGTTTCTTTAGTTATAAGCTGGTTGATATTCCGGACCGTCCGGAGGACCCGGTTCATGTGCTCCATCCTGTACTCCCGGTTCTCGAGATCTTTGAGGGCCCGGCTGAGTCTCTCTAAGTGGTTTTCCGCCTCCTTCTTCGCTTCGAAGAGGGTGAGGGCCATGCTGATCGATTCGAGGAGGACAAACCGGCCGGAGTTCTTGAGGATGTATCCCGATCCGGTAATTCCCTTGACCCGGTCGACGTATTCCTTTTCCGCGTGGCTCGTGAGGAATACGATGGGCAGGTCTTGTTTATGGAGGATGATCTCCGCGGCCTCGGTTCCGTCCATCCGGCCCGTTCCGAGGTCGATGTCCATGAGGATGAGGTCGAACCGGTTTTTTTCGACGGCCTCGACACCCTTCTCCCCGCTGTGGACCGTTTCGACTTCGTATCCCGCATCGGTGAGAAGCTTGGCCTCACTCAGGGCGATAATGGCTTCGTCTTCGACTAAGAGTATTTTTGTCCGCTCCTCAGATGTCATACTGACTCCAGTATAGTAGTTCCGCTTAGGATTTACCAATCTTCTCTCGCCGGAAAATCGATTACCGCCTCGAATCCTCCGCCGTTTCCGATCAGGAGGTCCCCCCGGATCTGTTCGGTAAGCGAATTAATGATCATCATGCCGAGGCCCGCATCAGCCGAAGGGTCGACTCCCGGAGGGAGACCCGCTCCGGTGTCCCGGTACTCGAGACGCATCCTATTTTTTTCCGAACGAAATAGACGTATGGATATTCCGCCCCCGTTTCCGGAAAAGGCGTGTTTCAGGGAGTTGGTTATGAGCTCATTGAGGATAATGCCGAGGGTTTTGAGTGTCTCGACGTCGATTTTGAGTTCTTCGATATCAGTGTTTATCTCGATATCCTCCACTCCGCTTACCGAAAGGATTTCCTCTGCGAGGGGCCCAAGATAATCGCGGGCCGTTCCGCGGTCCGCGTCGCCTGATTTGTAGAGTTTTCCGTAGAGGCGGGATATGCTGTGTACTCTCCCCGCGGCGTCTCTCAGGGAAGACGCAACCGAGGTATCGTCTGACCTCGAAGCCTGCAGAAGGAGAAGACTCTCCACCGCGGCCATATTGTTCTTGATCCGGTGATGGACTTCTCTGATAAGGAGGTCCTTGTCCTCCAACTCCCGGCGGATTCTTGTCTGCAGAGTATCGATCGCTTCGGCGAGATAGTCGATTTCATCAGGTCTCTTCGTCTTCCGGTTCAGTTTTGCTGCCGCTGAATAGTCTTTAGGATTTTCATGCCTGATATATTCGGCGAGAGATTTCAGATGCCTGCCGACGATCATCCGGCTAACGAGGGAGACCGCGAGGGTTATTATAAGAAGAGCGGCGATGTGGTACGCCAGGAAGGGCGTTACCGCGGTCCAAGCGTCCCGTATGATCTTTTTTTCGTCTATGTAGAGAAAAAGAGTACCCACCTCTACGGTGCTTCCCCTTCGGGAATAGGTCAGTTTTTCCCGTATTTCCCGGGTCCCTTCGACTTCTTCGCGGCCGGAAGAATACCTCCTCCCTTCATCGTCTAACACGGTAATCCTGCGAATATAGGGGAACCGCTCGATCGCGCTGATCTGTTCATCGAGGAGATCGTAATCGGTCAGCCACAGGCTCGAGACCAGGGCGGGGATGTGGCTCGCGTAGATCTGTTCGACCTGTTCCGAGGATATTGCGACCGCCCGGCGGTAGGATAGGTAGGCTTCGAAGGGAAGAAACAGCGATGCCAGCACGAGGACCGTCGCCGCCGTTACGAAAAGGAGCTTCTTGGCAACGGTGGTACGGATACCGGCGGAGGTCATCGCGTAACACTCGGCAAGTATTGATCGAGTGTCTCTTCGGCTATCCGGTCGTAGGTTCCGTCCCGCTTCATGTCCCGCAGGGCCTCCGCTAGAGGCAGGGCGAGTTCCTTGAGGCTTCTATGGAGGTAGAGGTACATGTCCCGCTCTGCGAGGGGCGGTTCGATATGTCTGATGCCGGAATAACCGAGGTCCCGAAGAGCGGCATAGCCGGTAAGCTCGGCATACAGCGCCGCGTCGATTCTCCCCTTCTCGAGCATGGTGAAAAGTTCCACTTCCGTGGGTACGAAGGTAACGGAAGGAAAACCGGCGGTGTGCGCTTCGAGGATCTTCCAGCCGCGGACGATGCCGATGTCGTAATCCTCGAGGCTCTGCCAATCCGTGATCTCGAGGGGACTCGAACTGAAAGCAACGAAGCGCATCGTCATGTTCGGTTCCGGGACCCGGACGAGATTGGGATACTCTTTTTCCATGCCCCCGATCCGGTTGATTTCGGCATCGAGAATGCCGGCGTCGACGTCGTGAAGGGCCTTTTCCGTTTGGGTATAGACGAGCTCCGCCTCATACCCGATCCTCCGGAAGGCTTCGGCGGTAGTCCTGTCGAGCATTCCGGTTCCTTCGGGATTACTGAGAAGATTGTTATAGGAGGTGCTTATGCTGATCGTCCCGTTCTGTGCAAACACACCGGCGCCGGCCGCGAAGAACGCGATAACGAGCATAACTTTGAGCATACGATTCATAATGGAGAATAATAAGTTATTAGACATAATACTGAGT
>CAZXMO010000066.1:0-17143 GCA_964641125.1 uncultured Spirochaetales bacterium
GCTCTTGCGGGTAGAAACAACCTTGTCCAAGGTAACGGAAAGCTTGAGCGGAGCTCTGCCCGAGGAATGGGGGTTAGTCCTCTTTCTCGTCATTCTGGTGGGCTTCGTTGTGACTCTCCTCGGCCTCTTCTTCCGTACCGACTTAGGTCTTACCTTAGGAGCGCTCGGAAACAATGAGCAGATGGTCATTACCCAGGGCGTTAACCCCAACTACCTGAAGGTCATCGGCGTCGGCCTCTCCAACGGTATCGTCGCTGTATCCGGCGGTTTCGCCGCACAGTACCTCGGTTTCGCCGACGTCAATATGGGACAGGGGATCATCATCGCAGGACTAGCCTCGGTCATGATCGGCGAGTTTTTTATCCGGTCCACGAGGATCAGTGTCCTCCTGATACGGGCGATCATCGGATCGATCATCTTTAGAGGGATTATGTTCGTGGGAAGGTTCTACGGATACTACATCAACCTTACTCCGAACGATCTTAAGCTGATCACGGGACTTCTCATCATTTTGTTTCTCGCCGCTTCGAGGCTGCGGATTACCGGGCGAAAGGGGGCGAAACGGAATGGTTAAATTGGAAGGGATAACCAAGATATTCAACGAAGGAACCCCGGATGAGAATCCGGCAATCGCCTCGGTGGATCTGGAGGTACGGCGGGGTGACTTTATAACCGTTATAGGATCGAACGGGGCGGGGAAGACGACCCTCTTCAACCTGATCGCGGGGACCATTTTCCCAACCGCCGGCCGGGTTTTGCTGAACGGCAGAGATATATCCAAGGTGGCCGAGTACAACCGTGCCCGTTCTATCGGAAGAATCTTTCAGGACCCCCTCTCGGGGACCGCCTCGAATATGACCCTGGAAGATAATATGATGATCTGTCTGAAAAAGGGGTTCAAGGGCTTGAAAATCAGTTTGACCAACAAGACCCGGGAGTTCTTCCGGGAGCAGCTCAAAGATCTCGATATGGGGTTGGAGAACCGGCTCAAAGAGAATGTCAGACGCTTTTCCGGCGGGCAGAGGCAGGCGTTGACCCTTCTAATGATGGTCCTCTCGGAGCCGGAGCTTATCCTCTTGGACGAGCACACAGCCGCGCTGGATCCGAAAAACGCGGCGTTGGTCCTGAGGCTTACCGAAGAGTACATCCGCCGCTACGACCTCACGGCGATGATGGTCACTCATAACATGGGACACGCCATCGAATACGGAAACAGGCTCATTATGATGGACCGGGGGGAGGTTATTCTCGACATTCATGACGAGGAAAAACGGACCATGACCATCGACCGGCTCGTCGAGAAGTTCCACCTGGCAAGCAAGCGGGAGCTCGAGAGTGACGAGGTGCGTCTCTCATCCTCTTGAACTTACTCGGGCTCTCGGGGTAACATTCAAAAAAGGACGGGACGATGGACGAAAACGATAGCCAATTGCAACTTGTCACATTTCAACTCGGCGGGGAACAGTACGGTATCGATATCATGGAAGTTGACGGTATCGTACGGGAAGAGAATATCCGTTCTATCCCCAACGCTCCCGCCTATGTGGAGGGTATCTTCAATCTGCGGGGAAGCATCATCCCGGTTATAAACCTTCACCGCAGGTTCCACATCAAGGCGGCCGATTTAAGCGAAGAAGATAAGCTTTTGAGCGGGCTGGTCATAATCAACCTCAACGACGTTCTTATCGGTATCATCATCGATAAAGTATCCCGGGTGGTAACCGTGGATACCGAACGTATACAACCGCCGCCGCAGATGCTCTCCGGGATCGGGGCCGAATACATCCGCGGAGTCATCAATCAGGAGAACGGGTATCTCATCATTCTCGATATTCATCGGATGTTCGATCCCAAGGAACTGAAACAGATCGGGGCCTTTACCAAGTAAGCCATGGCGATACCCGTATTCAAACCCTCGATCAAGCGCAAAGAGATGGACGCGGTCCTCACCACGATGGTCTCCGACAGCATCGGCCCGGGGCCCGAGAGCGATCGGTTCGCTTCGGAAACGTCGAAGTACTACGGACATGCCGGGGGAATCGCCGTCAGGACCCCCCTCGAGGCTCTGAGGCTTGCTCTCCGCGGTTTGGAGATTCCCGAGGACTCCCGGGTGGTCATCTCGCCCCTCGCGCCGGGATGGTACGGCGAAGTTTTCGCCGACTTGTCCCTGGTCCCGGTTTTCGCCGATGTCGATCCCGACAATGGGTGCGTGAGTCTCGGATCGATCGGACACAGACTCGATTCAAAGGTCAAGGCGATCGTGGTCCACTATCCTCTGGGGCTTGTTCCCGATATCGCCGGAATAACGGATCTCGGCCTGCCCGTCATCGAGGATATATCTCAGAGCTTGGGCGCCAACGACGGGGAAAGTCTCTGCGGCGGATTCGGCCGATTCACTATGGTTTCCACCGAAGCGGACGGGATCGTTACATCCGGCGGCGGAGCGGTCGTGACCGGTAAATCGAAGAGGGACTACGGGCGCCTCCGGTCATTGATCGGAGAGGCCGCTGATGAGATCAGGATGTCCGATATGAACGCCGTTCTCGGCGCGGTACAGCTCGAGCATATCGAGCGGAATCTTACCGCCCGCGGGGAGATTGCCAAGCTCTATCAGGATGCGGTCATGAAAACCAAACACCGCATGCTCGTACAGAGGGGGGATGCGGAAAACGTCCACTTTTCTTTCCCGGTTCTCTTAGAGGCGGGGCTCAAGAACGTCCGGCAGTACGCATCCAAGAAAGGGGTGGAAACCCTTTCGGCCTTCGAGAATACCGTTTTTCAGCGTTATCCCGATCCCGAATACCCCTGTCCCCAGGCGGACTCCCTTGCTCTGAGGTGCCTTCTCTTTCCCCTCTATCCGATGCTCGGTAAGAGGAACACTGAAAGTGTCATCAAGGTGCTCTCCACGCTGCCGTGAGTTTGCAATACCCCCCTACATTGTGTATAGTTTTAACTCAATGGATAAGCAGCTAGACAGCGTACTCCTCATCGTCAACAGGGGAAAACAAGAAGCCTCGGTAATGGTCGACAGTATCCGGGAATACCTCGACGCGAGACACATCGAGACGACCGTAATAGGTTTCGAAGACAATACCGCGGTGCTCGACTCCAAACCGTTCGATCTTGCCTTCTCCCTCGGGGGGGACGGCACTGTGCTCTATTCCGCGCGGATCCTCGCCGGCAGAAACCTTCCCATCCTCGCGGTAAACATGGGCGATTTCGGATTTATCACCGAAATCGGAAAAGATGAATGGAAAGCGGCATTCGAGAAGTACCAGGACGATTTGCTCGGTATTAGTAGACGTATAATGCTTGCGGTTACCGTCTTTCGAAACGATATCCAGGTCGCCAAGTATACCGGATTGAACGACAGTGTGGTGTCTTCCTCGGGTATTTCCAAGATCGTCAAGCTCGAGGTGGCTCTATCGAACACCCGCTTAGGGGAATACCGGGCCGACGGTGTCATCGTCTCCACACCGACCGGTTCAACCGCCTACAGCGCCGCCGCGGGAGGTCCTATTCTCGATCCGGAGATGGATGCTATGATAATCAATCCCATCTGTCCCTTTACCCTGTCCAACCGCACCATTGTAACACCCGGGAGCGAAACGGTGTCGGTGGAGGTCCTCGAAGGACAACGCACCGGGGTAACGTTGACGGTGGACGGACAGCACAGCTTCAACCTCAAGCCGAGGGACGTCGTCCGGTTCAGCCGTGCCGATGAGAATACCCTTTTAATCCGCTCCGACAAGCGGAACTTCTACGAAGTATTAAGGTCGAAACTCAGGTGGTCGGGAGGACCTAATGCTTGAAGAGCTTTCCATCCACGGCTACGCCCTTATCGATTCCGCGCACATCGACTTTACCGGGGGGCTGAACGTCCTTACCGGAGAAACGGGGGCCGGAAAATCGATCCTTCTCGGGGCCTTGAGCCTGCTGTTCGGCGAAAAGGGGGAGGTCGATTCTATCCGCACCGGCGAAGAGGAGGCGGTGGTATCGGCGGTGTTCCGGATCGGAGACGACCGGGAGGCTCGGGAATGGCTCGACTCCCGCGAAATCGCTCCCGAGGACGGGACCGTCTTGGTCAGGCGAACTCTCAAGCGAAGCGGCAGAGGGGCAATATTCGTCCAATCCGCCTCCGTTACCAAATCCGATCTCAAGGAGCTCACCTCGCTTATCTTCGATCTCCACGGGCAGCACCAGCACCAATCCCTCCTGGCAACGGAAAACCACCGGAAGCTCGTCGACAGATACGCCGGCATAGAGGACAAGGTCGATAATCTCACTGCGACATTTTCAGCCCTCAACAAGAAGAGAAAGGACTACGAACGGATGATTTCGGGGGAACGGGACCGGCTGAGGGAGAAGGACATCCTGGGGTTCTCCATACACGAGATCGAAGAGGCCAAGCTCGTCCCGGGGGAGGAGGAGGAGCTTGCCGGGGAAATCAAGCTCTTGAACGAGAGTGAGCGCCTCTTTTCCCTCCTCGACACCCTCTATGAGAATACCTCCGAGAGCAGGGGAGGGGCTTTGGCACCCCTAAGGAAGGCACGTTCCGCCATGGAGGAGACATCGAAAATAGTCGATGACCTCGCTCCCCTGTCTAAGCGCCTCGACGACGCCTTCTTCGAGATCGAGGATGTCGCCGAGTCGGTCCGGGAGTTCCGGGAAGGGGTGGATTTCTCACCTCAGAGGCTCGAGGCCTGCGAGGAGCGGATGGCGGTTATTCGGAACCTCGAGAAGAAATACGGCGACACCATCGAAGATGTCCTTAAGTATCTGGAAAAGAGTAGAGAGGAGTTACAACGGCTCGAGAATTGGGAAGAGGGCCGGGAGGATATCGAGAAGGAGATTCAGGACTTAGAGCGTAAAATCACTTCAGTTGCCCGGGAGATCTCCTCGAAGCGCAAATCCGCCGCTTCCGATCTCAAGACCCGTGTCCTCAACGAGCTTACGAAGCTCGGAATGCCTCAGGCCCAATTCGAGATCGCGGTGACTCAGAAGGTCTCGGAGAAGGGAAAGCCGGTGTGCGGCCCCTACGGCTACGACCGGATCGAGTTCCTGATATCTCCGAACGCCGGGGAACCGGTTAAATCCCTGAAGAATATTGCTTCGGGGGGCGAGCTCTCGAGGATTATGCTTGCGATGAAGACGGTTTTCTCCGAAATAGACGGTATTTCGGGTATGATCTTCGACGAGATCGACGTGGGCATCGGCGGAGAGGTAGCGGTCAGTGTCGCCGAGCACCTCCATAATCTTGCCCGGGGAAAACAGGTCCTGTGTATAACCCACCTTGCAACAATCGCCGTTCGTGCCGATAATCATATAAAGGTGACAAAACGGGTTGAAAAAGACAGGACTGTCACGCGGGTGGATACTCTCGATTACCGGGAGCGGATAAAAGAGATCGCCCGCATGCTCTCGGGGGATACCGAAGGGGAGGCGTCGGTCCGGCATGCCCGGGAGCTTCTCGAGCGGCACAACCCGTCGTTCCGCCGGGGCGAGGAGGCGCGGCCTAATGGGTAGAATCAGCGAAGCGGCCAAGAAGAGGTATTCCGAAAAAATCAGGGAGTACAAGAACATCACCGAGGAAATGCAGCGGCGCGAGAAAAGTCTCATCGCGGTCATCCAGAAGGAAGACAACGGGGCCGAGTACCAGCGATTTACCCTCTCCGAGGAGATACTCGACCGGATCTCCTACTTGACTCTGATGAACAAGCTGTCGGTCGCCCTTTTAGGGGTCAAGAATGAGAGCTTCTTGAACGATGCGCGCAAGGACATCTACAAGAGCATTATCTATCTCGAAGAAAACGTTACCGGCTATATCGACGTGCCTTTCTCCGATTACGAGGAAAAACTCCGTAAGTTCGAAGATTATAACGAAAGGCAGCGGTATGCCCTTCTCCGGAAGCTCGGATTCTCCATACAGTCGGTCAAGGACGGTTTCGGGGAGAACACCAAGTGGAAGTGGTCCTTTGTGGAAATGGAGGGAAGGTTCGCCACGGTAAGCAAGAACCTCCTCGACTTCAAGACCCTCGTGGCCGGGCTCGACCCGAGGGTAGACGGATACGAGGTCAGACTCGCCCATCTCGATCTGACGAAACGGATGCTGCAGCACTCGGCCGACCGGTACCGGGAAAAGTACGAGCTCTCCACTTCGAGGATCGACGACTTCAAGCTGGCTATAAACTATCTGTCGGCCCTCCGCAGGGTCCACTTGATGCTCGGCGAGGCGGATCAGGGAGACACCGTAAAAAAGAAGCTCGATGTGTGGAAGAACAAGATGGAATCGGATTCGAGGAGGGCGGAGGGCAAATAAAACCCGGTCGATGGAGCGGTTGTCCACCGGGATCAGCCGTTCTTTCCCGTTTCCTTGAAGTTTTTGAGACTGTCTTTCGGAAGAAGGTCTTTCATGGGAACTTCTTCGATTACACCCGAGGCGGAGGCGCAGAGAACAGGAAAATCGGATGATACGAATTCGCTTATTACCTGTCTGCAGGCCCCGCAGGGAGGCAGGGGGGCCTTCGATTCCGGACTGTACACCGCGAGAGCGGTAAAGTCGGTCCGCCCCCTCGAGACCGCGGTGAAGACGGCCGAGCGTTCGGCACAGTTGGTAAGTCCGTAACTGCGGTTTTCCACATTGCTTCCGGTAACGACGGTCCCGTCCGAGAGGAGGAGCGCCGCGCCGACCCTGAAATGAGAGTACGGGGCGTAAGCCCGGGCCGCGGCCTCCCGCGCCAGCCTTACAAGCTTTTCTCTGTCCATGTCGATTCCTTTTCGTTGACAGTATCGCACATATCATATTAGGATTCAACGGAGCGTAGCCGGATATATGAAAAAGCGAAACATCCTCATCCTGTTCAGCATCACGGCGGCAGTTGTGTATTTCTTCCTCGTACCAATCTCGGTAAAGCGGGAGCGGTACCTCGCCGTAGATTGGCGCGTAACACTGACTCCCGAGAATGCCTTTTCGGGGACTGCCGGTGTATCAGACGATTCGCCATATACGCCGCTTCTCCTCGACGATTACCTGTGTTATGTTAGCAAGGAAGGGGCCATCGGGTATGCCGAAACCCGGCTCCAGCGTGCCGCCTTAGGGGATAAGTTCTTTATCAACTACTCGAGTATTCCCGAAAGGCTTCTCATCAAGGGAAACGACGGAAGAATTGCCAGCTCGATCGATACCCGAGGCTATCCGCAAATCGAATCGGGGCGGCTGTTCGTATTTCATCAGGACCGGTCCGGTATCTCCGAATATACATCCGATGGGGATCTTCTCTGGTCGAAACGTTTCGCATCGATAATAACTTCCTTTTCGAGCTCCGATAATCACAGTGCCGTTGGGCTCTTGGACGGCCGGCTTCTCGTGGTAAACCCCGAGGGGGTGAATGTCCATGTCGAAACATTTCGAGGGGGTAAGTACAATACCGTATACGGGTGCGCCGTCGATAGCACCGGCGGTAGGTTCGCCGGTCTCGTGGGCAGCGGTCCCCAGCGTTTCGTCGTGTTCGAAAAGATCGAAGGGGTATATGAGCTCGTCTCATCGGAAGTCCTGAAAACCGACTTCAGGCGAGAAGCCTATGTCGAGTTCCTCGAATCCGGACTCATCGTCTACGAGCGGGAAGGGGCTCTTCGCATCTTGGATCTCGAGGGACCGAGGAGTTCGGTTCTGACCCTCCATGGAAGGGGTGTGGAAGCGTACTTCCACCGGGAAGAACACCTCATATTCGCCGTTGCGGCCGTTGAGGAAGGAATTGCCTTTACTTGTTTCGATATCACGGGGCGAAAGATTACCGATTACCTCTTTCAGGGGACCGTTCATCTTCGAAGAGGAGAAGACGCCCTCTTTCTGACTAACGGGAACTCGGTCTTTCGTATTACCGTTCGGGAGGCGTAGGGTATGAAAAGACTGTTTCTCTCGATTATGCTTATCTCAATATCCGCCGGCCTCGGATTTTCTTTCGACTGGCCGGTAGTGAACCCTAAGATCATATCCACCTTCGGTGAGAATCACGGAGGGAACTTCAATACCGCCGTCACTATGCTCGGAGTGGAGAGAACGGTTCGAGCGGCTGATTCAGGCGAGATAGTCTTTTCCGCCGTGGTAGATGAATATGGGCTCCCTTCGGGGATCGGAAATTTCGCGGTTGTCGAGCACGAAGGCGGGCTCAAAACAGTTTACGGACACCTGACCGAAGACTCGGTCCGGGATCTGCCTCGAACAATCGGTGCTAAAGCGCCCCTCGGGAGGGTAGGGGATTCCGGCTGGACCTACGGGAACCAACTCCGGTTTTCCGTTCTCGATACCGATTTCAAACAAATCGTCAATCCTCTTCTCCTTTTGCCCTCTATATCCGATACCTCGAGGCCCGTGGTGGAGGGGCTCGAGCTTCTTTCAGAAGGGACCCCTATAACGGTGGAGGACGACATGACCGTACCCGCGGGGCGGTATACGGTGACGATTACCGCGTACGATCCGAGCGAATTTTCACGGGTATGGTCACCGATGTCGATTTATTCGATAACCATGTTCTTAAACGGCCTGCAGGTTTTTTCGATCAAGCTCGAGGCGTTGAAGGAAACGGAGGATTCCCTCGTCCTCACCAATTCGGGGGAACTTACGTGCTCAGCTCTATATAGGGGAACCGAAAGACTCGCCTTGACCGAGGTCGATCTCTTAGAGGGGAGGAGTAGTATGGAGCTCATAGTCCGGGATTACGCCGGGAACGAGACCGCCCTTATCAAGTCCTTCATCGTTCGAGACGCGGAGTGAAGACTTTTTCCACCGTTCCCGGTAAAGAACGTTCCAGGCTCATCCCCTGTCCCCTGTGCGGATCGATTGACCTTGAGCCCCGCTATTCCATCGAAGAAGCCGAATATATGAGCTGCCGGGGCTGCGGTCTCGTCTTCCAGAACCCCATGCCCTTGTCGGAAGAACTTCTCGGGCGGTACGCCGACGAGTACTTCGATTACGAAATCGAAAACGAGGCGAATTTTTTTTCCCTCATGCTCCAAACCTTGAGCGACGTTGATTTCGAGGAGATCGAACGCGGTACTCGGGAGCCCAAACGGTTTCTCGACGTGGGATGCGCCACCGGGATGCTCATCGAATACGTAAAGGGGCGGGGATGGGATGAAAAGGGCATCGAGGTATGTTCCCCCGCCGCGGAATACGGAAGGCGTGAGCGGAAGGTGGATATTATAAATACCTCCCTCGAGGAAGCGCGGTTTCCGGCGGAATATTTTTCGGTGGTCCACTTTTCTCACCTTATCGAGCATATCCCCAATCCGGTACGGTTTATGGACGAGGTCGTGAAAATTACGGCCCCCGGCGGGAGGTGCATCGTCACTACCCCGAACATCAGGGGTTTTCAGTCCCGGCTGATGGGGTCTAAGTGGAGATCGGCTATTCCCGATCACGTGGTGCTCTACTCGAAAAAGACCCTGCGGCGCCTTCTCGAAGAGGCGGGCCTCAGGGTCGAGAAGACTAAGACCTGGGGCGGCCTTGCCGCCGGCCTCGCGCCTCCCGGGGTGAAGAGAATAGCCGATAGGGCGGCAAAGCTCATAGGTGCCGGGGATGTTATGGTGATGCGTGCCCGTAAACCTTTGGAGTGATCATTCTTTTCATTGGGATACTAATTCCAAGCCGCGGAAATCGGCTAACCTTCCACTGCTATTCCTAAATGCAAAGCCGCTTCGAGGAGCTTTTCCCTGACCACAGGGTCCATCCCGTCGAAGGACGTGCTCTTCAGGAGAGAGAATATCTTGTTCTGGCTTATGGCGAGTTCCGGAGCGATGCCCGCCTCCCGGGATATCTCGAGGAGGTCGATTACCATATCAATATGGCCGCTCACCCTTCCCGAGGACAACAGATCTATTACCTCCGAGAGGAGCCCGCTGATCCGGCGCTTTACGTATTTTTCGTCTATTCTCAAGGAAAACCGATTGACATCTTTAAGAATTCTCCTGACGGCATTGACCGTGGACGAGGAGAAGGAGGCGGCGTCCCGGGAGAATATAGTCTGAAGCTGTATACCGGAGTGGTATTCGGCGAGGGATACGATGGGGCGCGGCGGCTCGATCTCGATAGTCTTCGCGAAGGAGAGGATATTTACGGCGCACGTGAGTCTTCCCGAGAAGGGCCCCCTGTCGGGGGGAACGGGGACGCAGCGGTTATAGATATCAACCAAAAGCTTCCGTACCGAATAGGGAAGCGTATTCAAGGGGATATGCTTTTTACTCCGGCCGGTATCGTCGTGATTGTCCACGGTGAGGACGGTGTGTTCCGGATCAGATATATCGAGAAGAACACCGCATCGAGTTCTTTCGAGGATCCGAAGATCCTCGACGGTTATCTCCGCCGTGATCTTGAGTCCGTCTTCAGAGCGGGTCTCTTCTCGGTACGAGGTAGTCCGGTAGTGGCCGTAAAGCTTAGAAGCAATCTTGTCGGCCCCTGCGAATTCCTCGATAGCGAGCAGTCCCGCCGCGTATTCCGGCGGATGAGAAACTCGCGTCACCTCCCGTTCGAAAATTTCCGCCCCGTTTTCGTAGGTATCCACGTTGCTCGGCGCATTCTCGAGAATCCCGGAAAAGGTGTCCATGACTTCCCGGGGATCGTCGAAAAAGGGGGTATAGAGCTTGATTACCTCGTAGGCGTATTTCATATTCTGGACCGGTTCTATTCCCGAAATTTCGGAGAAGAACCACCCGCAGGAGGTGAACATGTACATCGCGTATCGCTGTCCTTCGAGCAGCCGGAAGAACCGTACAAGGTCCGCCCGCTTCAGACGTCCGTTCTGATCAAGATAAGGTTTAGCAAAATCGAGCTTCGCCGGCGCCGACCACTCCTCCGTCCCGTAGCGCTCGAGTATCTCGGCAGGGTCCGCCCGGGTGAACTCCCCGATCCTCTCGGGGTAGATCCTTTTCGCCTCTTCGTAGAGAAAGGAGAAAGCCTTGCGCAGGGGGCCCCTCCACGCCTGTGACCAGCCCTCCGCACCGCCGGTGGAACATCCGCAGTCTTTATACCACCTGCTGACTCCGTGGGCGCAGCTCCAGGAGGTCCCCTTGTCCTTTTCACCGGGTTTCAGGCGAACCTCTTCGACCGGGGGAAATTCGTCGAGGTATGCTGCATAGTTGGTCAGCTCGAAATCGTCTCGACCATGTACTCTCTTGACCAATGCGGCGAGGCACATATCCCCGAAAGGTTCGTGATGGCCGTATACCTCTCCGTCGGTGGCCGTGTGGATGAGATGGGAGGATTTTTCAGGGTCCATAAATTCCTTGAGCCGTGTGTAGAGCGATTCGGCGTCTTTCAAAAAATGCTGAAAAGAAATTCCTTCGGCGAGACTGTGATTGTAAAAGAACACCGCTAAATCCTTACCTATACCGTGAAGGCGGAAAGGCCGATTCGAGGGAGCGGGTTCCTTACCGAGGTGTTTCCATTTTTTCCCGTGCCGGAAGGCTTCCGCCTGCCAGGGACTTAAGATGATAAACCGTATTCCCGCTTCGGCCGCGGCCTCGGCGGTCTCGAGGTTCACCGCTGTTTCGGGAAGCCACATGCCCTCCGGCTTTCGGCCGAAGTGCCGCTCGAAATCGGCGATTCCCCAGGCTATTTGAATCTTTCTTACCTCCGGAGGATCCAGGGGAAGGATGGTGTGATTATAGCTCTGAGCCAGGGCGTTACCGTGGCCGTTGTTCTTTTTTCGGGACGCCTTGTCGGCCTCGATAATAGCCCGATAGACCGAACGGGCATTTTCTTCGAGCCAGTTGAGGAGAGTCGGTCCAAAGTTAAACGAAATCGATTCGTAGTTATTGAGAATATCGAGAATTCTTCCGGTCCCATTCAGATACCGGGAGGCTGCATTCGCTCCGTAACATTCACGGGTGATCCTGGCGTTCCAATCCCGGAAGGGGGCAGCGGAAGGCTGCCGGGGGACCACCCCGGTGTCGGGATTCTCTCTTGGAGGCTGGTAGAAGTGTCCGTGGATGATCAGCTTGTTTTTCATAGTGTCATAGTACACAAAATCTGAGCTTTGCAGTAGGGAAAATATATGATAGTTTGTTCGCACCATGAGATTGCCCACCCGAGCTCCCCGTGTATTCAGTTCTCTCGCTCTCGTGCTTGCCTTCGTCTTATCACGACCCGGTTCCGAAGCCGCCGCGGAAACCTTCGAGATACCCCGTTACGGCTACTTCCTCAACATCCCCGAAACCTGGGAGAGTCTTGATTTAAGCAGTCCCGAGAGTCTCTCCTTTCGACGAACGGGTGAGGATACTATTTTCCAGGCTCTGACTATGGAAGGAGAAACCTTTCCCGACGCCCCGGGGATATACCGATACATTTCATCGGCCCTCGCCCTCGAAGGCGAGCCCGTTTCTTATGAATACAACGGGTGTGAGGGGATCTTCGCGGAAGTATCCTTCAGCGCGGCGGGTGAACGGGTATACGGGTACTGTATCTGCCTAAACGACTGCCCCGATGATCTTACCCTCCTAGCCTACGCTCCCGAAAACAAGTTCGATCAAGTCAGGCCGGAGCTTATTTCATCCTTGGACGGATTTTCGGCGGGTACGGATGCACGGCTTCTGCCGGGGCCGGTCAGCCAGTATCAGTACCCCTGGCCCGGACCCCATACCGAACCGATTCAGATGGGGATTCTGGGAAACGACGAAACGGTTCTCATCGATCCGACGGAAAGTGAGGTTTCCCAGATTCTTATCGAGCGTGAGGCGGGGATCCTCGCTACCCTCGAAGAGCTCGATACCGAGGCTTGGAGACGATACTACACCCTGATCTACCGGGATACCTACCCCCGGTTCGCCCCCCTCTACCGGCCCGTTCGGAAGGCCCTTCTAGGAGAGATAGGAGAGATAGGAGAGAGGAACGAACTCCCCTCCGATAGGGTCATTGCCGAAGAGCTCCTAGCCTGGATTCAGGGATTTTCCTACGAGCGGACCGGAACCGTCTCGGACCTGCTGTCTCCGCTTACCGCGGTTCTCGAGAACCGGGGCGACTGCGACGCGAGATGTCTAACATATATGATACTCCTCGAGTATTTCGGGATCGATTCGATCCTCCTCGTATCCTCCTCCTACGGACACAGCCTCGTGGCGGTGGATGTACCCGGGCCTGGTGCCCGATTCGAGTACCGGGGAACCGGATACCGGGTTGCCGAAACCACCGACCAAGTCGATATGGGTCTGATCGACCGTACGATGGCCGATCCGGCCGGGTGGATTCCCATGGATCTGCATCCCTAGGAAATCCGGATGAAGGTAGGAATCCTCTATTTTACGGGTACCGGAGTTACCGGGTACGTGGCGCGAAGCCTTGCCGCGGGGCTCGAGAAGGGCTTCGGCAAAGAAAGATGCACAGTCGAGCTCGTCCGTTTCAAAAAGGGGATTCGTTTCGATCCCTCCCGCTACGATATTATCGGATTCGGCGCGCCGACCTACTCGTTTTTTCCGCCCCGGATATTCTACCGTTTCCTCGAGAGCCTGCCGGATAGCTGCGGGGAGGCGGGGCGTGACGGAGGGGGTAAACCCTTCTTCTTATTCAATACCTCTCACCATATGCCGGGAATTACCGTGCGGGCGATGTTCAGGGTTCTGACTCGTAAGGGATGGACCCTCACGGCGCCCCCCCTCCTCGTAAAGGGGGTGAACAATATACGTGCCTGGCGTTTCCCTAAGGACCGGCCCCCGCCGCGGGATACGCTCTGCGGGCTCCCCGGGATCGACCGCCTTGTGGACCGTCTCCTCTCCGCAGGCCGGTACGAATCCGCGGCGGCCGGAAAAGATTCGGCCCTTCGGAAACGTCCGGGACTCGCAGTCTTTACCGCCCTGTTCTCATGGGATTGGGAAATGGCCCTTGTCGAGGGGATAGGGAAGCGAGTCGACGAGGAGAGGTGTACGCGATGCGGACGGTGCGCCGAAGAGTTCTGTCCCTCCGGAGCCGTAATTATCGATTCCGACAGCGGGTATCCCCGAATACGTAATCTCCGGTGCGTGGGGTGCAGCGGATGCCTCAATCTCTGTCCGGAAGAGGCGATATTCACTGGCTCGGGATCGAAGAGGTGGCCCCTTGACAAGTTTCGGGAGTATCTGTAGAAAACCAACTTCCCGCGTTTATATCTTGAACTTCGCCTGTACCTTCTCCGCATCCTCTTTAGAAATGAAATTCTTGAGAAGGGCCGGGATAACGGTAAGGGTCACCAATGTGGCGAAGAAGAGGGTAAAGATCGTCAGGAGTCCCGTATCGGAGACAGCGGTGTAGACCGAAAAGAGCATTACCGAGAACCCGATAGCGAGGACCACGGTAGTCTGAATTATGGGGACCCCCGCTTTCTCCACGGTCCCCTTTAACGCTGCGGTGTTGTCCTGGCCCTGCATGAGCTGCTGTCTGAAGAAGATCATGAAGTAGATGACATCGTCCACACTGACTCCGAGTATGACCGCGATGGCCAGAGACTGGTAGCTCACCAGGGATATCCCGGTCCAGCCCATAAAACCGAAGAAGAAAATAACCGCGCAGAACGGAGGTATCAAGGTGAACACCGCCCACTTGAAGCTTCGGAATATCAGGAATAGAAGAATGAACAGGATGGGAAAGAAGTAAAAGATACTCCGGATCTGGCTGTTCACCACCGCGTCGATGATGTTCCTTTTGGCAAGGGAGTTTCCCCCGAGCTCGATATTTACCTCGGGAAGCCTTTCCTCGAATCTCTGTTCGATGAATTGTACGAGCCGTTCCCGTTCGACGTTCGATTCACGGACCGAGACATCGGTATCTCCGTACCTCAAGGTTATCTTGGCCGTCGACCAGTCGGTGTTGATGTAGGCCCCGAGACTCAATCCGGAGTCATTGGTTACCAGGAGCTCCAAGGTCTCGCCGAGATGCTCTTCGATCTCCGGAGTGACGGGTACGCTCTCGCCGCTGAGACGTCCGTTTATCCATTCCACCGGACTGATAAACGATACCACTGAGCTGATGAGCCTTTCCTCTTCCATGGAGTTAAAAATGTCTTTCATTGTCATGAAGAGGGGAACATCCACGAGGCCGTACTCTTCGTCGGTGGTCACGTAGATGACCATTTCCTCCATTCCCCCGTAGTGCTCACCGAAGTAGTCTAAGATCTGGGGAATCTCGTGGTTCTTCTTGAAGTCGGTATTGATCCTGTAATCGGACTGGACCCGGAAGATGCCCCCGGCGCAAAAGGCTATAATGCCGGCGACGATGATGACGGGTGCGGTGTATCTCGCAAAGTAGAACCGGGAACCCTTCAGTTCCTGAGTATGGAGCTTCTTCGCCCGGATCAGCCTGAGGAGTCCGGGAAGCATGAACAGAGCGCCGATTATGGAAAAAACGATTCCCGCCATGAGGAAGGCGCCGGTTACACGGATATTGGGTAATCGGGATATCAAAAGCGATGAAAAGCCCATAAGAGTGGTCAGTCCCGCCATGGATACGATAATAGTGGTGTGTTCGAGGGCGTATCCTATCCCACGCTCGACGTGGAATTTATAGTACCTGACTATATGGATTCCGTAGGATGTCGAGAGCGCCAGTACCTCGATAGGAACGATGATCGTCTCCATCCTCATGGGAATACCGAAGATAGGAAAGAGACCCATTACCCACAGTGCGGGAAGAATGGACGAAATCCAGAGAATGATTCCGGTAATGAAATCCCTCGAGAGCACCACCTGGATTACGAGTATAAATATGCACGAAATGAGGAGCAGGAGAGTCAGATCGTGCTGAATAGCCTCTGCCATATAATGCTCGACTACGGGAAGACCGAAGAGGTGGACATAATCGAGGCCCTCGGTGGCTTCTATGAGCTTAGATGCCAGGGCGAGGGAATTCGCCTCGGGGTCGGGAATTCCGTAGACGGTCCATGCCGAACGATCGGTGGAAATGAGCATTTCCCTGAAAAAGGGATTGTCCGCAAGCTGCCTTTCCAACTGATCCAGGCTTTCGGGGGTAACCTCACCCTCGATCAGCGGTATAAAATCCATATCAACCGCGTCAGGATCGATATCTTTCAAGTTGATTATGGAAAAAACCGATTGGATACCTTCGACCTTCTCCATAGCCGCTGTAACTTTCTGAATTCGCTCGAAACTCTCGACTGAATAGAGATCACCACCAGCTTCGATGGATACGATCAGAGACGTACCAGAGAGAAACTCCTCGTCGAGGCTCTTCACGCGCTCAAACCAGTCATGACCTTCAGGTGATTCAATGCGGATAGTGGGGTCGAGCTGCAGCCGAGGCAGAAAGATTCCGGCCAGTACCGAAAAGATCAAGAATGGAACAATCGTAAAGTGTTTGAACTTCTCGAAATACTTGACCGGAATAAGCGAGGGCCGGAATTTCATGAGCAGAGAATAATCGAGTACCCCGGGTTAAGTCAATAGTTGAATCAATTATAAGGATCGGTTAGAGTTTCCTAGGAGCATCTTTGTATGAGACGGATGATAATTGCGTTAACAGCGGTGCTGGCGGGTATCGTCTTTTTCGAACTTCCCGTGAGCGCCGAGACTTTTAAGTACTACGAAACGGTCGAACGAAAAGATGATTACACAAGCCGGTGGATTATCGAAGAGCAGAAAGGACGTATCTTCCTAACTATTCTTAAAGATAATTCCAATGAAATGTATAAGTGTACGTGTAATCCGGATGGGTCCGTCACTGAGCTGAGTATCTTAGATCCTGATAACGATACCGATTTTATTGCCCGGCGGGAGGGGAGTACGGTGAATTTCGTCGGTACCGTGGAGGGCAAAAAACATAACAAGAAAATCGAAGTCGAGGATCTTCCCTGGGGAAACCCCATACCGATTCTTCTTAGACAGCAGTACCATAAGATCGATACCGGACTGGATTTCTGGGTTCTGGATATCTACAAGGGCCGGCCCATCTACCTCCGGGCCAATAAGGTGCATACCGGCGAGATCGAGGTCCTTGACAAGAAATACCCGGCCGACCATATTGAGATTCGCCTCAGGGGTGCCTTATCGCCGTTCTGGGTGGCCGACTATTGGATCCATGCGGAAACAAGGGAATTTTTGAAATTCGACGGAGACTTCGGCCCGGGATCACCGAAGACCCTTATGCAGCTTATGGCTGTCTACTAGC
>CAZXMO010000067.1:0-16975 GCA_964641125.1 uncultured Spirochaetales bacterium
GTGTCGATTCCCGCCGACCCGCCTCCGCACCCTGCCGCGGACATCCTGTCCGCTTTTCCTCGCACGTGCTCGGCGGGTGCTTCGTTTCAAGTCCGCTTCACCTGAACCGGTATGTACCCTCTCCCAACATAGTGCGATTCGGGATGAGAGGACTTGAACCTCCGATCTCCTGCTCCCAAAGCAGGCGCCTTAGCCACTAGGCTACATCCCGGGTATTTCCGTGTGGATAGGAAGTATAACTTTTAATCCGGTCTCAGGTCAATATAGGCGATGTCCTCCTGTCAAGAAACCAACTATTGACTTAGTCCATGACTTAGTTTATTCTGTTCATGTGGTAGTCAATATACACGAAGCAAAAACACATCTCTCCCGGCTCATCAATCGGGTGCTTTCGGGTGAAGAGATTATCATCGCGAAAAACGGCACCCCCCTCATAAAGATGACTCCCGTTGATCAGAATATGATGAAGCGAAAACCCGGCCTATCGAAAGGAAAGATTGCGTATACCGCGGATTTCGCGGACCCTCTCCCGGATGACATAGCCGCGGAATTCGAGAAATGAATATCCTGCTGGATACTCACACATTTATCTGGTGGACCTGCGACCCGGAGAAGCTGCCCGGGATTCTCTTTACTCGATTAATGGATCCCCGTAACACACTTCTCTTGAGTACCGTATCGTCCTGGGAAATAATGATCAAAAGGGGAATAGGGAAACTTTCGTTCAACGAAGATCTAGAGATGGTTATTTCAAGGGAAATAGAAAAAAACGGTCTACAAATCATTCCTATTACCTTGGAGCATACATACCGATTAAAAAGGATACCGCCGATTCACAAAGATCCTTTCGATCGAATGATCATCGCACAGGCACTATCAGCCGGTTTAAAGATCGCTACAGACGATTCTTTTATCGAGCAGTATGACGGGGTTGAAACTGTTTGGGCGTAGTCGGCGATTTCCGGTCTCCGGTCGATATAAGCAGCCGACTCACGGCATACGTATTTAGAGATCGTCGAAACCGAGGGGGGTAAAATGGCTGTACTCCGGTCGTTATCGCGAATTATCCTTTCTGGTTTCCTCGCCTTTTTCTTGGCGGCCCTTCCCGGTTTTATCGTTCCGGTCATCGACGACATCGAAGGCTATTTCCAAAGCGTCTCGCGTTCTATCTCATCATCTCGGGATTCACCGGCCCTCATCTGAAAGAAACCTTTATTATTACCTTCGTAAACGAGCTTATGGTTGTTCTCAATCTGTTGGGGGTTTTAGGGATCTTCAATGTCTTTCTCGGGGGAACCGAGTTTACTCCCTCTCCACCGCTCTTTCAAAGCCTGACCCATGAATGGGCGGGACTGATCGGTCAAGCCCGGGGCAGATGGTTCCAGGCCCAGTGGACACTCTTAGTTCCCCTTTTATTTATTGAGTCTGACCGCCGAGGAGTACTATCACGTCAAATATCGTCAACCGCGGCACATATGATGTCCGTAAAGAGTGAGGGTTAGGCGAAGGTGTCGACGTTGCTGCCCCGGGACTCGTCCTCGGGGACCTGCTGAGTCGTTTCGTTCGGCTGTTCTTCCCGGGCCTGCTCGGCCTCCTGCTCCGCTCCTCTTGTTTCTTCTAAGGGCGGCGCGTCGGGTACCGTCCTCCCTTCGGGGGGAGGGGGATATGTTGAAAGGGGAATAATTTCCATAATTTCCTCCTGTTATCTCCTTCTATTAATAGTGTACTAAACATCCGTTGGGCGGTCAAATTCAAAATTATTAAAAAAACTCTTTCCCGCCGGTCGGGGGTTTGCTACAATACGGTATGCGGCTTTACATAGTTCGACACGGAATCGCCGAATCGGCCCATCCCGACGGAGATCCCTATCGGGAGCTGACCGATGAGGGGAAGAAAAAAGTCGAAGGGATGGCCGGGTTCGTCAAGAAGAAGATCAGTCCCGTGGTGATTCTTACCTCTCCCTACGTGCGTGCCCTGCAGACGGCGGAAATATTTTCGACCGTCCTGTCGTTAAAGCCGCCGGTGGAGAAGACCGATACCCTGTATCCCGGGGATGATCCGAAATCGGTGCTCTTCGAACTCTCTTCACGGAGAGAAGACGAGGTCCTCTTGACGGGGCACAACCCCCACATGCAGGAGCTCGTTCGGACTCTTCTCGGGAGTGCCGGAGATGCCATACCCTTAAAAAAGGCTTCCATCACGTGTATCGACTTAGACGGGGATCCGGTCCATGCGGCGGGTATACTCAAATGGATAATTACCCCGGGGGTTATTCTGTAATATCCGCCGGCGTGTAATCGGCAACCGCGGACCATTCCCGGCGCTCGATTGCGGTTATCGGATTCAGAAAGATCTCCCGCTCCTGGGATGTGACCACGGGAAAATGGTAGTGACTGTTCCGGTGCTTCGCCGGTCCTTTAACCCTCTCATATTCGGTGATAAACTCTTTGTGGGCTTCGATCCTGCCGCTGATGACTCCGTTCAGGATGTCGGCCGTCATCGGCATCGATCCTATACTCGCCTCGGCGAGGGGCTCGTCGATCTCCGCCGAAACCGAGTTTCGGCATCCGCAAAGCGCGGCGACGGCGGTGGTCAGGGTCCCCGCGAAGGGATCGAGAACGGTGTCCCCTTTGACCGAGAACATATTAATGAGCCGGTAGGGCAGGAGGAAGGGGAAGGCCCCGCTCCTTTTCCGGGACCCCTCGTTCGCGAGGGTCTGCCGTACACCGGTGAAGCTCCACAAGTCGGAAAACCACAGGTTTCGTTCTTCCCAAAAATACCCGCTCTCCCTCCGCAGAGCTTTCTTGGAGGGTTTTGAGAAGTCGCGGCTTCCCGGTTTGCGGAAGATGAGGATGTATTCGTGTTCCAGGGTGACGTACGCCCGAGGGGGCATCATCCCCGAACCCATGAACTTATTAGGCGCGTTGGTCGCCTTCCGCCAGAGGATGAGGGGAAGGCTCTCGAATCCCGCGGCGAGACATCCTGCAACGATCCGGGCGTGGTTCGGATAGAGCCTGAAGATCCCCCCTAAGGTGCGGGCGGCATCGCCGATATTGAGGCACAGGATACCCCCCGGTACCGTGGCCCGGAAAATTCCCCGCCAGGTTGTATCGAGAAAGCCGTGCATCGCCTCGAAGGCACGGGGTCCGTCGTTCCGTTCGAGGGCACGGGCGGCATCGGGAACGAGACAGGAGAAAATCTCGTCCCACATCGCTATCATCGGGTAGGGCGGAGAGGTAACGGTCAGATGAATCGAGGAATCGTCTAAGAAGGAGAGCCCTCCGGCCTCGATAACGCGTACCTCGTGACGGGTGCGGAGCATAGGGGCTCAGTATAGCCGACCGAGCCCGCCTCCGCAATATCGACCCCCTTTTCCCTCAGGCTTTCCGTTCACCGCCGCCTTGTGGTAGGGTAGCCCATGAAGTTTGTCGGTGCGCATGTCAGTATTGCCGGAGGGGTTCAGCAGGCGCCCCTCAGGGCGAAGAAGATCGGTGCCGACGCCTTCGCCATGTTCACCAAGAACCAGAAGCGGTGGAGCTCGATCCCCTTCGACGATTTTACTCTCGATCAGTTCGTCTCCAATCTCTCAGAAGGGGGATACGGTCCCGGACAGGTCCTTCCCCACATCGGATATCTCGTAAATCCCGCCGGTTCCCAGCCGGAAAAGAGAAAACGCTCGCTGGACGCCTTCCTCGACGAGGCGGACCGGGTCATGAAGCTCGGGCTCGCTATGCTCATTTTCCATCCCGGGAGTCACTTGAATCTGATCGGCCCGATCGAGGCCTGCGGGCTGGTAAGCGACGCGATTAACCTCGTCCACCGGGAGATAGGTCCCGTCACCATGGTGGTGGAAACCACGGCGGGACAGGGAACGGGGATCGGGAGTAGTTTCGAAGACCTATCCCGGATCATCGAGGGCGTGGAACTGAAGGACTACGTCGGAGTGTGTATCGATACCTGTCATATCTTTGCCGCGGGCTACGATATCCGGAGCGAGGAAGGATACGAGCGGACCATGTCGGAGTTCGATCGGATCATAGGCTTCTCTTTTCTCCGGGGGGTCCACGTAAACGACGCGAAATCGGAGTTCGCGAGCAGAGTGGACCGGCACGCCCCCCTGGGGCAGGGGACCCTCGGCTGGGAGCCCTTTGAAAGGATGATGCGGGACGATCGATTCGACGGCATCCCCTTGGTTGTGGAAACGCCCGAGGAGGTATTGTGGCCCGAGGAGATAGCCCGGCTCAAGAAGGCCGCCCTCGGTTGATCTCTCTGTACAGATCCCTCGTGCGTGCGTGTTGACGACTCCCCCGCGGGCTGACTATACTAGCCGGGCAAGGAGACTACATGGAGTGCAAGAACTATTCGAATAATATGGACCGGTGCAACTGCACCTATGAGCCCTGTTCCCGCAAGGGGTACTGCTGTGAATGCATCGCCTATCATAAGCGGGCGGGAGAGCTTCCGGCATGCTATTTCTCCGCCGCGGCGGAGCGTACCTACGACCGGAGTATCGCTAAATTCATGCAGGAAAACCGGTAGGAGCCATGGATCAGAACAGCCTCTACCAGGTTGTTCATTTCATTCTCAACGAGGCCGACGAAGAGGAGCTCAAGGTCGTCGTAGAGGCCTTGAAGCGCCGATTAGGCGATGAGGCGAAGGGCCCTATGGGGCTGTCGCCGGATAAGCTCGGCCGGGCCATGGCCGGGAAGATAAACGAGCAGGTTCAGGAATCCCTCGAATCGGTCCACGGTACCGTCCAGAGATTCATAGCCGAGATGATCAGAAGAGAGGCGCCGGATATTCCGAAGGAAGATCTGGAAGCCCTTCTCGACGAGTGGGCCCCGAAACCGGGGCGGAAACCCCGCCGGAAACCCGCTCCGAAGCTTCCCCCCGATGTCCTTCTCACAATGGTTAGGCAGTTCGTCGATTACGGCCGGGGAACTATGCCCGGGGGCGAGCAGAAGCGGCTGCGGGACGAGATCCCCGATTGGCACGAGCGGTACTGGGCCGCCTTTCCCGAAACGGTCAGGCGGCTTATCGGTGATCTTCTGAAAAAGGGGATAGACGAGGAAACCTTTTGGAACCGAATACGGGCGATAGCCGAAGAGAACGAGTGATGTGAACAACGAAAAAATGTACTCTCACATCGAGAGCGAAGTCGAAGCGGTCCTCCCCGAGGCGGCGGAGCTCCGCCGGGAGATTCACCGCAACCCCGAGCTCCGCTTCGAGGAAGAGGAAACCGCCGAACGGATCCGGGACTTCCTTTCCGGCTCCGGTCTCGAGTTCAACCCGCCCTACCTCGGGACGGATGTAACCGGTCTCCTTCGCGGGGTTGCGGGGCAAAGCGGCGCCCCGGCATCGAGGGCGGCACCCACCGTCATCCTCCGGGCCGATATGGACGCCCTCCCCATAGAGGATGCCTCGGACGAGGAAACCCGGTCGCGCCGTTCCGGGCGGGCCCACGCCTGCGGACACGACGGCCACACGGCCGTCCTCGCCGGGACCCTGAAACTCCTTTCGAGGATGCGCGGCCGCTTTACGGGAGATGTCGGGTTCATCTTCCAGCCCGGCGAGGAGGAGGGAATGGGGGCATGCAAGCTCCTCGAGGCGGGACTCTTCCGAGAGGGTCTTCTCGCGGGGCTCACCGGCCCGATCATCGTCGCCCTCCACGGCTGGCCCGGAATGCCGGCGGGGTCGTTTGCCTCCCGGCCGGGGCCCTATATGGCGGCCGCCGACCGCTTTGTTCTAACCGTTACCGGCGCCGGAGGGCATGGCGCCATGCCCCATCTATCCGTAGATCCGGTGGTTGCCTCGGCGGAGCTCGTCCTTGCCCTGCAGACTATCGTTTCCCGGAAAATAGACCCGACCGATCCGGCGGTGGTGACCGTGGGATCGATCCGGGGAGGGACGGCGGACAATGTCATTCCGGACCATGTCGTGCTCAAGGGAACTATTCGATCCTTCGATAACCGGATTCAACGAACAATCAAGGACGAAATCGCTCGGATAGCGGAGGGGATCTGCCTTTCCGCCGGATGCAATTGGACTATCTCCTATTCCGACAGCTATTCGGTGCTGTCGAACGACCCCGCGGTCGTCGAAGCCGCCCGGGATACCGTCGTCGAGATGTTCGGAACCGACGGGTGGTATGAGGGGGATACTCCGAGCATGGGGGCGGAGGATTTCGCCTGTTATCTCGATCAATTACCCGGAGCGATGATCCGGCTCGGAATGGGGGAGGATTCCCCCTCCCTCCACGCCCCGGACTTCGAGTTTAGAGAGAAGGCGCTCAAGCCGGCAATCGCCTTCTTGAGCGCCTTCAGTATAAAAACTTTGGAGAGGTTATAATTCTCAGTACTTTGCGTCGGCGTATTCGACCCATCCCCCGGCCTCGACTAATGCGGCGTCGAATTCGGACAGGGTGAAGGTTATCTCGAGTTCACCGGGCCCGGATGTACCCGCAGCGGTAAATCGAAAGAGTCGGGTGATGAAATCGACTTCCACTTCGGTTTCGAATCCCGCGAAATCGGCAAACAACTTGTCTATCCTCCGTTCGGGAAGCTCGACCGCGAGCATTCCGCAGTTGTACATGTTCTGCCGGAAAATCCTCGCGAAGCTCGGGGCGATGACCAGGTTGATCCCGTTCACCTCCAGGGCCCAGGGGGCGTGCTCCCGGGAGGAGCCGCACCCGAAGTTCTCCCGGGTTACGACGGCCCGTTTGCCTTCGATGTCCCGAGACGGATCGAAGCCGGGCAGGGTGAGATCCTCGAGGAGGTAGGGCTTCAAGGCCTCCTTGGTAATCTCGGTCAGATACTTCGCCGGTATTATCTCGTCGGTGTTGATATCGCTCCGGTCCAGGAAGAGTACCGGTCCGCTGAAATCCTTCATTTCGAGTCTCCTGTATTGGGGGTGATATAGAGGGGTGAGTTGGCGATTTTGCCTGCCAGGGCCGCGGCGGCCGCGGTGGCGGGGCTCATGAGATGGACCATCCCCCCCTTTCCCATCCGGCCGAAGAAGTTCCGGTTGGTGGTGGAGGCGCACACTTCCCCTTCGGCGAGGACGCCGTTACTCATCCCTAAGCAGGCCCCGCAGGTGGGGTTGGTCACGCAGAAACCCGCGTCCATGAAGGTCGCGATGATCCCTTCTTTCAAGGCCTTCGCGTAGATATCCGGGGTCGCGGGGCTCACCACTCCCCGGACGGTGTCGGCGATGCGCTTCCCCGCGAGGACCTTCGCTGCGATCCTGAGGTCCTCGAGACGGCCGTTGGTGCACGATCCGATGTAGACCTGGTCCACCGGGGTCTCTTCGAGCTCGCTTACCTTCCTTATCTGATCGGGCTTGTAGCCTACGGTAGTCAGGGGTTCGAGACCGCTCACATCGTGTTCGAGGACTTCCTCATACTCGGCGTCGGGGTCGGGGAGCCATTGCTGAAAGTCCTCGAGGGCCTCTCTTTTGGAGCCGTATTCCCCGCTGATAAACTGCCACAGGTACTCGAGGGTGGTCTCGTCGGGGTAGCAGATACCCGAAGTGGCCCCCGCCTCCACCGCCATGTTGGAGAGGGTCATCCGCTCGTCCATCCCCATGGCGTCGACCGCGGGGCCTGCGAACTCGATGATCCGGTTGGTGGCGCCGCCCACACCGAGCCTGCCGATGACGGACAGTATCACGTCCTTGGCGTAGACCCCGGGTCTGAGGCTCCCGGTTACGTGTATCTTCATGCTCCTGGGCATCCGGAAGGCGGCGACCCCCTTGAGGATCCCTACCTCCAGGTCGGTGGTCCCCACCCCCGCGGCAAAGGCCCCGAAGGCCCCGTGGGTACAGGTGTGGGAGTCCCCCATGATAATGGTATATCCGGGTCTCACGAACCCCTTCTCCGGGAAGATGGCGTGGCACACTCCGTTCCGCCCGATGTCGAAGAAGTCCTTGATACCGTGCCTTCGGGCCCAATCCCTGAGTATCTTTCCCTGTTCGGCGGTCTTGGAGTCCTTCGCCGGAGTCACGTGGTCGATCACCGCCTTGATCCGGTCCGGATCGAAAACCCGGTCCTTTTCCCGGGCCATGAGGTCGGTAATCGCGATGGGGGTGGTTATCTCGTGACAGAAAACCGCGTCCAGCTTGATAACGCTGGTATCCCCGAAGGGCTTATCGATAAGGCGGCTTTCGAATATCTTTTCCGCTACCGTCTTTCCCATTGTATCCTCCATTCTTATCCCGCAGGAGAGAACATTCTCGGCGGGGTCAGCACCCACAATGCCTTGAGCGTCCCGGTCCCCCGGTTGGTCAGGGCGTGCGGCAAGTCCGCGGCAAAGGAAATGCTGTCCCCGGCGGCGAGGTCGTACGTCTCGGTGCCGTAGGTAAAGCTTCCCGAACCCTCTAGGATGAATCCGAGCTCGGTCCCGCCGTGGCCGTAATCGGGACTCCGCTTTTCCATTCCCGGAGGGATCTCTAAGAGGAGTGCCTCCGAAAGGTGCTCCGAGGATTCATCCCCGATGACCGAGAGCTGCTCGTAGACGACCCCCTCGATGATCCGGCTGTTCCTTCCGTTCGACCGGACCACGGAAACCGCCTTGTTCCGCTTCAAATCCCGGAACAGGTACTCCGGGTCTATCTCCAAGGCCCCGGTAATGCCTATGAGGGAATCCAGCGATGGGCTGACCTTTCCCCGCTCGATCTGGCTCAAGAGGCTTTCGCTTAAAGATGTCAACTCGGCTAAGGTTTTGAGGGTAAGCCCCTTCCGCTCCCGAATGCCCCTCAGCTTACCCCCGATTTGAACGGTGGTACCGTTTTTGGGTTTCTGAGGGGACGGTACTTTATCCATACTGTATCTACTTAAGTATTATTAAAGACCGAAGCGGAAAATTTGTCAAGGCAAACTACGGAGAGTAGAGGCTGCTCTTGAGTCGGCGGACTAAGCTCAGCTTCCGGATCTGCAGAGTCATCTCCTTTTCCCCGGGGAGAATATTACCGATGAGCTTGAGCTCGCTGCCGGACCGGTCGATGCTTCGGGGCTTCATGAGGTAGCGTTTCGGCTCGCCCCGGGCGCCCCGGACGATTACTTCGAGAAGATCGCTTTTCGACTGAACGGTCTGCTCGATGAGACGGACCTTTCCGATAAAGTCCACCCCCTTCGCCTCCGCCTTGTCCCCGGCACGTACCACCCCCGGTATGAGCTGCTCTTCGAAGAGGATGAGTCTCTTCCTGACCCGAGCCTCGAGCTCTTCCCGTTCTTCATCGGATATCTCCATAGACTCGACCCGTTCGATGAGCTCGTCGAGGAGCGAACCTCCCCCGGTAAACTCCGGCGGCCGGGCGGCGGGAGTTTTCGGCAATACCGGCTCGTCCCGTTCCTCGGCGGGAAAGAGGGTGCTCAAAGAGGGGAGACGGGGCTTTCGGGGCGAGAAGTCTTGGACTGCGGGAAGGGGCGTTACCCCGGCATCGAGAAGGGCCTCTTCCCAACCCTCCCGTTCCGCTTCACTCAGGAGGTACAGGCCCGGCCCCAGATCTCGCCTGATATAGCGCCGGATTTTAGGATTGTGCTCGATCAGATGCCGCCGCTCTTCGTCGGCGGCCAGGACGATTCCCCGGTAGAGGGAGATGCTCCTGTACTCCTTCTCCCATGTAGAGAACGTAAAGACCAGGTTCTGAGGGACCTGAGTCCCCGCGAGCTCACCTAAGCGTGCGGCGATTTCATCGGAGGAAAGACCCGATTTGAGTCCCCGGATAAAGCTCTCTTTTGTTATTTCGAACTCGGAGTAGCGGTCGTACCGCTTGACCGTTGCGGTCCGGACCAACAGAACCCCCTCTGAGAGGGTTATTTCCGGCTTGACCGTTACGGCAAAAGTAGGCTGCAGGACGATTTTTGCCCTCCCGGTATCCGCCTCGGCCGCGGCGGCTGGGGAACTTTTTCGGTAGAGGGGGGTGCCCGCGGGAATGCCGCCCGCCGAAGGGACCGCCGCGGCGAGGGCCCCGGACGAACAGATGCGCCTCGCTATCTCTTCGGGATTGGTCAAGGGCCATCCGTTTCGAAGGCATATTCCCCGGATCGCCTTTTCCACGGTGGAGAGCGAGTAGAGAAATTCCGATTCAAACAGTTTTAAGAGGGCTTTTAATATCCTCTCTCCCTCGTATCGTCCGGCAAGTTTCGGGGGTATCGCCTTGGCCGCTAACTTAAGCCTGCGCCCCGCCCGGTCGGGACCGTCGAGCTCTTCGGCCGCCGGAGGAAACGCGGTAAAACCGGACTCCGTCTGTTTGAGGAGCCCGGAGTTTGCCAAGACCTCGATAAGGAGGTGGAGCCTGAGGCCGCAGGGTTCTTCCTCGAAGAGGAGGGGAAACAAATTCTCGAGCTCGTCGATGTAGCGCTTCTTGATTCCTCCGTCGTTCTTGAGCAAGCTTCTTTCCTCGGCAAAGTAGGTGAGCACCGAGACGACCAAGAGGTCCGATATCCACGGCTCCGGGGGGGGAGAGTCGGACCTTGCCGCCGGGGGAAAGATAGAGGCGGGATGGACCGCCGAAGAGAGGAGGGTACTCTCGAGCAGGGGATTGAGGAGGAGACGGACCGGTTTATCGCTCCTATCCGACAGGATCAAGAGGCGCTGCTCCAAATTGATGAGGTGGTGATGAAGCTCCAGGTACCTATGCTCTCCCTCGAAAAAGGCGGTAAGCTCATCCGGCGAGGGAGATCCGAGGAACCACACGGCCGAAAGGAGCTCGGCGTCCTCGGGGGTTATTAACATGAGGATGCGCTCTCGGACATCCTCTCTCCCGAGGAGCCGCGCCAAACGATCGATGAGCTCGTGCTTGTTGAAGGGGGTTTTGACCTCGCCGATGTAGTTCCTGACGATTGCAAAGAATTCGGAATCGGGGAGACCTAGAATCAACCGTTTCCACTCTTCCCGTTCCTTCATGCTCCTCCTTCCGGGAGGAACTCCCGGGGGTCCCACAGCTCGATATGGTATTTGTACCCCTGCTCGGTTAAGAATTTCTGCCGGTTAACCGCGAATTCCTCCTCGGAGGTATAGCGGCTGACTAAGGAGTAGAAGTAAGAATTCCGTTTCTTCGGTCTCAAGATTCTGCCCAATCGCTGGGCCTCTTCCTGTCTGCTCCCGAAGGTTCCCGAAACTTGGATTGCCACAGAGGCGTCGGGAAGATCGATGGCGAAATTCGCCACCTTCGATACGACGATCACTTGGATCTCGTGCCGCTTGAAGGCGGAGTATATCTTCTCCCGCTCGGGATTCGGGGTCTTGCCGGTGATGAGCGGAACGCCGAGCTCCCCCGCGATGGTAGTGAGCTGATCGATATATTGACCGATTACCAGGATCGAATCCTCCCGATGATTGGCTATGAGCTGCCGGGCGATTTCGAGTTTCAAGGGGTTTTCCGAGGCGATCCGGTACTTCCGCCTTTTGTCGGCGACGGCATAGGGGATCTTCGTCTCTTTGGGGAGGTCCACCCGGATCTCGTAGCAGTAGGCCTCTGCGATCCACCCCTTCCCTTCGAGCTCCTTCCAGGGCATGTCGTACCGTTTCGGCCCTACTAATGAAAAGACGTCGTCCTCTCGCCCGTCCTCGCGAACCAGGGTGGCGGTCAGGCCGAGTCTTCGTACCGCCTGGAGCTCCGCGGTAACCCGGAACACCGGGGCGGGAAGGAGATGGACCTCGTCATAGATGACCAATCCCCAATTCTTGGCCCGGAATATTCCGAAGTGGGGGAAGTCATCTTTCTTGTTCTTCCGCCAGGTCAGGACCTGATAGGTGGCGACTGTTACCGGCTTGATCTCTTTGATATCCCCGGAGTACTCCCCGATTTCGTCCCGAGTCAGCGTTGTCTTGTCGGTGAGCTCGTCTATCCATTGATGGACCGCGGCCACGTTGGTGGAGAGGATCAGGGTATTGGTACGAAGCTTGGCTATGACATTGAGGCCTACGATGGTTTTGCCCGCTCCGCAGGGGAGCACTATGACTCCGAAGCCGTTTCCCGGTTTGTTCTCACCGATGAAGGTCTCTGCCGCCTCCTCCTGATAGTCCCTGATATAAAAGGAGTAACCGGTGCCGGCGATAGACCGCAGTTCGAGCTCGAGTGTGTCTCCCTCCTTCAAGGGGGCCTCGTCCTTAACCGGATAGCCGATCTTGATGAGCTCCTGCTTGACCGTTCCCCTGTTGTAGAGATCGACTAAGAACCCGCCTTCCGTCGGAGTGAGGTAGGCGTTAAGCTTTTTTTGCGCGCCCAGCTCCGCATATACCGCGGGATCGGTTACCTCGAGGAAATAGACCTGAGGCTCATCGGTTTCGACGAGGCGGAGCTTGCCGAAGCGGCTTACCGTTTCCAGAATAGAGAACTTCACGTTTTCGGGGACCGGGAAGCGGCTCCATCCTTCGAGTCTTGCCGTGATCTCGCCGCCGGCGAGCCCCGCCGCGGCGGCGTTCCACAGGGAGAGGGGAGTAATTCGGTATGTGTGCATGTGCTCCGGTGATTTCTCGAGCTCGGCGAAGGCCGATATATCGGCCCGGGCAGTTTCGAATCCTTCGTCGTGGACATCCAAGAGGAGGGTATGGTCGCTCTGGACTATCAGGGGCTTGGTAACAGTTTGAGACATAGGGTAAAAGGATATCCTGAAAGGGGCGGGTTCTACAATAAGTTGAATTGCCTTTTCCCATCCGTCTTGTTACAATTCGGTTATGGGAAGCTCGATCAAGAACCTATACGTCGTCGGCGCCGTAGCCGACAATCCGTTCGTCGAAGATATCGTCCAGCACACCAATCAGCAGGAAGATTACTCCGACATCATAAGCTTGAAGACCTTTTTGAATACCGAATTCTGCCCCCGGTTCATCGTCGACGAAGAGAACTGGGATAATATCGGACACAAGCTCGAGGGAACCACCATCCTGGTGGTGAGCAACTCCATCCCCCAGGAAACCCGGAACGATCTGGCCATGCGGAATTTCCTGATAGCCCGGGGTGCCAAGGACAACGGGGCGGACCGGGTGGTCCTCCTCGAGCCCGACCTCTACTACAGCGCCCAGGACCGGGGACCTCGGGAGGAGCACGGTCTTGTTCCTTTCGAGAGGGATAGGGCGGACTATAAGAAGTTCGACGGCCAGCCCTTTTCCGCGAAGCTCTACGCCGAGCTCCTGAAGACGGCGGGTTACGACGAGGTAGTAACCGTGCACAATCATTCGATCTCGGTGAGAAATATCTTCATGGACCGCTTTTCCGGGGGTTTTCACAACTTAAAGCCCGCGGAGGTCTATACCAGCTACATGATCCAGTCCGATGTGGTTGATCACGAGAACCTCGTCCTGTGTGCTCCCGACAAGGGCGCGGTGGAGTTCGCGAAAGAAGTCCAAGACTCCTTCGCCGGGCAGGAAGTGCCCCTTATGGTCATGGACAAGAGCCGTCACGGTGAAAGGGGGGTCGAGGTGGAAGTATCCGAAGAATCACAGATAGATATCGATTCCGTTTCCGGAAAGGATGTCGTCGTGGTCGATGATATGGTCCGCACCGGAAACACCATTATAGAGTGCTGTAAGATGATTCGGGAGGGGAACCCCCGGAAGGTAGTCTTTTTCGTGACCCACTTCTACTCGAGCCGGGAGGGGCGTATCAATATGAACGATTCCTGCATCGACGAGATCGTCACCACCAACACAATTCCCCAGATATTGAATAGGGACTCTCAGGGGCGCCTCCGGCACAAGATGGTCGTCCTCCGTCTCGAGCGCTGGATTGCCCGCTACCTGATGGAGCTCATGGGGCAGGCCTGCGGAGAGTTCACCGGTCCTCTGTACCGGGAGGATATGTCTTCGAAGAACCCCAGATGGAAAGGGAAGATGGGCCCCCTCTTTTCCGGGGTGTAGCATGAATACATCGAACGAACCTTTTCGTATAGCCGTGGTAAGCGGCAAGCTCGGAGACGTCGACGGGGTATCCCTGGAGGTGGATAAGTGGATCGATATCTTTACCTCCTTAGGCCATGAGGTCTACACCATCGCCGGGGTGTACGGCGGCAATTTGAAGGGAGTTCCCCGGGACCGCCGGTACACCGTGGATTCCATCCGTTTTACCTCGGAGGAGCAGAAGGGTTTCGAGACCCAAGTCTTTCCCCACATGTTCAAGCATCCCCCCTATTTGAGCGAAGAGGGCAAGCGGGCCCTCCTTCATCAGCTCGAGGCCCTAGGGAGCAGGACCGCGAATATCATCCTCGAGTACATTCGCGACAATGAAATCGATGTTCTGATAGCCGAAAATACCAACGCCATGCCCATGACTTTGATCGGCGGAACGGCGGTTTACAAGCTCGCCGTGGAACAGCGGATAGCCACAATCTTCCACCACCATGACTTCTGGTGGGAACGGAGCAGGTTCAGTCACAATTATATCGATAATCTCTTGAACCGGATCATGCCGCCGGCCGAGCCGGGGCTGGAGCACGTGGTCATTTCGTCATACTCGGCCCATATCCTGCAGTCGCTGAAGCGGGTACAGCCGAAGGTGATCCCTAACTGCGAGGATTTCGAACACGCCATGGGAATCGACGAGTACAACGGCGATTTTCGAGCTTCCCTCGGATTCTCCGATACGGATGTTCTCGTCGTCCAGCCCACGAGGATCGTCCGGCGCAAGCGGATCGAAGATTCCCTCGCCCTTGTTCACCGGCTGGTAACCAAGCACCGGGACTTGGATGGGCGTATCCGGTTCGTCATCTCCCTGTATCAGGGGGATGAGCCCGACGAGAACTACATCGGGTACATCCGCGGAATAGCCGAGTCGATGAATATTCCCTTTCACATGATCTCCGAACGCGTCTCGGCGGAGAGAGGGGTCGACGAGATGGGCCGCAAACAATATACCAGCCGGGATGTCCTGGCCCACGCGGACATCGTTACGTATCTGCCGGTATGGGAGGGATTCGGAAACGCCCTCTTAGAGGCGATGGCCGCCCGGGTCCCGGTGGTGACTACAACCTATCTGGTCTACAAGACCGATATCAAAATCATGGGTTTCGACAACATCGAAATTCGGGACGTCTATGACGAGGAGGGTCGTCTGGTCATCCCCGAACGGGCGGTCGACGAGATGTACAAGCTGCTGACTCATTCCGAGGAGCGGAACAGGATCGTCGAGAAGAACTTCAGAATAGCTAAGAAGGAGTTCGGCTTCAAGAAGCTCAAGTCGAGTCTCGAGGACCTCCTGGAGGATTATACTCCCGAAATACTGGCTTCCCGGAAACGGATAGAAAAAGGAAAGCGTTCTTATTCGGTGTAGGCGCCGTCCGCGCCGATGGGAAAGAAAGATACGCAAAAAAAAGAAATAGGAGTTAATACATGAAAGCGGAAAAGAGAGTAATCGCGGGACAAGAGTCCTGGGTCGTGAGCAACGGAACCGTGGAGCTGAGCGTAACCGTCTTGGGCGGACACATGGCCCCGGTTGCATTTTATGCCGACACCGGAAAACCGGTTCAGCCATACCACGTAGCACCCTGGGCGGAGGAAGCGGGAAAAATCGACGATCCGGTCCTAGTTCCCCTGCGGGGCGATTTTTTCTGCATGCCCTTCGGAGCGGGAAGCACCTATAGGAAGGATATGTACCCCACCCACGGTGAAACCGCCTCGGCTAAGTGGAAAAACGCGGATATTCGCGAGGAGGGGGAGGAGACCACCTTTTCCGCCCAAATGGACACTAAGATCAAAGAGGGGACGGTTACCAAGGAGATAACCCTCAAAGAGGGACAGAATACACTCTATATTCAACACACCCTAGAGGGATATTCCGGTCAAGCGAGTCTGGGACATCACGCTACCCTGAGGATGCCCGAGATCCCCGAGGGACTGCACGTTTCGACCTCGCCCACCCAATTCGGCTTTACCGGGCCCCGTCCGGAGGCCAATCTGACCGATACGGGAGGCATGGAGTACTACGCCCTTCCCCCGGCCGGGAAGTTTACGAAAATCGATAAGGTCCCCACCCTGTGGAAGGACATGCCCTATACCGACTGTTCCGCCTTCCCGACCCGTATGGGGTTCGAGGACATCCTGGGGGTAGCCGCCAAATCGGGAAATAAACCCTCCTGGACGGCCGCGGCGGTCCCCTCCGAGGGTTACCTGTGGTATTCACTCAAGGACCCGAAGGTCCTCCCGCTGACTCTCTTCTGGATGTCCATGGGGGGGCGCCACATGCCGCCGTGGAACGGACGGAACGTCTGCTTAGGATTAGAGGAGATCTGCGGGTTCTTTGCGGCGGGGATGGCCGACAGCGCCAAGAAGAACTTCCTGAACGACCTCGGCGTGCCGACGACGGTGAAATTTTCCGCGAACAAGCCTACGGAAATCCGCATCATCCAGGGAGTCGTCAAGATCCCGAAGAGCTTCGACCGGGTCAAGAAGGCGTCTTTCTCCTCCGGCGGGGTTACCTTCACGTCCGAATCGGGGAAGGAGGTCAAGGCCGAGGTGGACTGGGATTTCATCGGAATGGAATAGACCGCGACTCAGGCGTGCCCGTCCGGCGTAAAGGCTAGAGAGTGCCCCCGATCGTGGGGATAGAAAATCTCCAATTGGCCGTGATAGCTATAATTACTAAGCCTACACTGTTTTAATAAAGTCACGTCCAGCTAATACCCTGAGCGCACGTGTTTTAGACCAATTCCATCCCCACGATCGGGGGCACTCTCTAAATGCTATTAGAACTGCAGCCGGACCCCCGCCTGGGCGCCTAAGCTCCGGGCGAGAATGTCGTACATAATCGACGCGTCGATCTTTAAGACCCACAGGTTGATACTGAGCCCTCCGTAGACCCGGAACCCCCAGCCGTTGACCCACTGGTTGACGACGAAGCCGTCCGCAACTGAGGGATCGGGGATGGTCATTCCGGAGAAATCTTCCATACCGTAATCGGCGGGATCGTATCCCGCGGCTACTATCTGATTGTAGATGTCGATTGCGTTCTGGAGGTCCTGGTCCAAGTCGTCGTAGTTGCC
>CAZXMO010000068.1:0-15987 GCA_964641125.1 uncultured Spirochaetales bacterium
GATGGGGAAGCCCGACTCCCTCCTCCGAGGGAAGGGAGACGTGCATAAATCCAGCGGTCGGTCTGCAGGTTTCCTTTATTATCTTCATATCCGAGAACAAAGCGGTATCGCCGGGATGATACAACCTGGTGCCGTTGCCGATGTCGACGACAAAACCCATGGCCGGTCCCGACAGAAGCTGACCGTCCGTGGTTTTTGCAAAGGACCAGTGCCGACTCTCCACGGGCCGGGATGCTATTCCTTTTTCCTGGATCTCCATGCCCCATATGGTAGGCCGGATAAGGTCGGGATCTATACCGTGGTATTTCGTCAGGTTGTATTGAACATCCAGAGCACAGATTACGACCGGTTTGTACTGCCGGATAATCTCAGGCGCATCCCCTAAATGATCAAAGGCGTTATGTGTTAGTAGGAGTACATCTACCTTGCCCAGATCCTTCGCCGATACCGGACAATACGGGTTCCCATCCATAAACGGATCGATGACCACTGATGTTCCTTCCTTATTTGTTATCTTGTATCCCGCAACACCAAAAAACTGAATTGTACTGCTCATGTCAGCTCCTTTTTTTCTTTCGAAATCTTCTCGTATTCCCGGCGTATAAAATCCTTGAGAATGATCGACTCCGAGATATTATCTACTTCATTCATGCCTTCCCATTCGCTCCAGACGTACTCGATCCCGATAAACCCGGGATAATAGGCTTCGGTCATCTTCCGTACTACCCTGGAATAATCTATCGTGTTCTTGTTGAAGGTCGTCTGGGCACGATCAGGATTCGCACCCCGCGCATGAAAATGGCTAGCCTTGGGCATAAGGAACTCGATTTTCTCGTCGGAGTAACCTAGTTTTGTAAAATGGGTGTAATCTAGTGTAAGTGTCAGTCCATCGACACTCTCTACAAGTTCCGCCGCCTTTTCAGGGGTGTCGCATATGCTCCCGATGTGCGCCTCTATACCCAGGGTGATGTTCTTTTCCAGGGCTGCTTCCGTCCTCCATCGAAGCTCATCGACCGTCCGCTCGAACGACGCCTTTCGCCCTTCCTGCTCAAAGACAACACCCGGGAGTACAGTCACATGAGGCGAGCCGATTTCAACAGCCAACTCCAGGGTCTTTAAAAATGCTTCCTGTACTTCTCTTTGAACTGAAGCAGAAGGATGATTAACAGCGGTCGACTCGAAATCAATGGCCGTCTGCAAAAAAAGGTCGGCCACCTCGAGTTCTCTACGGTCCAGGCGTTCTCTGAGCATACGGCCGGTACCGGCAACATCGGAAAGCGCTTCTTTCGGCTGAATATGGGAACGGTCCTGAAACAGCCCTATATCAACACCGTCGAAGTCCAGCATCCGAATTATATCCAGCGAATTTTCATGGCTCAGAAGAGGAAAAGTAAAATCGGCACATGCGAATCTCAGGTCCATATTATTACTCCCTAACCCATGTACATTCCGCCGTTGATATCGATAACGGCACCGGTAATGAAACCCGCCAGGTCGGAAGACAAGAAAAGCACAAGTCCCGCGATGTCCTGTGTTTGTCCGAGACGGCCTAGAGGAATCAACTCTTTGAGCTTATCCTTTGCGTCCTGGGAGAACTGATTGATAATTTCGCTTTCCGTTGTACCGGGAGCAATGGTGTTCACTGTAATGTTGTGTTCCGCTACCCTGCGAGCCATACCTTGAGAGAGGCCTATGATCCCTGCTTTGGAAGCGGAATACGCAAGTCCGTTCGCATATCCTCCCATTCTGCCTGCCAGAGAGGACATATTTATAATCCGTCCCCACTTCTTCTTTTTCATATACGGTAGTGTTTTCTGTGCTGCGAAAAAAACACTTTTCAGATTGACGGCCAAGATTCTATTCCACTCCTCCTCGGTTATCTCCTCAATCTTCGTGGAGTGGAGAATTCCAGCATTATTGACAAGAATGTCGATGCCACCAAAAACCTCGACGCACTTACCTACCATAGCCTCGAGGTCCTCTAACGAAGCAACATTGGTAACTGAAATCTCCAGGTTCCCCCTACCGAACCGTTTTTCCCCTTCCGTTTTTAGTTTATTCACTGTCTCCAGATTGATATCCGCCGCAAAAACTTTTGCACCGTTTTGGGCCAAGGCAAGTGCAACTTCTTTGCCAATACCCTGTCCGGCACCAGTAACAATCGCAGTTTTTCCGGAAAGGTCAATTTCCCACTTTTCCATCTAATTGCCCTCCTTGGTCAAAGACATGCGCTGGGAAGTTACTGCAACGATCAGGATTATTCCTACCACGACTCTCTGCCAGTACGAGGATACCCCTAACAAATTAAGTCCGTTCCCTAGTACACCAATCATGAGAATACCGACAGCCGTACCGACCAGAGTCCCACGGCCTCCTAAGAGACTCGTTCCGCCGATTACGACTGCGGTAATGCTATCCAAGTTCAGATTTGTTCCGGCGTTTGCATCTATGGCAAGCAAATGAGCCGATTGAACGAAAGCCGCTACCGAACACAGGAAGCCGGTAATCACATAGGGAAGCATTTTAAAAACACGGACCCGGATACCGGAGAATTTAGCGGCCAGCTCATTGCTTCCGATTGCGTAGAGCATCCTTCCGGGTTTCGTGAAGGAAAGAAAAAGCTGTCCGAAGATATATACGATAAACACGATCAGAACATAGCTGGGGATAGCCCCGAACAAACGGAACTCATCGATTCTCGCCATAATCACCGGGAGATTAGAGACTGCTTTGGAATTCGATATTATGTAGACAACACCGTTATATATCGACATCGTTCCTAGGGTTACGATAAAGGGTTCCAGACGGGCAAAGGCAATAAGTATACCGTTTACAGCGCCTGCGAAAATTCCCATACCGACCCCCACAAGCAATCCCTGAAGTAAACCTACATCCTTGATAACGAAACACATCAGCCATCCCGAGAGGGTAAAGATTCCGCCTATCGAAAGGTCTATACCACCGGTTAGAATAACCATACACTGACCTGCAGCGAGAATTCCAATTGTGCTTACCTGGTACAAAACGTTCGATAAGTTGTTAACACGAAAGAAATACGGTGAAATAATCGAGAAGAATATAAATAGAACTAAAAGTCCCAAGGTAACAAACACCTCGGTTCCGTAATTTTTCAGCGCTACAAGATTATTTTTATTCAACAATTTCTTACCCTCCATCCGTACATTCATTTGCCAGGTATCGCTTGTTCGAGGATTTTTTCTTCAGTCGCTTCTTCTTCACTGAATTCCGTTATAATTTTACCTTCGTTCACAACTATAATTCTGTCGCAAATAGCTATCAGCTCCTGCATTTCACTGGAAACCATAATAATAGCCTTTCCCGCCTTCGCAAGTTCTTTTATGAGCTCATATATTTCCGTTTTTGTACCCACATCAATTCCCCGTGTAGGTTCATCGAAGATAAAGACATCAGCTTCTTGGGAAAGCCACTTAGCTAAAAGAACCTTTTGCTGGTTTCCACCGGAAAGATTATTAACTGTTTGGGATAAGTCGTTTAGCTTGATGCTAAAACGATTTATCATCTCCCGATTCAGCTTTTCGAACTGCCGTTCATGGACGATAAATCCCTTTTTCAAATTCATATTGACTTGGTTCATATTCGAGCCAACGGACAGCTTGACGGCTAAGCCTTTCTGTTTCCTGTCCTCGGGTATCAATGCGACTCCGCTCTGAATTACTTTTTTTATCTTGCGGACCTTTATTTCTCTGCCGTTTATCTTTACCGACCCCTGTGTCATCTTTCTGACACCGAAAATCGTTTCCATAATTTCGGTTCTCCCGGCCCCGACAAGACCTGCAAAGCCCAGGATTTCATTTCTATAGAGAGTAAATCCGATATCTTCTATCTTTACTCCGTCGGAGACTCCATCTACCTCCAATATCGGCGGGCCAAGTTCGAGTTTTTCCTTTACCCCGAAGAAATCCTTAATGTCACGTCCGACCATGAGCTTGACCAATTTAAATGAATCGAGCTCTCCTATAGGTATCCGTGCCTTTACGATTTTTCCGTCGCATAATACAGTGACGATATCACCCACTTCGAAGATCTCTTTGAACCTGTGCGTTACGAGAATTATCGATACTCCTTCACTCTTGAGTTTCCGTATAAGTGTAAAGAGCTCATCCACCTCTTTGATTGAAAGAGCCGTTGTCGGTTCGTCAAAAACCAACATATCGTTCTTTTGGGATGTCGCCTTCATAATCTCTACGACCTGCGCCTGAGCAACCGTAAGGGCACTTACTTTTGTAGTAACGGGAGGCATATCGGAAAGATTGAATTGTCTAAACAGTTCCTCTGATTTTTGCTGAATAGTTTTTCTATCGAGAATCGCCCCACCCTTGTAGCTGTCTCGTTCGAACATATATATGTTTTCCGCAATCGACAGTTCCGGCATCAGGTTCAGCTCCTGAGTAACCATTGCGATTTTAAGTTCCTTGGCCAGCAGCGGTGTTATATGATTGTACTCAGCTCCCGACACCCTTAAGGTTCCAGTGTCAGGTGTATGGATACCGGCAATTATCTTGCCCAGGGTCGATTTTCCGGCTCCATTTTCACCGACTAAACAGTGAACTTCTCCCCTTTTCATATGAAAATCGACCATATCGAGAGCCTTAATTCCCCCGAAGGTCTTACTTATGTCCGCTGCTTCCAGGATATATTCCATCACGTATCATCCCTTTCCCTTTTTATATACTACTGGGGAAGCATAGCTTCCCCAGTATCTTGTTCTTTCAGTATAATCGACTATTGGGGAAATTTTGCCGTAGGACCGAAACATGCTTCGAGGTATTTCGGAGCTTCGGTATCGGCATTTTCCGTTGTAACCAACGGACAGTCGGTTGAAATGCTAGCAGGTGCCTTTCCTTCAGTAAAGAAGTCGTACATCTGCTGCGCAACAATCGCACCGTGAGTATAGAGGGGTTGAACCGCCATGACATTGATCTTACCGTCCATAACTGCCTTGAGACTCTCGGGAGATCCGTCGAAACCGCCGAGAAGAATTTGGTCTTCCTTTCCTGCATCGAGAACGGCCTTCATTGCTCCAAGCACGGATTCATCGTAGTTGCACCACAGGATGGCAAGATCGGGATTAGCGGTAATCAGGTCCTGAGCAAACTTATAGGACTCGTCTCTGGTATAGTTGATTGCCTCTTTGATATCGACGATTGGTATGCCCGCTTCGTCCATTGCCCTCTTAAATCCCGCGTGACGGGCCGCTCCGTTGCTCCGAGCAAGACTTATTGATATAGTAGCCGCAGGTCCTGTCTTTCCCATATCTTGATAAGTCCTAGCGAGATATTCACCGGCATCGTAGTTTCCGCCCTCGTTCTGAGCGTCGATCATTGCCGCAATTTCCACATCCGGACTATCCGGTTTTATATGGAGAATCCATACAGGAATATCGGCTCCATTGAACTCTTTTACAGCAGCATTTGCACTGGAACTGTCTGTACCCGACAACGCAACGGCGTCGTATTCAGCGGAGACCATGTCCTGGGCATTCTGCATTTGCTTCGAGGCTGAAGAGCTCGAACTAACCGCTTTCGCATCCATACCTAATTCTTCTGCCGTATCAGTAAAACCGGTAGCGACCGCGTTCCAGGCGGGGTTTTCCAGCTCTGCATTGATGTAGCCCACCTTGTATACCTTTTCACCCGCTTCACCGGCCTGTTCCTGCTGGCCGCCTGCGAATACAATCCCGGAACACAAGACGAGACTGAGAATGATGCTTACTAGTACGATTCTCTTTGTCAATTTGGTTACCATTTTGGCACCTCCCTTAAAATATTAACCGGGCACAACGCACCCGTTTGCTGCAGTTTTATTCGATACGAAATACTTTCTTCGCAGTTCCTGCCAGACAAAGTTCTTTTTCTTCAACTGTAAGGCTGAGTGACTCATATTTTGCAAGCTCCACCGGTATGTTCGCCAACTCGTCGCTTGCAAACATCACCCGGTCTGCGCCGAATTCCTCTACGAAATGCTCAATGTGGTGAGGAGCAGTCCAGGATGTTTCTAAATAGATATTTTCCGATTCCCCGGCGGCTATCATGGCCTCTCCGGCGGTGACTACGAGCCCGCTGTGGGCGAGAATTACCGGTGTCTTGGGAAACTGTTTGGCCCTCGGAATAACCATTGCGGGTAGCGCAAAGGGAATTCCCGGGCCGGTGTGTACCATGACAGGGATATTGAGCTCAGCAGCCGTTTCGAAAACCATAAGCCCATCTTTCGACATCGGATTGCAAGCATGAGCAAAGGCGTGGAGCTTTACACCCCTAAAGTCGAGCTTCTCCACACACCTCTTGATTTCGTCTTTGTAATTTTTTTCCCGTATATGAGGATTTACCGAAGCAAGGCCGTAAATGCGGCCTTCATACTTTTTGGTAAATCGATAGATTCTATCGTGGTCTTCTCTGATATCATCGATATGAATGGTCCCTACCATCCCTTGAATAATTGCCTTATCAATACTGTATTTCTGCATCGCGGAGATAATTTCATCTTCCGTCCTAATTTCATCAAATACCCTGTCGACTCCGAGATGCAGATGTGTTTCAATTATCATAGTTTCGCCTATCATTTCAAACCTTACAGCATATCTGCTGGTCTGATGAGTAGATTGTAGGCTAGCCTGCTTGATCTGTCAACATTTTTTTTCTATAATTCTTCTGTCCCGGGGCAGCCCCGAGACGAAAGGATTACACAATGCAGACTATTTCCGATGCCCTGTCTCACATCATCGCCGCCGCCCTGAAACGGGTCGATCCCTACACGATGATCAGGGAGTGCGTTTCCCTCGACGGCGGGGTGCTGCGCGCAGCCGCCGGCGGAGAAGAAGCCGAGTACGACCTCGATCGGTACAACCGGATCGTGGTCTTGGGCGCCGGGAAGGCGACCGCGCCCATGGTCCGGGCCCTCGAAGAAATATTAGGCGACAGGCTCTCGGACGGGGTAATCGCGGTCAAACCGGGACACACCGCTGAGTTGAAGAAGGTCCGGCAGATCGAGGCGGGCCACCCGGTCCCGAACGACGGCAGTGAGAAGGCGGCGCAAGCGGTTGTCCGGGCCGCGGACGAGGCGGACGAACGCACCCTGGTGATCACCTGCATATCCGGAGGGGGCTCGGCCCTCCTTGCCATGCCCCGCGGAGATTTGAGCCTCGAAGAGCTCCAATCGACCACCGAAGAGCTCCTGAGATGCGGCGCGGCCATCGAGGAAATAAACTGCATCCGAAAGCATCTCTCGGGAATCAAGGGGGGGCGGTTAGCGGAGAAGATCTATCCGGCGGACTCGCTTAATCTTATCCTTTCGGATGTGGTCGGGGACGATCTGTCGAGCATCGCCTCGGGGATCACCAGCCCCGATCCGACTACCTACGCCGATGCCCTCGGGATTCTCGCAGGCTACGGAATCGAATCGAAGGTGCCGAAGCGGATACGGGAGCTCCTCGAAACGGGGGCGGCGGGGAGAGTTCCCGAAACACCGAAGCCCGGCGACAAAATATTCGATCGAACACGGAACATCCTGATAGGGACAAACGCCCTCGCCTTAAGGGCGGCGGAACAACGGGCCCGGGAACTCGGCTATACCACAGCGGTTCTCACCTCGCGGCTTACCGGAGAGGCCCGGGAGGCGGCCAAGTTCTTCTCCGGTATCGCCCAGGATACGGCGGCATCGGAAATGCTCGCCCGTAAGCCCGCATGCATCCTCGCCGGCGGCGAGACGACGGTGACCCTAAAGGGAAAGGGAAAAGGCGGGCGGAACCAGGAGATGGCCTTAGCCTTCCTGCGCGAGATGTCCCCGCGGCAGGAGGCCTTCAAAGGGGTGCTTTTCGCTTCGGTCGCCACCGACGGAAACGACGGGCCTACCGACGCCGCCGGGGCCGTAGCGTCTCCGGAGATCCTCGGCAGGGCCGAGAAAGCGGGACTCGATACCGGCAAGTACCTCGCCGATAACGACGCTTATCACTTCTTCGAGGCGGTGGACGGCCTTATAAAAACCGGACCGACGAACACCAACGTTTGCGATATCCAGATCCTCTTAGTGGAGTAGAACGATACCGGAGTCCGGGGAAAAAATTTCACAAATCGCCCTCACCGGAAGTATATTGAAGAAGTACATTGAAAAGAAGAGGAGGTAATCCCATGGCGGGACCACACGTGGAAGACTACAACTTCGGATCGATCAAGGTTGACGGAAAGAATTACCGGGAGGATCTCATCCTCTTTCCCGACGGTGTTCAGAGCTCCTGGTGGCGCAATAAGGGACACTCCCTTACCGCCGAAGACCTCAAAACCGTCTTCGCCGCGGAGCCGGAGCTCCTTATTATAGGAAGGGGCAACATCGGCCGAATGAACGTCCCGGACCCGGTCAAGGAAGAAATCGAGGGGCGTAATATCGAATTCTTTGCCGCACCCACCGGCGAGGCGGTCGAAAAATATAACGCCGAAAGGGAAAAGAGAAAGGTGGTGGGTGCCTTTCATCTGACATGTTGAGGGGGAATCATGCTCTCTAGGGAAGCTCAAAGAGGAAGAACTTTCGTCATCAGGCTCGAAGACGGAGAAATCCTTCACGAAGAAATCGAACAATTTGCCCGGGAAAAAGCCATACAAGCGGCAACCCTCACCGTCTTAGGAGGAGCCGATGCCGGAAGTATAGTGATCTGCGGTCCCGAAGAGGGACGCCCGCCCGAGGGTGCGCCGGTAAAGCCGATGGAGTCGACCCTCGGAGAAGCTCATGAAATTACCGGGACGGGAACGCTCTTTCCCGATTCCGACGGGAACCCGTCTCTCCACATGCACATCTCGGCTGGGCGGGAAGAAAAAACCGTAACAGGATGCGTACGCAGAGGGGTTCGTGTGTGGAATGTGGTGGAAATAATCCTTACCGAAATCTTGAGCCCGGAATCACGGAGAAGCCTCGATAAAAAGACCGGGTTCGAACTCCTGATTCCGTAAAATCGGACGTGAATCGAAAGCCCTTATGATTATTCGAGGATTCGGTGCAGAGTCTTGATGAGCTTGTCCTCATTGAAGGGCTTCACGAGCCATCCGGTAGCACCCGCCTTTTTCCCGAGCCGGAGCATGTCGGACTGAGACTCGGTGGTAAGGACTAGAATCGGAACAAGCTTATTATCATCCTGGGAACGGACCTTCTCGATCAGTTCTATTCCGTTCATATTTGGCATGTTGATATCGGTGATTATACAGTCGTACGAGGTACCCTCGAGTTTCCTCATTCCATCCATTCCGTCGATGGCTTCGTCCACCGCATAATCGTTTCCGGTAAGAATCTCCTTGATCTTCTGCCGGATCGAAACGGAATCTTCGACGACTAGGACGCGCTTCACTCTTCAGATCCTCCACACGAAACCCATTGTAACGGTTTTCACCTTCCGGAGGCAACCATCTTTTCAGGGAGGGAAAGGGTAACCCGGGTTCCGTGATCGGTCTCGAAGCGTACGGTCCCCCTGAGCTGATCCGCGAGGACATCGACCAGCTGGAGTCCGATACTCAACGACTCAAGAGTATCATCGAGGGAAAAACCGCGCCCGGTATCCCGGACGGTAAGATTATAAAAGCCCTCTTCTCCGGGGCTGAAACTCACCTCCACAAGCCCATCCGCCTCACCGGGAAAGGCGTATTTGAGAGAATTACTAACGAGCTCGGTAACAATAAGACCGACCGGCGTAGCGGACTCGATCCGCAACAATACTCCTTCCGCCGACACCTTCCTGCCTATTCGTCGCAGGTCGACGCCGTACATGTCGAAAAGCTTGTCCAGGAGGGATACAAAATACTCCTGCATGTCGATTCTTCCCACCGAGTCTGACCGGCACAGCTGATCGTGAACCAGAGCCATGGAGTGGATCTCCGACTGGATCTCCGAGAGGATGGGGAGATGCTCATCCGTTAATTCCTGGGAGCTATGAATATTGATCAGGCTCAGGATTATCTGAAGGTTATTCTTGACCCGATGATGGATCTCCTTGAGAAGAATCGTTTTTTCCTCCACTGATTCTTCTAATAGCCGCTCGTGCGAGATCTTTTCGGTTACGTCCCGGATGATTCCGACCGTCCCCCGGACCTCCCCCGGGGCCTCGACCTCGAGGAAACCCGCCGAATTTACCTCGCCGTAGGAGATGATTGAACCCATCTTGCCGGCGGCGGTGTGCCCCCGATTCGGCTTGAGCCTTACGACTAGATTCTTTGTCTTTCGCTCTCCGCTTCGCCGCTCGTCGAAGAGTTTCGGCGCGTCTTCGTCTCCTGTCGCTTTTCCCAAGTATTCCTTCAAGACTTCCCGCTTGCTTACCCTCTTTACTTCGCCGGGATCGAGAATCGTGGAAAAGTGCCTTCCAATCAGCTCTAAGGGATCGTACCCCAAGGATTTGACGGAGTCGTTTATATAGAGAAAGTTACCGTTCTCGTCGATATGATAGATAATGTCCGGCAGGGCCTGTACGAGTTTTATGTAGCGGCGTTCACTTATCTGGAGGAATCGGTTTTGAATACTCTGGAGCTCCCGGGTCGCTAAGACCTTATCGATAACGATGGGAAGTGTATGTATATACTGATACGAAGGCTCCCGGATGATAAAAAGACTCGATTCCTCTTCGAGGATATCTTTGAGGCGGTCGATCTGATCGGTCCCGGTGAAGACGATGTAAGGAAGCGGCCACAGAGAAAGCCAGTCCGCAAGGGCCCCGTTTTGAAACTCGTAATCGAGTAAGATAATATCTATGTCGTGAGACCCGAGAAGGGTATCGATCGAGGCAATCGAATCGGGAAAGTGTACGTCGTAATCGCCGTCTTCCGCGGTAAGGACCCGCCGAATGATTGATTTCTCCCGTTCATCGGTCAGAGCAGCCAGCACACCGATTCTATCCGCCAATCTTTAACTCCATTTTTCTCTATTTAAGATATAAAAAACAATACCTCCAATAGTTTAACGATATTGGCCCTCGTTGTAAAGAGGCGTATGCAGTATGTACCGCCCCCGAGAGGTAGAGGTATTGGATATATTAATTAAATATTAATATGGGGGTATTCCAATATTTGTCAAGTTTTTTGTTGCCTTTTTTCCTTTTTTAAGGCATATTTAGGATGACGGATTAAGAATACCACACAAGATAGGAGTAACGAATGTCTCACGATATTAGAGAAAATAAGAAAAACACCTTGCAGGCGATCCTCGCACCGGACGATCTCGGGCTCGAAAACGAGGCCGATTGGGACGCCCTGGTCGATCACATCGAGGTCCACAAGTACCTCATCAATCAAAAGATAGGCTGGACCATCACCTGGCAGGACGCGGTGTTCTCCTGGTACGAAAATGTCTATCGGCCGATCATGAATATCATATCCAGCGTCCAGGTACAGTGGGCCTTTCCCGGCATGACCTTAGGTCAGCTTTTCTTCGCCGTTTGTACCAACTGGTACTACATGCAGGAAAGCGATCCCCAGGCGGCACCTTTGGACGCGGCATACGAGTACCTGACCGAAAACGGCAAGGGCTTGGGCAAGTTCCTGTCGATGCTGACTATGAGCACCGCGGGTTAATTCCGGAATTAAAGTTAAAAAAATCGACGAGGGCCGTCCGAGAAATTATCTCGGACGGCTTTTTTTTGGACTGCAGCGACGGAGGCCGACGAAAATCTCGGGTTTTACGAGCACTTACTCCATCCGCAGTGCGGGCAGGTGAGGCACCCCTCCTTGTAGATGAGGTGCTCGCCGCAGGCCCCGCAGAGTTTTTCTCCGGTGATAGCGTGCTCCCCGTCACGGATGTATTTCTTGAGGACCCGGGCGATTCCCCGCTCGCAGTCGAGAAAGTTGGTGTCCTTGTTGAGCTGCTCGACGATGAACTGCAGAGGCGTCCCGTGGCGCAACGACATGGAGATAAATCGGGCGAGGGAGGCGTTCGGAGAGTTAAATTTCCGGGTAAAGCCGGCCACCTTGATCGAAACCGGTCCCGTTTCGATAACCAGATCGTAACGCCCTTTTGCTACCTTCACCACCGTTCCCTCGGTGTAGCGTTTCAGATCGAGGTACATCTTCGGATTGTCGATGACGAAGAGCTCGTAGAGGCTTCCGTTCAACAGCCCGGTCAAGATGATGTAGTCCTGGTCTTGTCCCTTGAAGCTGTGGATATCGCAGGGAAGCTCCTTCGGACGCTGCGGAGCATACCGCCTGACGATCCGCTCCCCGCCGCTCTCGAGGATTCCCTGCATGCTCCCCTCGGGATTGAACGATGTAAATCCTTTGAGCCCCTTGTCGTAGGCGTAGAGAAGGAGCTCCTTATACTCCTCTACCGTCGTTCCCGGAGGAAGATTGAGGGTCTTGGAGATGCTGTGGTCGATGTACCGCTGCAGGACAGCCTGCATGTCGATGGATTCCTTAGGCCGGATGTCCGAGGCGGTTACGAAGTAGTCCGGCGCGGGGATGTCGCCGCCGTAGGTGTCCCGGAAGAGGAGCCAGGCGTAGTCGTAGACCCGCTCGGTCCGGGTCTCGTCCTCCTTTCCGGTTCGTATCCGCCGGTCGTACTCCAGCGAAAAGATCGGCTCGATCCCGGAAGAACAGTTTTGCCCGAGGGTGAGACTGATAGTTCCGGTCGGGGCCACTGTGTTGAGCCCGATGTTCCTGAGGCCTGTCCTCCGAATCGCTTCACGGATCTCCCCGGGCAGAGACTTCACGAACTCCGCTTCGAGGAGCTTGTCGGCGTCACAGGCGGGAAAGGCTCCTTTTTCGTCGGCGAGCCGGGTCGAGGCGCTGTAGGAAGCATCCCGGAGACGCCGCCCGAGCTCCTCGGCGAACTCTAACGACCCTTTCGAACCGTAACGCAGCTCAAGCATACACAAAACGTCACCGAGACCGGTAAATCCCAACCCGATCCGCCGCCACTGGAGTGAAAACTCCCGGATCCTCTCCAAGGGATAGGCCGTAACGTCCAGAACATCGTCGAGGAAGCGAACCCCCACGGCGACGGTCTTCTCGAACCGGTCCCAGTCGAAGCGGGCCTCGCCGGTAAAGGGAGCCGAGACGAAAGCCGTCAAGTTGACCGCCGAAAGGCAGCACAGCGAGTAGGGAGGCATGACCAGCTCGCCGCAGGGATTGACCCGGTCCATGGAAAAGGCCCAGTGTCCGTTGTTGTACCGTTCAACGGTATCCGCGTTGAAGATTCCCGGCTCGTTGTTGTGAAATCCGTTCGACACGAGAAGATCGAAGAGCTTTCGTGCCCGGACCGTTCGATACACCTTTCCGTGAAACCGAAGCTCCCAGTCCCGGTCCTCTTTGACCGCCGCGATGAAGTCGTCGGTGAGCTTGACCGAGATGTTGAACTGGGTCAGCTCCCGGTTCCGGTCCCCTTGCTTGACGGTAATGAACTCCTCGATGTCCGGGTGGCTTATATCGAGGAGTGCTATATGAGCGGAACGGCGGTGACCGCCCGTCATGATGGTCTTAGCGCTCTGGTCGAAGATCCTCAAGAAAGAAACCACCCCGGAAGCCTCGCCGCCGCCTGAGAGCCTGTCCCCCTTCGGCCTGAGCTTCGAGGCGTCGAACCCGACGCCTCCGCCCATCTTGCTGATGAGGGCATCCTCCTTTAAGGAGTCGTAGATACCCTCCATGGAGTCTTCCACGTCGATGGTGAAACAGTTGTTGTAATTCTTCATCGGGCTCCCGGGCCGGGCGTTGGCGAGAATCCTCCCCGCGGGGATGAGGCGTCCTCCCGCAAGTTCCGAATAGAACTCGTCCCGGATTACGCCGCGCACATCAGGAGCTTCAGCCGATGACACCTCCTCCGCAACGAGTCTCAAGACATCGAGGATGTCCGACTCACCGTGGAGCATGTATTTCTCTTCGAAAATTTCCCTGCTGATCTTTTGGCGCCAGGACCACTCATCCCGGCGTCCGTTTCGTATACTTTCCATGGGCTATCGGTAGCCCACTATAGTACGGTCGCCCCTGCCGAATCAAGGCGGCGGAGAACATGCGGCCCGTATGACGCGCGGTATCTTTTATGAAACAACGGTTTTTTTCGGAATAAAGTTTCCCGCTAATTTTTCCGCCGGCCGTACTTTCCTAAGGGAACCACAGGTGAAACTTGCCCTGCTCCTCGAACTCGGGGTGCTCCAACCCTTCGGTAATACCCCGCCGGTACTCGGGAAAGATCAGCCCCCTGCCCCTCGGCTGGTTTCCCAGACGCCGGTCCACCTCGTCTTTCATCGAATCGGTATAACAGTACCTTTCGCGGAGCTTCTCGGTTCCCGCCTTGTCCCCCGCGGCCTTGAGATTTCCCGTTTCGGCGAGAAGAGCGGACACCGCCGGGCGCAGGGTTTCGAAATCGAGGATAAAAAGGGTCTTTCCGTCTTCTTTGCTCCTTCGGACCGCCCCGTCTTCCTCGATACGGTGAAAGATGAGGTTCCGGGCCTTGATGTGGGCCTGCTCGGGTTCGAAGCTCAGGGAGAACACCATACTCAAAAGCATCGCGTAGTGGGCGGCTTCCTCGACCTCGGTATCGATAATCCCCGCCTCGGCGGCACGGCCGGCGGCCCACATACCGAAGAGCTCCGCGCGGGTTTCTTCGAGGGCGCTGAACTCCGATTCCAGGTAGTGAGACGCCCGCCCCGGATGATCCGGGTCCTGACGGCCGGTGGCGTGGCCTATCTCGTGGAGGATGGAATGGACGTGGTCCGCCCACGGGAGAATATCCCGGTATTTTCGGTTCGTTTCCGGCGAAAAAAACTCGTCGGCGACGAATCCTTTGGATATATCGAAAATAGCATCACAGACGTTCCGGTACACAAGATTGACCGTACCGATATTCTTTCCGACCCACTCGTCGTTGGGAAGGCTCTGGGCCATTACCGTTCCCGGGCTCCCGAGGTAATCTCCCGTCCACGAAAAGACATCCACGAACTTGAGTTTGGGAAGGGTTTCCGGATCGATATCCTCACGCCTCCATTCCCAGGGGGCTTCCGCTTCGAAACGGGGAACCAGCTCGATGAGTTGTTCGAGAAAACGGTCATAGGCGGGGTTTCGAACCGTTACCGCCGCGGCGGCGGCGCCTCGGATATTTTTCCACTCGTCATCGTATACCTCGATCGCGGTGGACAGGATAAAATCGATGGGGTGATCGTGGCGTATCCAGTGATAATCCGCAAGGCGCCTCGCCTCCTCGCTCCCGGTGGTGAGCTCTTCTATCTTGGCGTCTAGGTACATCCGAAAGTGGGGGTCGGCGACCAATTCACGGGCCTTCCTCAAATGCGCCGCCGCCGCCCGGCAGGCGCCGCGGAAGAAGCATTCGTTGACCATCACGTAGGGCTTTCCTTCCCCGTCCCGCCGCACCAGACTGTTGACGGTCAGCCCTTCTAAGCCGAGCTCAGCGAGCTCGTCCTCACTCAGATCGGGAGGATAGAATCCCGACCGGGGATTGGGCGTTAGGTCCTCGAAAAGATAGGAGGAGTATTGGTCGAACTCCTTCGCGAGACCCGCCTCCGCGGCGAGCTCCTTCAGCCTGATACGGTCCTCGGGACTTACGGACAGAACATGGTTCTTCCTCGGCTGGGACGCCCAGGGTTTATTCTGCAGGAAGAGAACCGCCCTGTAATGGATAAGGTCCTCTTTGAGGTTCCCCTCGGCCCGGGAGATTATTTCTTCGAGAAAGACCGAAAGTCCGGGAGCATCGACGCACTTCTGATAGACCGATACCGGATGCATGCAATCGGCGGCGGCCCCCAGATGAGAGAGGAGCTCCTTTTCCGTATCGCTCAAACCGGAATCGTCGAAGTCCACCGGCACGATCGCCGCCCTCCGGGGCGGCTCTCCATGCCGGGTGTAGGGAACGAGTCGTATCGTCTGCTGCTTCATGAGTTCCTCCGAGTATTGGGAAATTGTATGGTCCACCTCGGTCAGGACTTCACCGCGATCCCGTGACGATCAAGGGAATACTGTCCGGAGTGAAAGGCGTCTC
>CAZXMO010000069.1:0-15661 GCA_964641125.1 uncultured Spirochaetales bacterium
GCCGAATCCGGCCGTGTTCCCCCGCGTATATAATACGCGGGGGAACCGGCAGCGGAAGACAATCTAAACGGGCTATTTCCGGCGGTTATCCGTCATTTTTCTTGAGAATAAATTCGACCCTTCGGTTCTTCCATCGGTTTTCCAGATCTCCGTGCGGAACAATCGGCTCGGATCCGCCCTTCGCCGTCGTCGTCATCCTTTCCGGAGTTATACCTCGTTCAGCAAGGGCCTCTTTGACTGCTTCCGCTCTGGCCTTCGAAAGCGGGAGAAGGGTTTGGCGCTGTTCTTCCCGCTTCTGTTCGGACTCACGCCAAAAGATATGGGCTGCATGGCCTTCGATGGTTATCTGATAGTCCCCAAACCGTTTCAGTATTTCCGCAAGCCGGTCAAGGGTCCTGAGGTTCCGTTCCATATTCTCCTGCTCGATGTTTTGAAAATTCGCGGTGTTCGGTTCGAAATAGATACTCGAGATGCGGATCTTAAGAGTTCCGTTTTCCCGCTCGACGAGGACGTCGGTGGTTATGGTACGCACTACCGTCGCGGTATTCCCGTACCGGTCCGTAACCGTAATTTCGACCGGATAATCCTCCGCCGATTGTACCAGCTCTCCGGCTGCCGAAGTCCCGTCCCATTTCAACGGTTCCGCCGGTATTTCCTTGCCGTCAAACTCTCTGAACCGATTTCCTCTCGGGTCACGGATCACTACGGACCAGGAGCTTATCCCGCTACGGTCTTCTCCACGTAAATCCACGGTAAGGATATCGTCCAGCCCGTCCCCGTCGGGTGAAAACCGATCGGGGGAAATGGACACCTGTACGGACGGATTGGTTACATCCAGTACGGCCTCTGTTTCGGTTGTAACAACGGGATTGTTCCCCTTCAGGTAGCGGACCGACAATTCGGCTGAATAGCGTCCCTCCGGCGTCCGTTCGTTGTTCTCTTTGGTCCTCCCCGTCCAGATCACCGAGTCGGGGATATTTCCACCTTCTCCGTCGAAACCGTGGACTATCCGGCCCGAATCGCTGTTAACAATCGAAACGTTCCAGTTTTCTATGCCTTCCTGTACGTCTATGAAGAGGTTGAACTGTATACTGTCTTGAACATTGTTGCCGTCGGGTGAAAATCCCGAAGACGCCGCCCTGATGGAAATCGGGGTCGGAGTCGTATCAATCCGTATTCCTTCTATAATTTCGGAAGCTGAGTTCCCAGCCTCGTCGGTCGCCGACACCTCGGCACTATACATGCCGTCGGCAACCCGGTCCCCGTTGGTGTTTACCGCTTCCCAGGTGTAGTCTTCCGCTTCACCGTTCCAGTATGTGGTGAATACAGCCTCTCCGCTCTTGTTGTAGACTTTCAGTATCCATTCCCGCTCGGAACTCGACTCAATTGTAATAGGAAGAACGTCTTTGTTCCCGTCTCCGTTCGGAGAGAATACCTTGTACGGAACCTGCATGGATATTTTAGGAGGCTCCCGGTCCAGGGTAAAGGTATCGGTCGTTACCGTCGGCACGTTTCCATTCCGGTACCGGACAATGAGTTTCGCCGTGTATTCCCCGTTAGGTGCGGCTTCACCCTCCTCGGTCCGTCCGTTCCAATCGAAGGAAGCGGGTGGAGCGGATTCGGCGGCATCAGTCAAAACCGTAGGTCCGTCTGTCTTGCTGACCGTGAATTGATAGCTCAGAATTCCTTCGGTTTCCGCCAGCTCGACGGAGAACCGCACAGCATCCTTCACCTGATCCCCGTTGGGAGAAAAGGCACGATAACTCGGTCTCAGGGCGAGCTCGGGAATTTCGCTGGTGTCCTTTTCGAATTCTATCGTTTTGGAGCTTCCGCTGTTCCCGGCCGGATCGGTTGCGGTCAGCCGGTACGTATACACTCCGTCCGGAACGAAGTCTCCGTCGGCATTCCTTCCCTGCCACACTATCTCTTCTTCGGGAACGCCGTGGAAGATGTATTCCCTGACTACAGCCCCGTCCGGACCGGTAATAAGTCCGCGCCAGGTGTCCTCTTTGCTTCCGGACTGCGTTATGGTTACCGATTCCTTGTTGCCGTCTCCATTGGGCGAGAAGATATCGTAATTAGCTTCAACTGCGGCAGCGGGGGGGGTAAGATCCACGGTAAAGGTGTTGCTGGTGTCTTCCGGGGTGTTGCCGTTTCGGTACACAAGTCTCGCCCGGGCGGTGTAGGTACCTTCTTCGAGGCCGCTCCCGGACTCCGGAAAAGACAGGGTTTCCGGGGGAGTATCGGAACCGGTAAAGCCGCCGACCTCGCTGCCCGCGGCATCGGTTAGCGTCACGCTCCAGGACTCGATCTCTTCACGTACCGATACATTCAAACTCAACACCTGACGGTCCATGCTTCCGTCGCCGTTTGGGGAAAACGTCCGATGTTCACGGCTGATGGTCACCGAAGTCTCGATAGTGCTCAACCGTATTGTTTCTACACGTTTTACCGTCTTGTTGCCCGCGCGATCCGTCGACGAGACCGTATAGGTATACTCGCCGTCGGGATAAGGCGAACCGTCTTCCCGGAGACCGTTCCAGTGAAAGTTTTTCGGCGCCGAATCTTCCCATCTGACGGACATTACCGCAGTACCGTCGGCACCGGTGATTTTTCCGCTCCAGAGTTGTTCTTCGGAACCGGTTTGTTCGAATATCATCAGGTCCTGATTCCCGTCGTCGTTGGGAGAAAAAACGGTATATGGGGTTTCGATGGTAATTTCAGGAGGTGTGTTGTCAACGACCACAGTATATGGATCGGTCAGTATGACCTCTTCGCGGTAGGTAAGGAGCTTCATATAATAGCCGTAGGTTCCGTCGGGTACAGGATTGCCGTTATTATCCGTTCCTTTCCATACGACGAAATTGGGAAGTTCCAGTCCGGACCTTCCTTCGGTTTCGGTTTTTCCCATCGTCCATACCGTGTTCGCGTCGACATCGACAATCGACACTTCGTACTGTTGTATCCGTGTCCGGCGACCCCAGTTATAGAGGATCCGGATATCCAGTGCATCCTGAACCCCCGGAGAGCTTACGGGAGAAATATACGTAGTCTTATCCATAGCGAGAGAGACCGCCGGTCCCGACGGCTCGGGGGTTCCGGCGCAGCCGGTGAAAACCGCGGCCGCTATGAGTAAAATAATACCTGCAAGAACTGAATATTTAGAGAACATAGATACACCTCCTATAGTGACACTGGAAGAATATACTAATAAATTGTTCAGGATACAATTATGGGGCTTATTTCATTTTCCCGCGAAAAGAAACCTGCCGGGCCCCGCTGGTAGTGTACGGATTGATGGGCCGTCTATAGTGCCTGTTCAGCGGTCCGCCGGAGGGGGACTCTTCCGGCGGACGGCTATATATTGAAAGCGGAGGCGAAGCCGCCGCTACTCTGCGGGCAGTTGTATATAAAAAGCCGAGCCGCTGCCCGGCACACTTTCGGCCCAGATGCGGCCGCCGTGGGCCTCGATCACGCTCTTAGCGATTGAGAGACCTAGGCCGCTCCCCTCCTGGGTGTTCCCCGGGGCCCGGTAGAACCGGTCGAAGATGTAGTCAAGCTCCTCCGGGGCGATACCCTCGCCATGGTCCCGGACGATGATCTGACATCCGTACTCCGCGGGGGGGCGCTTGTAGGATGCGACGGCAGCCTCGATTCGGGCCCCGGGAGGAGAGTGTTTCACCGCGTTTTCCAGGAGATTGGTAATTACCGATTCCATCCACTTCCGGTCGCACCGAATTAATTTACAGTTCGATTTGACGTCGATCTCGAGGACCACCGATTTCTTCATGAACCTTCCGTTGACTCCTTTCCATCCGGTTTCGATCAGCTTTTCGATGTCGTTCGGCTCGAGGACGAGGGTCGTTCCGGAGGAATCGAACCGGGAGAGCTTGAGAAGCTTGTCGATGAGCCATGATATCTTCTCGAGCTGCCGGCTGCTCTCGGTCAAGAACTCTTTCCGGGTCTTCTCGTCGGAGCCCTTTTCCGACCTAAGAATTTCAGAGAATGTCATGAGCGCGGTTACCGGTGTACGGAGATGATGAGAAGCGTCCTGCATAAAAGACTTGAGTACATCCCGCTCCTTTGCAAGATCGGTGTACGATCCGAAGAGCCGGTCCGCCATAGTGTTGAACTGCTTGGCCAGCTCGCCGATCTCGTCTTTTCCGGGAACCTCGACATGTGAGGGAGCTTCGCTCCGGTCCGGTCCCGTAAACTCGAGGGCCTGTACGGCCCGGGATAATTGAAGAATCGGTTTGGTCATTCTGTTTCCTATTATGATGCCGAAGAATACCGCCGCGGCCAATGCGCCGAAGGCGGCGAAGATGAAGGCGTTCAGAGCCGTTGCCCTGACCTGTCCGGCCAGATCCGGTCCTCCCCCGACTCGGATGAATCCGGAGGGGTTCTCCGGGTCCCCCACCGGAACAGTGACGGTCTCGCGACCGCCCTGCTCCGGCGCTGCGGGGTCGGAGGGGCCGGCCTGGGGGGCCGGCCCGGAAATGTACTCTGAAGGAGGAAGTGATGCCGGACCGTCCGGCATCTGAAAGGAGAGACTTACGATAGGTATCCGCGCGTCCTTCCGCAGGATGACGTACCCGTCTAAATCCATGTCGGTCTGCGCTTGGAGTCTCTCTTTCAGCTGCCTGCTCTCTTCGAGCATCTCGGCGAGCTCCTCGGAGTGGAGCTTTACCGATTGGGAGGATTCTCTTCCGCCCTGCATCGATACGCGGAAGCCGGCCGACGCGCCGCTCTCGGTTCCGGTCAGGATCTTCTTGCGGGGGTCGAGAATCTGTACCGAGACATTGTTGAAAAAACCGGCTGTTTCCGCGATCTCCTTGAGCCTTCCGATGTCGTGAAACTGCCCCTCACCGACCTGCCGGGCGATTCCCGCCGCCGTGGAGGTCAGAAAGGATTGTTCCTGCCGCTGTGCCGTTTTCACAAGAAGAGAAAACGACAGAGTGCCTATGACAAAGATCACCAGGAGTGTAAGGACGAGATAGCTTAGTATAAGCTTGAGCCGTATCGATTTCATTCATTCATCCTTGACAATTCAGAGTATACAGTACGGGTTTTAAGATGAGTTTACGGGTTTATTAAGGATTCTTAACAGTAAAGACGTACCCGAGATTGCGGACCGTCTTGATCCGGACCGGTTTCGAGGGGTCATCCTCGAGTTTTTCCCGAAGATGTCTGACGTGGACATCCACGGTCCTCTCGTCTCCGTAGTAGGTCGAGGAGCCCCAAACCGACTCGAGAATACGCTCCCGGGAAAGAGGGGCTTTAGGGTTGTCTATAAACAGCTTTAAGAGCTTGTATTCGAGGGGAGTAAGCTCGATCTCGGTCCCGTTTTTTGTGACTGCTAAACGTTCGGTGTCGATTTCCACATCCCCAAAGCGGACTACCCGGCTGCCCTCGGCCCGGGAAAGCTCACCGTAGCTCCTTCTTAATAAGGCCCGAATGCGGGAAACGAGCTCCCGCAGACTGAAGGGTTTGATCATGTAGTCGTCGGCGCCTATTTCGAGTCCCAATACCTTGTCGGTCTCCTCGTCCCGGGCGGTGAGCATCAGGATGGGGAGATTCCGCCCCTCTGAGCGGAGCTTCCTGCAGTAATCGAAGCCGTTCATCCCGGGAAGGCGGATGTCCAGGACGATCAGCTTAGGCGTGTGCTCCTTCATCAGCTCATCAGCCCGCTCGGCGGACTCGGCCCTCAAGGGATTGAAACCCTCTTCTCGGAGGGCGAAAACCAGCCCCTTGGCCACCGCGTCGTCGTCTTCGATTATGAGCAGGGTTTCTTTTTCCATATCTGGGATAGTATAAAATAAACTCTTGATTCTTGGAATTGTTTATCTGTATAATAACCCTTTAATTCGAGGAGTTTTACAAGCTCACACAACTTTAATAAGGAGGGAGAAATGCGTTTGCGCAACATCCTGCTCGTGGCAGTTGCCGTACTGTCCGTAATCACACTCTCATGTAAAAAGGAAGAAAAGAAGGCCGAAGGGCCGATCAAGATCGCCGTAGCCGGTGCTCATTCCGGGGACCTGGCTTCGTACGGTCTTCCCACCGTCAACGCCGCCCAGCTGGTGGCAGCCGACGTCAACGAAAACGGCGGAATCCTAGGAAGGCAGGTGGAGCTTGTCGTCGAAGACGATCAGTGTAAGCCTGAGCTCGCTACGAATGTCGCCACGAAACTGGTCGGGGAAGAGGTCGTTGCAGTTATCGGTCATATATGCTCCGGCGCTACTAAGGCGGCTCTAGGTATCTACGAGGAGTCCAACATCCCCGTCATGTCTCCGTCGGCGACGAATCCGCCGCTGACCCAAAGCGGTGATTATCCGAACTTCTTCAGGACCATCGCTCCGGACGATGCACAGGCCCGCCTCCAGGTGGACTTCGCATTGAACGAGCTCGGATTGTCCAAGCTCGCGGTCCTCCACGACAAAGGAGACTACGGAAAGGGGCTCGCCGAGTTCGCCCGGCAGTACCTCGAAGAGGACCCCCGAGCCGAGGTAGTTCTCTACGAGGGAATTACCCCCGGCGCAGTCGACTATACCGCGGTCATCAACAAGGTCAAGAACTCCGGGGCCGAGGCGATTATCTACGGAGGATACCATCCGGAAGCCTCGAAAATCGTCACTCAGATGAGAAGATCGGCAATGGACACCCTGTTCATCTCCGACGACGGCGTCAAGGACGAGACATTCATCAAGGTCGCCGGCGAATATGCGGAGAACGTCTACGCTACCGGACCGAAGGACACCTCCAGCAATCCCTTAGCGATCGCGGCGGTTCAGGCCCATCGGGACGAGTACGGTGAAGATCCGGGCGCTTTCTTCTTGAACGCCTACGCCGCGTCGCTGGCCTTTACCAACGCCATCGAGGTCGCCGGTTCCACCGACTACGAGGCGGTTACCGAAGCCCTGCGCAACAACTTTGTCGAAACTCCCCTCGGCAACCTCAAGTTCGACGAGAAGGGGGACGCCATCGGGGTCGGTTTCTCCATGTACCAGGTCCAAAACGGCGTGTACGTGGAAGTAGAGTAGTACTAACGCACAATCGAGAGAGGACGGGGTCATTCTCCGTCCTCTCTTTATGTCTTATCTTTATATCTTGCGTCTAGGTGAGAAGAGGGAAGGGCTAATCGTATGAGTCTTGATTTTTTCTTGGGTTTGTTCCTCGGGGGATTGACCCGGGGCAGTATCTACGCGCTCCTCGCCCTGGGGTACACTATGGTGTACGGGATCATTCAGCTGATCAACTTCGCCCACGGTGAAATCTATATGATCGGGGCATTTACCGCGCTGATCGTAGCCGGAGTCCTTACATTCGCGGGTATGCCGGTGATGGCGATCTTCGTCATCGCTCTGATCATAGCGGTCATATATTCCATGGCATACGGTTTTACCCTGGAAAAGGTAGCCTACAAGCCCCTGCGGACCGCGCCGAGGCTTTCGGCGCTCATAAGCGCCATAGGGATGTCGATGTTCCTGCAGAACTACGTTCTCTTAGCGCAGACCTCCGACTTTCTTCCCTTTCCCTCCCTGACCCCGGAGTTTGGATTTATCGAGCCTATACGTCACATTATAAGCTCCAGTCAGCTTATCATACTCGCAGCCACCTTAGTGGTCATGATTCTTCTGACTCTGCTTATCAAGTTTACCCGAACCGGGAAGGCCATGCGGGCCACCTCCCAGGACAAGACCATGGCTGTGTTAGTGGGGATCAACGTCAACAAGGTCATATCGGTGACCTTCTTGATAGGATCGGCCACCGCGGCCCTAGGCGGGATGCTTATAAGCTCCCATATCGGGCAGATAAACTTCTACATCGGCTTTTTGGCGGGAATCAAGGCCTTTGTCGCCGCCGTCTTGGGCGGCATCGGAAGCATTCCCGGCGCCGTATTGGGGAGCCTCGTTCTCGGGTGGACCGAGAGCTTCGCCACCGGTTACATCTCGAGTGATTATGAGGATGTCTTCGCCTTCGCCTTTTTGATCATTATCCTCATTTTCAAGCCCGAAGGGCTGCTCGGCAGATCGACCAAACAGAAAGTATAACGGGGAGGCTGCTATGCAAGCGTGGAAAGAAATACGGAAATCCCTGATAGTCTCGGTTTGGTTCATGTTCCTCACATTTCCCCTCATGGTTGTCCGGGTAAATACAATCGAAAATAGTGTTGAATGGAGGTGGCTGAACCTCGTCTTCGTGGGAGTGGGAACCTTCGCCCTGAGCTTCGTATGGCGGCGGATGTTGGAGAAGAAACACCGGGGAGAAAAGATAGTCGATTTTTCTAAGCTGAACCTTCCGCGGAAGAAGCTCCCCCGTCTGCCTCTCCCCCGGAAGGAGGGACAGACGTTCTCTATCGGCGACACTTTCAAGATGAAAAAGGTGATGTTTCCGAGCATCGGAGCACTTCTGGCCCTGGTTATCTTATTCCCATTCATCACCTCGATGTATCAGACCAACATCATGAGCACCGCACTGATGTACGTTATGCTGGGCTTGGGACTCAACATCGTCGTCGGTCTCGGGGGCCTCCTGCATTTAGGATACATCGCCTTCTACGCGGTAGGCGCGTATACCTACGCCCTCCTCAACCATCACTTCGGGGTCAACTTTTGGATTGCCCTTCCCCTCGGAGGGCTCGCAAGCCTGATGTTCGGACTTCTCTTGGGCATTCCGGTGTTGCGGCTGCGGGGGGATTATCTGGCCATAGTCACCTTGGCCTTCGGGGAGATCGTCCGGATCGTTCTCGAGAACTGGAATGCGTTCTCCTTCGGCCCGAGCGGTATAGCCAATATCCCCCGGCCGGGATTCTTCGGCATCGACTTCAACCTCCGGGAGGCGACCGTTTACATCTACTTCTTGATGATCGCATTGACGGTATTCACCATCTTTATAGTGGCGAGGCTCAAGAACTCGCGGCTCGGCAGGGCCCTCGAAGCTATGCGGGAAGACGATATCGCCTCGGAGGCCATGGGAATCGATATTATGAAATCGAAGCTCATCACCTTCGGTTTGGGCGCCCTGTGGGCGGGCCTTGCCGGGGTCATGTTCGCGGCGAAAACCACCTTTATCAATCCCGCGAGCTTTACTGTGTGGGAATCGATTCTGGTGCTGTGTATCGTAGTATTAGGCGGTATGGGGTCGATCGTGGGAGTTGGGATCGGCGCTCTGGTGCTTATACTCCTTCCCGAGTATTTAAGGGCCTTTTCGGAATACCGGATGATCCTCTTCGGAGCGATTCTGGTGATAATGATGATATTCAGACCGGGAGGACTCATCAGGGCCCGACGGAGCGTGTTTACTTTCAAACCGGAAGAGCATCAGCACGAAGAGGAGGTCCGCTCATGAGTCCTTCGGTTCTGGACATTCACGGAGTTACCATGGATTTCGGAGGGCTGCGGGCCGTCGATCACGTGGACCTCGACGTCGGGGACGGCGAGATCGCGGCCCTCATAGGGCCGAACGGCGCCGGTAAAACCACCCTGTTCAACTGCATAACCGGGCTTCATAAACCCACCGCAGGGGACATTCGAATCAATCCCCCCGGGCGGGGAGAAGAGCGGCTCAACGGTCTCAAGGCCAACAAGGTCACCGAACGGGGACTGGCCCGGACCTTTCAGAACATCCGGCTCTTTCAGAATATGACGGTCCTCGAGAACGTGATGATCGGCAGGCACTGCAGACTCAAGGCGGGAGTCTTCGGGGCGGTTTTCCGGAACCGGGGCACTATGGAGGAGGAGGAACGGGTAATCGAAGAGAGTTACGAAATACTCAAAAAGATAGGCCTCGATATATGGGTCAACGAGCTCGCTAAGAACCTCCCCTACGGGGCACAGCGTAGGCTCGAGATCGCCCGGGCTCTGGCCACCGACCCCTTTATTCTCCTCCTAGACGAGCCGGCGGCGGGCATGAATCCTCAGGAGACCAAGGATTTGAACAAGCTCATCTATAGGCTCAGGGAGACTGAAAAAATATCCATCCTCTTGATCGAGCACGACATGAGCTTAGTCATGAATATCTCCGAACGTATTTTCGTCCTCGATTACGGTAAGCTTATCGCTTCCGGAACGCCCGAGGAGATCAAGGGGAACTCCGCGGTCATCAAGGCCTACCTGGGAGAAGAGATAGATGCTTGAATTGAAGAATGTACAGACATATTACGGGAATATCCAGGCGCTGAAGGACGTGAACATCCGGGTCGAAGAGAAGGAGATTATAACCTTGATCGGCGCTAACGGAGCGGGCAAGTCGACGACCCTCATGTCGGTCTGCGGGATCGTCCCCCCCCGGTCGGGCTCTATCACCTTTTTAGGCGAAGAACTTACTGAAAAGGACCCCGACGAGGTGGTCCGGATGGGAATTTCCCAGGTTCCCGAGGGTCGGCGGATCTTTCCCTACCTATCGGTCCAGGAGAACCTCGATATGGGGGCGTATCTGAGGACCGACAAGCAGGGTATCCGGAGGGACATCGAATATATCTACGAGCTCTTCCCCATCTTAGCGGAAAGGCGGAACCAGTCCGGAGGAACCCTGAGCGGGGGAGAACAGCAGATGCTCGCGATATCGAGAGCCATCATGGCGAGGCCTAAGCTTCTCCTCTTAGACGAGCCCTCCTTAGGGCTTGCTCCCCTGATCGTCCTGCAGATTTTCGATATTATCAAGAAGATCAATGAGGAATACAGGACAACCATCTTCTTAGTCGAGCAGAACGCGAATATGGCCCTCAAGGTCGCCCACCGGGGCTACGTCATGGAAAACGGGGCGGTCAAGCTCGCCGATTCGGCGGACAAGCTTCTCCAGAACGAAGAAGTCCGCAGGGCCTATCTCGGCATATAGGTCCGCGGGTATAAAAAAAGGAGGCTTTCATGAAGGTATCCAAGATCATGACCCATAATCCCATCACCGTCAGGCCGTCGACTCCCGTAACCGACGCCCAGGCGCTGATGCGGAAAGAAAAGATCCACCGTTTACCGGTTCTCGACGAATCCAACCGCCTCGTGGGTATTACGGCGGAGAAGGACATCCTCTACGCTTCCCCCTCGCCCGCTTCCACGTTGAGCGTCTACGAGATGAGCGCTCTCTTAGGCAAGCTCACCGTAGATAAGGTCATGACCAAGAAGGTCCTCACCGTCGACGAGGATACCCTTATCGAAGACGCCGCCCGTATTATGGCGGACAACGACATTGGGGGACTTCCGGTAATGCGGAAGGACAAAATCGTCGGAATCGTGACCGAGTCCGATATTTTCAAGCTCTTGATCGAGCTCTTCGGGACCCGGAAGAAGGGCATCCGGGCCACCCTCCTCATTCCCGAGAAGAAGGGGGAAATAGCCCAGATGGCCTCGGCCATAGCCGATGCCGGGGGAAACATAATATCCATAGGGACCTTCTTAGGCGAGGACCCCAGCAACGCTATCTGCACCCTCAAGCTCGAGGGAATCAATAAGGACGACCTCCCGGCGGTCGTGGAGCCTTACGTCGAGGAGATCCTCGACATCCGGGAGGTATGACCTCTAAAGGTATAAAAAAACTACAGCTTATCAGGGGCGCACACATTTTCGGCGTTGTGCGCCACACGCCCGCAGTTCTTGCAGACGTATTGTCCGTCTCGAACCAGTTTTTTGTAGCCCTCTAAGTTCGTTTGGATGTAATTCATCGTCTGTGCCACGCACAGATGTGCTCCATGCCCTTGGTGGGGCATCTCTAATTCTTTCGGAAGCGGAAACCATTCAGCCATTGCGTTCCTCCTAACGTTTAATCTGCTGTAAAAATAATAATGAATTCACTCAGGAAAAGCAAATCTTAGATGAATGCCCCCGATCGTGGGGACGCCCGACAGCAATCCCTTTGCATTGTCCCGCGGTTTTGTGATATTCTTCGTGGACTTGCGCATGAAAGGAGCTTAAGGGTATGGGTATATCGGCACGGGTAGCGGAGATGATGGAACGCTCTTCCTGGATACGGAAGATGTTCGAGACGGGAGCACAGTTAAAGGCCGAGTACGGCGCGGATAAGGTGTACGATTTCAGTCTCGGGAATCCCGACGCTGATCCGCCGGAGCTCTTCTTCGACATCTTGAAGAAAACGGCCGCCGAAAATGAAGCCGGCGTCCACGCCTACATGCCGAACGCGGGGATTGCCGAGGTACGGGAGCGGATAGCATCGTACGTATCTCAGGAGCAGAAGACAGAGGTGCCCGCCGATCATATCGTCATGTCCTGCGGCGCCGGAGGGGGCATGAATGTTGTCCTCAAGTCGATCCTCAGTCACGGTGAGGAAGTTCTGGTTACCACCCCCTTTTTTATGGAGTACACCTTCTATGCGGGAAATCACGGAGGCAGGCTGGTCCCGGTTCCCGGCAGGGCCGATTTCGATCTGAACGTCGAAAACTTCGAACGGGCGATAAACGAGCGGACCGCCGCGGTTATTATCAACTCCCCGAACAATCCGACCGGGTTCGTCTATCCCGAAGAGACTCTTAAAGGTCTCGCGGAGCTTCTCGAAAAGAAGAGCCGGGAGTTCGGCCGGGAGATCTACCTCATAAGCGATGAACCCTACCGGAAGATTGTCTTCGACGGAACTACGGTACCGCCGCTCTTCCCTCTGTACCGGAACACCATCATCGTTACCTCCCATTCAAAAGATCTCTCCATCCCGGGGGAACGGATCGGCTATATCTCCGTGCATCCCGAGGCCGGCGACGCCGAACGGCTGATGGGGGCGCTCATCCTGTGCACGCGGATTTTGGGTTTCGTAAACGCACCGGCTCTGATGCAGCGGGTTGTCGGTCAGCTGCAGGGGGTGGGTGTCGATCCGGCCGTTTATAAGAAGAGGCGGGATCTCCTCTGCGGCGGTCTTGCCGACATGGGCTACGAGTTCGTCAAACCGAAGGGCACTTTTTATCTAATGCCCCGAGCTCCGAAAGGGGATGATATACGGTTCGTCTCCCGGTTGCAGCAGGAACGGATTTTGACCGTACCCGGCAGGGGGTTCGGCCTTCCCGGATATTTCCGCATAGCCTTCTGCGTATCGGAGGAGGTCATAAAGGGGTCCTTCGAGGGCTTCGAAAAAGCTATCCGGGATTACCGATAAACTTAGGCGTCACCGATCATGATTATCGTACTATCCAAGGGTATAAGAGACTCTGAAAAAGAAGACCTCAAGAATTTTCTCGAGGGTAAGGGTTACCGGCTCAGGGAAATCGTCGGAGAGGAAGAGACCGTCATCGGAGCCGTGGGGATCTCCGCGGTGGATGTACGGCAGGTGGCGATCCTGCCCGGGGTCGAACGGGTCATACCCATCAGTAAACCCTACAAGCTCGCCTCCAGGGAGCTCAAGCGGGAGGACACCATCGTAGAGATGGGGCCGGTCAAGATCGGGGGACTCCGCATCAGCGTCATAGCCGGTCCCTGCGCCGTCGAGTCCCGGGAGCAGATCTTATCCGCGGCCGCCGAGGCCCGGCAGGCGGGGGCGGTCATGCTTCGGGGAGGGGCATACAAGCCGCGGACCTCTCCTTATTCCTTTCAGGGATTGGGAGAAGAGGGGCTCAAGTATCTGAAAGAGGCCGGTGATCGGGAGGGGATGCCTGTCGTCAGCGAGATCGTGGCGGCGGAGCACGTGGATATGATGAAGGAGTATATCGACGCCTTCCAGGTCGGGGCCCGGAACATGCAGAATTTCGAGCTCCTCAAGCGTCTCGGGGCGATCGGGAAGCCGGTCATCCTCAAGCGGGGGCTCTCCGCGACCATCGAGGAGTGGCTGATGGCGGCGGAGTATCTCCTCGCCCACGGGACCGACGATGTGATCCTCTGCGAGCGGGGGATACGGACCTTCGAGACCTACACCCGGAATACTCTGGACATTTCCGCGATTCCGGTTGTCAAGAAATTGAGTCATCTTCCCGTAATCGTAGATCCCAGCCACGCCACGGGAATCCGAGCCAAAGTACCTCCCATGGCGCTTGCCGCCGTCGCGGCGGGAGCGGACGGGCTCATTGTCGAGATGCATCCCGACCCGGACACGGCGCTTTCCGACGGGCCCCAGAGTCTCTATCCCGCCCAGCTCGAAAAGCTTCTTCGTGATATCGAGGCCTTGACTCCCGTCTTAGGGAAGGAGCTCGCCCGGCTCCCCGAACGGGGAGAGTGGAAGGAGAAGCCCAGTTTCCGGGTCGCCGCAGCTGACACCGGTACGGTTGTCGCCTTCCAGGGAGAAGAGGGGGCCTACAGTGAGACCGCCCTTCATCACTACTTCGGGGAATCCGGAACGACAGCCCATCCCTGCCAGCGCTTTGAAGATGTATTCAGGCGGGTCCTGACGGGCGCTGCGGATTACGGGATCATCCCTTTGGAAAATTCTTTATCGGGGTCGATCCACGAAAACTACGATCTTCTGCTTCAGTATCCCGACATTAAAATCGTAGGGGAGCAAAAGATCCGGATCGAGCACAACCTCATAGGGGTCCCCGGGGCGGCCATCGAGGACATCAGGAGGGTCTATTCCCATCCCCAAGGGTTGGCCCAGTGCTCCGTTTTCCTCGGACGATTTCCCCAGTGGGAGCGGATTCCCTTCTACGATACCGCCGGGTCGGTAGAATTTATCGCCGGTGAGGGAAAACGGGAGTATGCGGCTATCGCCGGAAGTGAAGCCGCCCGGGTCTATAAGATGGAAGTTCTCAAGCAGGGAATCGAGACAAACCCCCGTAATTATACCCGTTTTGCAATCCTCGCCGCTGCGGGGCATCCCGAAATCGAGAACCCCAGCAAGGCGTCCATGGTGTTCTCGGTTCCCGACCGCCCAGGTGCTCTCTATTCACTTCTGCAGAAGCTTGCCGAGCGAAAGCTCAACATGAAAAAGCTCGAATCCCGTCCGATTCTCGGAAAACCCTGGGAGTACATGTTTTATGTGGATATCGAAGTCCCCGAAAGCCTCGAGGACTTTAATTCCGCCGTGGAGGACCTAAAGACCGAGGCGGAGGAATTCCGTGTCTTGGGTGTATACCGGGCCTGATTTTCCAACCGGACCTATTCCTGGGGATTTATGCCGAGCTTCTTCAGCTGTTCCTGTTCCTCTTTTTTGGAAACGTATTCGTGCTTTTTCTGGTTCGCCTTGATGTAGGCATTTTTGATCCCGTTCATCTCGATCTTGACGCCCCGTATCAAGTTCCGCTGTTCTTTGGGGATCTCGCTCTTGAAGTAGGTATCCAGAGCGGGGAGCCGTTTGAGAATAACCTGAAGCGATTCGAGGTTGCGGCTGAAGAACTGGAAGACCTGATCCTCCGGAGAAGACTCCAACCGTTTGTACTGGGATGTCACTTTGCTGGCGAGCGCGCCGAAGAGCCGGGCCTTGTTCTCGACCTCCTCTTTGAATTTGGTAAAGTTTATCCGTTCGGTCTGGGTGGTCCCCGTCTTGGTGTCGAAGAACTCGACGTCGTAGTATTGATCTTCGTCTTGCTTTCCCCCGATGTTCATGACCCAGCGGCGGAACCGTTCTCCGAAGGAGAGCTTCCGGTTTATGAGCAGCAGATTGGCTTCGTCGAGCTTCCTCATAGCGGCTTCCATATGGATACTCGCCGAGGACATGATCCGAATCCCGTCTAAGAGGATCGTCTTGAAGGCGGCTTCTTTCTTTTTCTTCTTCGGTTGGTCCTCTTTCACGGCTATCT
>CAZXMO010000070.1:0-15216 GCA_964641125.1 uncultured Spirochaetales bacterium
GTTTCAAGGAAGGAGCCTCTATCCTCGAAGAGATTGAGCGGTTCATGTACTAAAAAAAAACTGCCCATGAGAATGGGCAGTGTAGTGGTGAGTTTTCCGACTGAATACTATTATCCGATTACCGCGAGGATATCGGACATCCGGAGAATTAGCTGGTCTTCTCCGTCGGCTTTGATATTGGTGCCGGCGTACTTATCGTACATAACCTTCTGTCCGACTTTCACCTTGATAGCATCCTTGTCGTCGCCGACTGCAACAACCTTACCGATCTGGGTCTTTTCCTGGGCGGTTTGCGGGATGAAGATACCCCCGGCGGTTTTCTCTTCGGCGGTTTCCAACTTAACAAGCACTCTGTCACCGATGGGTTGAATTTTCATTTCTGATCCTCCTAATACGTATTGAAATATTGAGTGGGAATACAAAGGTTCTGCAAAAATATACGAATGATAATAGACAAGGTCAAGATCACAAAAGTATATATTGTCAAAAAAATATACTCTTAGTATCTTGTATGCAGCGGTGAATAAGAATGGATACATGGGAACGCTACTTCAATCGGGGAAAAGACAGCCTATCCAGACATAATCCCGAACAGGCGATCAAAGAGCTGCAGATGGCAATAGAAGCCTGTTCCCCCCAGGAGCAATCAAAGCTCGCAAAGGTCCTTTTTTATACGGGGATCACATTGAAGAAACTCGGGGTGCCTAATGGTGCCGCCAAGAGCTGGATCGTCGCCCAAAAGCTCAAAAAATCGGGCAGGTGCACAAAGATGATCAAGCGGTTCGTCAACCAGTACGGTATGGAAAAACAGAGGAATTCCAGTCTCGACGATATGAAAGCCTTCGAAGCCATCCAGATCAAGCGATATCTCGACCGAAAAAAGGCACAATATTTCGTGACCGAGGCCGAGAAAGACATGATCGAGAAGCTCGTATTCGATCATTGGGAGGATGTAGCCTCCAAGGTTACTCTCGACGATCTCGGGAGGGAGGAGAAGCTCAGGCTCTTTCGGGACACGAAGATAATCTTTCCCTACTTTAACATTCCCCTTGAATACGACCTCGGGAAGGAAATCCGGGTGGATTTTACCCGAAAAAGGCGTATCGGGCCGAACGACAGGTGCTTCTGCGGAAGCGGTATTAAATATTCACAGTGCTGCGGGCGCACTCTCGGACTGGACGAGCTGCTTTCTGGTTCTAAATGATACACAATACGGGCGATCCGGCGTAGATGAGTCATATTGACACTATTTAATACTAAATAAATTAACTATTTTTCTCGGACTTTCATCTAATTGTTTGTCTTGTAGTGAATTAGATGCATACGGCAATTCCCTCGAGATTGGCATGTCCTTTGCATATGTCTTGGTACAGGGGGAACAGAACGTATGGCTGAAAAAAAGAAACTGGATACGACGAAGAAGACGACTCGGGACAATGAAAATGTTCTGTCGATGTATCTCAAGGAAATAAATCGAATTCCGCTTCTAACGCGGGAAGAAGAAAATAGATATGCTCGAGCCGCTGCGAAAGGAGATCCGGCGGCAAAAGAAAAGCTTATCAACGCTAATCTGAGGTTTGTCGTCAACGTAGCGAAGAAATACCAGAATCAGGGATTACCCCTCTCGGATCTCATAAGTGAAGGGAATATCGGTCTTATGAACGCTATCGAGCGGTTCGACGTCGAGAAGGGGTATCATTTCATATCCTACGCGGTATGGTGGATACGGCAGGCGATACTCAAGGCCATTTGTGAAAAATCACGGATGATCAGGCTCCCCCTCAACCGGGCTAACGAGCTCGTCCAAATCGAGAAAGCACGGAAGATGATCCAATCGAGCAAGGGAAATGAGCCCGAGATGAGAGAGATCGCCGATGCGGTCAATATGGATGAGGAACACGTGACCGACCTCCTCAATATTTCCCGCGATCTGGTATCTTTGGAGACGCCGGTCTACGCGGAAAAAGACAGCTCGAGCCTCGGTGATTTTATCGAGGATGACGGATATAAGCATCCCGAAGATGTCGCCATGGAGAAGTCCCTCAGGGAAGGTATAGACGAGGTGCTTCATACGCTCACCGAGAAGGAATCGGACATCATCCAGCATCGCTTCGGCTTGAACGGCCGTCATCCGTTGTCCCTCAAGGAGATAGGTGATAAGTACAACCTGACTAAGGAACGGATCAGGCAGATCGAAAAGAAGGCCTTGAAGAGACTCCAGCATCCTTCGCGGAGGAAACTGCTCGAGGCATATACCGCGTAAAGCTTTCTGACACGCGGATTATCATAGAGAGAGACAGGGGTTCTTCCCCTGTCTTTTTTTTTAGTCAATACCTGATTTTAATTATTTTATTACCGAGTAGGAACTTATGACGAACCGCATGTTGACAAGGTCCGGGTATTATCTTATTGTAACGGTGCTTGAATTGAAAAAGAAAATTCTATTCGGAGGAAGAAAACATTATGGCACCAAAATACGTGTATTTCTTCGGCGAGGGAAAAGCCGAAGGATCCGCAAAGATGAAGGAGTCCCTCGGGGGCAAAGGGGCGAATCTGGCGGAGATGACAAGCATCGGTATCCCCGTACCCCCGGGATTCACGATATCTACCGAGGTTTGTGATCTCTATTACAAGAACAAAGAAAAATATCCCCAGGGCCTCGAGGAGGAAGTCGAAAAGAATTTGAGCCGCCTCGAAAAGCTCATGGGAAAAAAGCTCGGAGACGCTGAAGATCCCCTTCTGGTCTCGGTTCGTTCCGGAGCGGCGGTCTCGATGCCGGGTATGATGGACACCGTGCTGAACCTCGGTCTCAACGACAGAGCGGTCCAGGGGATCGCCCGGCAGTCCGGAAACGAGCGGTTTGCCTGGGATGCGTACCGCCGGTTCATCAATATGTTCGGAAACGTGGTCAAGGGAGTGGCACACGAGCATTTCGAGGATGCCATGGACAAGATCAAGAATAAGAAGGGCGTCGAGGAAGATATCGACTTGGACGCCGCGGACCTGAAAGAGGTGGTCGAACAGTTCAAAAAGATCTACCAGAAGAACACCGGAGAATCCTTTCCGCAGGATCCGAAGAAGCAGCTGTGGTCGTCGATCAACGCGGTATTCGGCTCGTGGAACAATCCCCGGGCCATCAATTACCGAAGGCTCAACGACATCAAGGATGTCAAGGGAACCGCGGTCAACGTTCAGACCATGGTCTTTGGAAACTACGGAGACGATTCCGGCACAGGAGTGTGTTTTTCCCGGGACCCGGCGACAGGCAAGAAGATCTTCTACGGCGAATACTTGATGAACGCTCAGGGCGAGGACGTGGTTGCGGGAATCAGAACACCCAAGCCGGTCAAGTCATTGAATAAGCAGAACCCTAAGATCTACGAAGAGCTCGTAAAAATCAAAGACAAGCTCGAAGCGCACTACAAGGACATGCAGGACATGGAGTTTACCATCCAGCAGGGAAAACTCTACCTCCTGCAAACGAGAAACGGGAAGAGGACCGGGGCGGCAGCCATCAAGATCGCCGTGGACATGGTCGGGGAAAAGCTCTTCGACGAGGAAACCGCGGTCATGAGGGTAACCCCGGATCAGCTCGACCAGGTATTCCATCCGATGATCGATCCGAAGGCGAAGAAGCATTTCTCGGCCCTGACTAAGGGACTGAACGCCTCCCCGGGAGCGGCCAGCGGACAGGTCGTTTTTACAGCCGATGACGCCGAAGCATGGGTACAGGACGGGAAGAAAGTAGTCTTGGTGCGGAAGGAAACCTCCCCCGAGGACATAACCGGTATGCACGCCGCGGAAGGGGTGCTTACCTCCACCGGCGGAATGACCAGTCACGCGGCGGTCGTTGCCCGGGGAATGGGAACCCCCTGTGTGGCCGGAGCCAAGGACATCGTCATAACCGGTAAGTCCTTTACGGTCAAGGGAAAGAAGTTCAAACAGGGAGACGAGATAACTATCGACGGCACCACCGGCGAGGTATTCGGCGGCCCGGTCGACCTTATCGAACCGAAGGTCTCAGGCGAGCTGAACACTCTCTTGACCTGGACCGACAAAATCAGAAATAAGGCTCAAAGGCCCGATATGAAGCAGAAGGGATTTGGCATCCGGACCAACGCAGATACCCCCAAAGACACCAAGAAAGCGCGGGACTTCGGAGCAGAAGGGATCGGGCTGTGCCGGACCGAGCATATGTTTTTCGAAGAGGACAAGCTCAAGATCTTCAGGCAGATGATCGTCGCCGAAGACCTCGAGGCTCGGAAGAAGGCACTCAAGAAGCTCATGCCCCTTCAGAAGAAGGACTTCAAAGGGATCTTCAAAGCCATGGACGGGTATCCCGTTACGGTCCGACTTCTCGATCCTCCGCTCCACGAGTTCGTGCCGACGGACAAGAAAGAGATAAAAGAGATGGCCGCCGAGCTCGGGGTCAAGGAATCGAAGCTCAAGGACAAGATCTCATCGCTCCACGAGTTAAACCCCATGCTCGGACACCGGGGATGCCGCCTCGGTATCACCTATCCCGAGATATACGACATGCAGGTCGAGGCGATTATCACCGCGGCATGCGAGGTGGCTAAGGCCGGAACCAAGGTTCTGCCTGAGATAATGATCCCCCTAGTGGGTACCGAGAAGGAGCTCTCTATTCTGAAGGATAACGCCGAAAAGGTAATCCGGAGCGTCCTCGAAAAGAAAAAGGTCAAAATCGATTATCTGATCGGTACGATGATCGAGATCCCCCGAGCGGCTTTGACCGCCGACGAGATCGCACGGCAGGCTGACTTTTTCAGTTTCGGGACCAACGACTTGACACAAATGGGCTTAGGCTTTTCCCGGGACGACGTCGGTTCGTTCCTGCCCCAGTATGTGGATCAAGACATCTACGAAAAGGATCCCTTCGAGGTCTTGGACCAGTCCGGAATCGGACAGCTCGTTCAGATAGGCGTCGAGAAGGGACGCTCCACGAACAAGGATTTGAAGATCGGTATCTGCGGCGAACACGGAGGCGAGCCCGCGTCCATCGACTTCTGTTACCGGAACAAGATGAACTACGTCTCGTGTTCTCCTTTCAGAGTACCCATAGCGCGGCTGGCTTCGGCGCAGTCGGTCATCAGGAATAGATAAAGAGCTAAACGAGCAAATACGGCTGTCCGGGGTAAAACCGGGCAGCTTTTTTTTGAGAGTGCCCCCGATCGTGGGGATAAAATTGGTCTAAAACACGTGCACTCAGGATATTAGCTGAACGTGACTTTATTAAAACAGTGTAGACTTAGTAATTCATGCTATTACGGCCAATTGGCGGATTTTTATCCCCACGATCGGGGGCACTCCTGGACTGTACGGCCCTGCTGCGATCGGTGTATGCTTACTTCGCGATGTTTCAACTATCAAGCATCCGTCAGGTGACTAGACGATCCGGTTTCATCCTTTCCCTCATTATATTATGCCTCACCCCCGCTACAGGAATTCCTGCCGAGGAGGAGCTGGAAAAAATCCAGGAATCATGGAAACACGCCACGGGAGGGGCCATCACGGGAATCGCTCGGGACGAGGAAAGACGAATTTTCGCCGCGTCGGAGGACCGATATCTTTACCGCTTCGACTCCGGAGGTGAACTCCTAGGCAGAGCTCTCCTTCGGGAGAAGCCCGCCGGGGGAATTGTCTTTCTTCCCGACGGAAGCCTGTGTGTTCTCCTTCGCCGCGGTATAGCTCATGTGAATACTCGAGGGAAGGAGATATGGTTCCACCCTACCGAAAGCTCACCCGTGGGGAGCCCCTCCGCCGATCGATACGGATACATCTACTACGCCACCGAATCGGGAAGGATCGAATCGCTTTCCCATACCGGCCGCCTCAGATGGAGCTTGCGGTTGGATGGACCGATGACATCCGGCTTCACTTTAGATCCTTCCACGGGCAGGGGAGTCGTCGCGGCGGGGAATACGGTGTATTGTCTGAGCTCTACCGGCTCCGAGAAGTGGCGCAGGAGTTATACTGGGTATGCGTTCTTTTCCGCCCGGGTGATCGGAGAAGGACTCTTCGCCCTTGTTGCTCCCGAGGGGATAGTACTTGTAGACGACAGGGGAACGACGGCACAGGAGATTACCTTCTCTACAGTCAGGAACATTAGGGGAATATTCTCATCCGGGGGGAATCGTTTCTTTGTCTACTCGAGCTCCGGTTTCCTCTGGGAGCTGCAGACGGACGGCGATAGAGGAGGACGGTACTATTCCCGGGACGCATGGTACCTGGCCGAGGCGGGAGGACTAAAGGACATTATCCTCGAGGGGCGGGAGTGCGTTATCGGAACGGACAGCTGGCTTGTTCACGGATACGAACTTCCTTTCCGGGTGATCGGCCGCCTTCAGGGGCCGGGATACGATCTCTTTTCGTCTTTAGGGGATGAACCGGGATTTCTCTACATCAAGGCCCTCGAAGAAACCGGATCCCGACGAAACGCGGTACAGATCATGGATGAGGTCGAGGGGAGTCTCGGTTCCCCCGCGGGAGAAAACGGTCCGGCCTATCTTCTCGCTCTCGAATCGATTATCCACGGGCGTAATCCCGACACTCCCCGAAAAACAGGGGGCTACGCTTGGGACGGGATCGCCCGCGCCCGGGCGATCGACCTCATGGGAATAATAGGAAACCTTTCGACAATCCGGATGCTGAGAATCCAAGCGGCCGGAGAGACTCATCCCGAGGTGATACTATCCTCGATCAGGGCTTTAGGACGACTATCAAGCGATCCGGAAGGAAAGAGTATCGCGGTTATCGCCGAACTCAGCGATCGAAATAACCGGGTTTTCCGCGATCCGCGTATCGCGGCGGCGACGGTCAAAGCTCTCGAGAGAATAGACCGCTATCAACCCTCCAGGCACCGGCGTGAATTCGGATTGACCATGCTCTCGATTTTTTACGGGAATTACCCCCTGGAAGTTCGGCAAAATGCGATGACCGTTCTGGAAATGTCACGCTAGTTTACACTATACTGAGAAGTGAGCGATGAAATATAAGAGGGAGAGACCATGAGAATATCAGGAAAAGGGATAACAGTATGTGCCTTGTTCGCGCTGGGGATGTTTGCATCCGCCTCGGCCGGGGCTCTCGATGTGGCGGAGTCGGAAATCCTCTCAGAGGAGATCCGGCCGGTGGAATTCGAGAATTATTCAGGCCCCCATGAGATTATAAACACCGTGGAGGAGATTGTAGGAATAGGAAGGCGCCTTGCCGCCGGCCGCTACGGTATCAAGTACCGGATTATCCGGGCCGTCGACCCCGATGCCGAGGCGGGTCTCGATGCGGATATTCTCGTAATCGAGGAGTCGGGCAGGGTAGATCACATCAGGAATGTTCGAAGAATTTTATCCGGATATCTCCAAGAATTCTACGACTATGGTCCCTCCGATGCCATGGTCCTCGCGGAGTTCATAACCTATTATAATGCGATATATCGGGCCGACATGGAATATATCGGCGGAAAGTACACGCAGCTCGTCGTAGACTCCCTCGTTCCGGAGAAAGCGGGGATAGCCCGGAGTTACCGTGATTGGCCGGGAAAAACGATGATCCTCATCCCCCTGACCGAACGGGCCGCGGAGGGGGGGCTCGGATCACTCGACACCGAAGAGCTCAGCACCGAAGAGGTAATCGAGGAGATCAGAGAACAGGAAGACCGGGGCGTGGAAGAGCGGAAGGAGATGGTCGAGGTCAGAGAGCGTGAGATTGAGGAGGAGCGTCAGGCCCTCGAAGAGGAGAGACGCCGCCTCGAGGAGGCCGAGGAAGAGGCGGAAGCGGAAGATGAGATCGCCGAGGATGTAACGGATGAAGAGGCGGCGGAAGAAGCTGAGGAAGAAGCTGAGGCAGAGACCGGGGAGGACCGGGAAGAAGCCGAGGAGCGGATAGCGGCCCGGGAACGGGAGCTCGAAGAGCGTGAAGAGAGGGTCCGGGAGGAACGTGAGCGGATAGCCCGGGATGAGCAGGAGCTCATCGAGGAACGAGGACCGGCGGAAGAGCGTGAAGCCGGGGAGGGGCTTCTCTTTCCTCGGGTACGAACTGAACGGGGAAGGGTGGTAAGCAGGCTCATCTCCCTGGATACGGAAACGGGAACAATTCTCGGCCGGTCGGAAGTTGATACCGTCATCGGTCGGGAGTACCACTCCTATGGGGAAAACTTTCTCGTATTGGCGGGCCCCATATCGTCGGGGGGAACGGTAACCCTTCTCCTGATGAACGGCGAGGATCTGTCGACAGTTGCGGAGAGCGATCGGGTCGTCTACGTCAATTCCTACGTCGAAACGAACGGCCGTGACATTTTCGCGGTGGTAGAGGAAGACGGAGAATGGTATATAGGCAAATACGACTCGAGACTGAGCCTCATCCTCAAGTCGGATCGTCCGGTTACCATGGATACGGTCATTATGACTCAGGGGAATCTCGTCTACGCCCAGGCGGCGGACGGAACGATTTTGAGCTTTACTTCGGCCGATCTGACAAGCGGTGAATAGCGCCGCTACACGATGTTTTTGAGCTCTTCCAGGCGGTCTATGGTATAGGTGGGGACAGTCTCTCCGTGATGAGGGAGTTTGTCCGGGTTGAACCAGCAGGTGTCGATCCCGTAGGAAAAACCGCCGAGTATATCCGAGGAGAGGTTGTCTCCGATGATAAGACTCTCGGTACGTTCGGGATTTCCGCTGCTCCGGAAGGCGATGTCGAAAAACTCCTTCCCCGGTTTGGCCGCACCGATCTCCTCGCTTATAAGAATCGAATGGAACCTGTCCGCTATACCGGAGCTCTCGATCCTGGGCTTTTGGACCGTGGTGATTCCGTTCGTAACCAGTGAAAGGGTCCGAGCACTTTCAGAAAGATAATCGAGAATTTCTTCCGCCCCTTCGACGAGATACACCGTTTGGGAGAGGTTTATCAGGTAGCGGTCACCGAATTCCTCGGGCGACAGATCGATACTCAAGACTTTGAAGAACCTCCTATATCTTTCGGACTTGAGGTTCTTCTGATCGATTTCTCCTAGCTCGAGCTGACTCCATATTTCCTTGTTGATTTCGAGATAGAGGGGCAGATGCACATCCGCATCGTAGTCGGGAAAGCCGAAGCTCAAAAAAGTCTTTTCCAGCGCCTCCGCTTCGGAGCGGCTGAAGTCGAAGAGGGTATTGTCCGCGTCAAAGAGGAGGAAGCGGTATTTCATGTCTTTCATAAATCTCACTTCCTGCGAAAGAGCCTGCGAAAGAACCTTTTTACGGCCTCCCATAATCGGGCGAAAAATCCGGGGTTTTTGAGTTTTTCTAACCGGCCATACCCGTCGGAGAGCTCGTCGGCGGACAAATTCCGTCTGTGGAGGTTTTCCTCGAGCTCGAGCTCGAGCTTTTCGAGCTCCGATTCCTTGTCCACCATGATCGACTGGATGGTCCGCCATCCGAGCATTTTGGCCGATTCAAGCCTTCGGTGACCGGCGATGAGCTCGTTTTGTCGGTTGAGGATGATGGGGTTCAAAAGTCCGTAACTCTGCATGCTCTTCATGAGAGGACGCAGGTCGCCTAAGTCCCTGCGGATCCGTTTTTTGATAATCACGTCCTCTACCCGTATTTGCAAGGTTTACCCCCTGTATCGATCGTATCAATCCAAGAGCGGATTCTCCACATCGGAGCTGCCGAAGAGAGAATCGATCTCGGAATCTATCCGAAAATCCCCGAGGACCGAATCCTCCAGACCCGGATCGGGAAGCTCGAAGTCCTCGGCCGATACATCCTCGGCGAGAACCGAATTGAGAAGCTTATCGAGAATTTCCTGCTCCTGTTCATGCCGGAACTTATGGAGAGTGCAGAATTGATGGGGCTCGGTCCCGGTGAGAAAGATCTCCTCAACCGTACCGTCTGAGCAGAATTCGGTGGGAAGCATACCGGACACGGCGCACACCTCCATTTCCGTTAGTCCGGTCTCGGGCCGGGGAAACTCCATAATCGGAAGATCCGCGTGGATGTCTTTCATATATCCGGCCCAAATCGGACCCGCCGCGGTTGCACCCGTCTGGTTGACCCCCAGGGAATTACCCGGCATATCGAAGCCGAACCAAATGGCCGTCGTCATATAAGGGGAAAATCCCACGGTCCAGGCGTCGGACCAGTTTTGAGTCGTTCCGGTCTTCCCCGCCATGGGCATTCCGTCGAATCCGCCTACGTTCCGTCTGCGGTTGGCCAGGGTCCCGTATTCGACCGTGCTCTCGAGCATGGAAACCATGATGTAGGCCTCCTGGGGTGTGAGGATCTGGAGATCGTCGCCGAGCTTCTTCTGCCTTGCCCTGAGCTCCTTTTCCGGCTCGAGGATGATATTTCCGTTACGGTCCTCGACGTAGACAATAGCGATGGGCTCGACCTCCCGGCCGGCGTTGGCGAAGGTAGAGAAGGCCTTGGCCATCTGAATAGGTGCTATACTCACAATTCCTAATGCCAAAGGATAACGCCGGGGAAAGGTCCGGGAGATCTCGGCGGGATCGGTAATACCTAGGAGCCGCGAGGCCCGGGTGATAGCGGCGTCGAAGCCGACAGCGTCGAGGACTTTGATGGACGGGACATTCATTGAGTGGGCAAGGGCGTAGCGAAGCCGCACGGGACCTTCCCACCGCCCCATGTAGTTAAAAGGCTTGTACGGGGTGCCGTCATCGTTCCAGAAAACTACCGGGGCGTCGTAGATCATTGTCGCCGGGGTAAAATCACGAGACGATATGGCCGCGGAGTAGTACAGCGGCTTGAAAGACGATCCGGGCTGGACCTTTGCCTGGACCGCCCGGTTGAGCTTCTTCGTCGTGAAATCGCTTCCCCCGACCATGGCCAGAATCCGGCCGGTCTCGTTTTCCAGGGTCAGGAGCGCCCCCTCCACGATGTTTCGCTTGGATTCCTGCTCTTCCTTGGCGAGAGCCATATCGGCGAGGAACTTGATGTCCTCGGAACCGAAGAGGAGGGACAAGACCTCTAAGGTGGGACGCAGCTGTTCGTAAAAGAGTGCCCGGGCGGCACGGATCTTCTTGGTGCCCGCCACCCGGATATCCGGAAGATTAAAGGCGAGACTGAGCATCTCCACGACGGGGACGAACTGTTTGTTGACGTACTCCATTCGCTGATCGCTGTTGGCCCGGTAGGTTCGGTTGATACGGTGGAGTCCCGTGTCCATGTATCGCCGTGCCGCTTCCTGATAGTCCAAATCGAGGGTCGTATGGACTACGAAACCGTCCCGGTTGATATCCAGAGACCCGTAGAGCATTTCTTCGAGCTCGAGGCGGACATATTCCGAAAAGTAGGGGGCCCGGCTCTCGTTCTCGAAATAAGCGGAGGATGTGTTGGACCGGGTGTAATCGTAGCTGCTCCAGTACTGCCGGTAGGAGATTTCCGCTTGTTCCGGATCGATATAACCGTTCTCGGCCATCTGCTTCAGGACGGTGAATTGGATCTCCTTGGCGTTGTTGGGATTATTGATTGGAGAGTATCTAGCGGGACTCGCCAGCTGAATGACGAGGATTGCCGACTCCGCCGGGGTAATCTCATGGGAGGGGCGGCCGAAGTAGAACTGAGAAGCCGCTTCGACACCGTAGGTATTGTGGCCGAAGTACTCCTCGTTCATGTACATTTCGAGGATCTGATCCTTTGTCAAATAGCGCTCGAGCTGGAAGGCGTACCACAGCTCTCTGAGTTTACGCTGGATAGAGAAGTCGCTCCGGTCGGCGTAGTGGCGGCCCGCTACCTGCTGAGTGATGGTGCTTCCCCCCGAGATATACTGCCCCGTCAGGATGTTCCATACAGCCCGAAGGGTCCCCCGTATGCTGAAGCCGATATGATCGTAGAAATGCTCGTCCTCCCGGGTAATCAGGGCAAAGAGGAGATGCTTCGGCAAATCGTCTACCGTAACGATCTGCCGCTTCTGATCGGCGAAGACCTCGGTAATGAGGTCTCCGTTCCGGTCGAGAACCTGGCTCGGAAGGGCGGGTTTGTAAGTCCCGAGCTCTTCGGTAAATTGGATGTTATGGGATTGGGCCAGGGCTATTCCCGTACCCGTACCTACGGCTAGTGCGAGGAGGATGGTGACTCCGAGGAGTATCTCTACGACGATGCGTTGTTTCTTATTGAAGGTCATGGTTGATAGTAAGGTAGGGCGGCTTACGCCTTTTGTCAAGATAACCCGGAAATACCGGAGTGCCGGAATGTTCATGCCGGAAGGACGAAAAAAAAAGCCGGCTTTAAAAAAAGCCGGCAAAGGTGCCCTGGCAAAAACATAGTAAACTGGGAGGGGAACTATATCAATTACCGGGCACTTTTATTATCGTCCTAATACACAAAAAAAATTAGTTCTCTTTTAATAAGATATCAAAAAACAAGGAAATTTTATAGCTTTTTCCGCTCTGAATCGAAAAATTTTTGCTTAAACTGTAATCTCCGATCTGAAATACTACAATATGATCGCCCGGTTCGGTGTAAACCGGCTTTCCCGGGGCGTAATCGATTCTCTTGCCGTCGAGAAACACTAGAGAACTATCCGGTCCCTCGAAGTAGACTTTAGGCCGGGCCGCTCTGAGAACCGCGGATACGGTCTGGACCGAACCCTTTTGAACCGCGAAAGATGATTCATAAGGATCGTATCCTTCCACGGTTACTACGAGAGAGTGAATTCCCGGCTCGAGACGGATTTCTTCGGCGGGGAAATCATAAGGAGAATCGTCTATGGATATATTAGGGTCTTCGTTGATTGTCTCATCGTTTTCGGCGGTTATAGAGATCGATACGAGTCCCGTGTCCGCGAAGATCGTTTTGGCTCGAATCCCAAAATCGCTCGTGTAGAGATCGGCGGGAATACCCTTCATAACCGGAAGTACGGTCAAAGCGAGGGGGAAATCCGAAGGTGTTACGAGTTCATCGGCAACAACGGTATTGAATCCCTCGGAAAGCGAAGCGGCCTCGGCTAGGGGAATAGAAATAAAAAATTTGCTCGTCGAAGGAACTACCTCGAAGAGGATTTCTTTTCCGGAATAGGAACTTCTCTCGGCCGTAGGCGGGGGAGTTAAATCCTTGTACAGATAAAAGGCGAAGCTGTCCCGGTACCGTCTTATCTCGGGAGGTATCGATATTTCGAGCTCGAGGCTGTCGATAAGCCTGTTCTCCTCGGGGAAGTCGAGGATGCAAAGGGTCTCGAGCCGCATCCGGACGTTCGATTCCGTATTTTCGGCGTCGAGAAAGCCGGCAATCCTGCCTCGAAGGGGATTCGCCGCCGCGGGGAGGACAAGAGCCGAGAGAAATAAGCTTACAGCCAATAAACGCACGATCCGTCTATTCATTTTAGATCCTTCGGTAAAAGAGGAAGCGGATCAACAGGTATTCCCTTTTTGCGTATCTCGAAGTGGAGGTGCGGTCCTGTAGAGAGCCCTGTGTTTCCCAGTGTGCCTATACTATACCCCGAATCTACGGTTTGATTCAACTCTACAGTACAAGAATCGAGATGTCCATAGAAAGTTGCATAGTCGGATTCGTGGAAGAGGAGAACATATTTGCCGAAAACTTCGTCTTCCCCGACTGCCGCGACTCTACCCCTGCGTGAGGCGGTAACTGGTGTGCCCCGCGGTGCGGCGATGTCGATTCCATGGTGCTCGTGGAGCGAGCCGGAAAAGGGACTCATCCGGGGACCATAGTAGGAGCTCAGCTTAATATAGCGGTCCTTGAGGGGAATGGTGAAAAGGATACCGAGGAACTGCGAAAACTCGTGCTGAGTGAACCGCTCTCCCGGATAGAAGCGAAACTCGCTCCGCCTGTCCCCGGTTCTAACGGTCAAAGGAAACGCCAGATGGGCTGTTTCCCGCTGGACCGAGGCCATAAGCTTTTCGAGCTCATTTTTGGGGTGCTTAGGAACCGAAAGCCCCGGCATATTAGGAATGAGAAGTGTGGATCCCTTGGGTATAGGCTCGGAGGTGCCTAGGCGATTGACTGTCGCGATAGTCTCGTAGGGGAGGTTGAACCGTGCGGCCAGGGCGAAAATGCTCATCTCTTCCTCTACGGTAAAAGTAAAGAGCTGAAAGGCGGGGAATTCCGCGTTACCCGCGGCGGCACGATGAAAGAGGTTTATATCTCTCTCGAGCTGGAGGTAGAGGACGTCCTCACGGTTCAAGCGACGGATCCGCGGATAATCCCCCCGGACGGGCATTGGTATACCGCAAAGAAGGAGGATGAGGAGCGAGAGGCTGACGGGGTTAAATCCGGTTGATCGACCTGCCATATACGTAGTATCCCAGTGCGATTATAAGCCCCAGGGATAGGGGAATCCCCGCGGCCATATTTCCCCGCATAAAGAAAGCAGCGGTTCCGTAGATCCAGAAAAGGAAGAAGAGGTGGATCAGGAAACGCACCAGACGAGCGGCAAATCCCCTAAAAGAGCCTGCATTTTCGTTTCTCGTTACATCCACGATCCGTCTTATAAACAGAAAGAGTATTCCCGCGCCGATAAGCACTAGAACTATGAATGTGAAGAGACGTGTATTATGTACCGCGAGGAGCCATACCGGAAAGACTACCGCGGCTGCAACCGCGGCAAGCCCGGCGACGAAGAGGAGGGCCGAGAGGAGCCGCCGGCCTATTCTATAGTATATCCAGCCGAGAGCCCTCAAGGGGCCGAAATCGTGTTTTTCCATCATTGTTCCTTCAGGTTATTAAGGCTTTCATGGTATACCTCAGCCTCTTCCTCCCGGTCGAGGTTTCCTTCCATTTTATACGCCTCTCCGGCATTATGGAAGAGGATAGCGGTCCGCGGGGAAATTTATGCGTTCAACCATCTAATATACTTATCGGAAATTTTTCGCCCCGCCGCGAATTCTCCCAGGCTTCGGCCGGGGCGGACCTCGCCGTGGAAATCGGATCCCGCGGTGATTACCAGATTGTACTTTTTGCCGAGCCTTTCGAGCTTTTTTCCCCGGGCAGGTTTCACCGAGGGATGATAGGCTTCGATTCCGTCCAAACCCTTCTCCTTCCATTCGATGAAACGTTCTTCGAGCTCAAGGAGATTCAGGTTCAAAGACCTTGGATGAGCGAGGACGCATATCCCTCCCGCTTCATGAATGAGATCGGAGGCGGTCTCTAAAGGGATTGTCTCTTTGGCCTCGTAGAACGGCTTTCCCGGGGAAAGAAACTTCGAAAAACCCTCCGAAACCGATCCTACCACCCCTTTGTCCAC
>CAZXMO010000071.1:0-14536 GCA_964641125.1 uncultured Spirochaetales bacterium
CCGGTCGGCGCCTGTCGTTTTGTTCTATTGCTGTATCACTACCCTCACCGGGATCGCTTCCAAGCCCTCTACCCGCATGGGGAAGCAATAGACCGTGAAGGTCGTCGCGGTGACTGAGGAGAGGTTGTAGAGGTTCTCCAGAGCGTAGGAACCCCGTTCAGATAAGAGGGCGTCGAATCTGCCGTGATTCTTACCCCACCCGAGACCTAAAGCGTCGATCCCCACGAAATTGACCTTTTTATCGGCGCAGAAGCGGATTATTTCTTCACTCAATTCGGGATGATTGAAGTACCGCTCCTCCCTGATGTGCTTCTCCCAGCCGGTCCTGAAGAAAACCGATTCCCCTTTTCGTATCGAATCGAGCCCCGGCACCTCAGAGATCACCCCCCCCGGAACATGCGGGTCTTCATCGATCATCTCGGTTACGTCGAAGAGGCGTCCCTTGCCGATAAAGCGCTCCGGAGGAAGAAACACAGTCTTTTCCATAACGTCTATGTGGGTCCCGGTGTGGGCGGTCATCGACATGAGGGTGATGGTATAATCCCCCTCGTCCCGGTGGGAGCAGGCGATGCTCTCTATCTCAACCTCCGGCGAGCCCTTGCGGAACACCATTCCGGGCTCGATAGGCAGCGTCAAATCGACCAACATACTCTCCCCCTTCGTCCTAACCGCCGTATTTCTTCCCGGTTTTCCACCGGTTATAGAAATCCAGGGCGACCATCATCAGGGAGTGGGTATAGGGACCCGTCCCCATCCGTTTCTGCACTTCCTCGACAGGAATGAGCTCGTAATCGAGAAGCTCCAGTTGATCGAGGGTTTGTCCCGCAACCTTCTCCAGATTTTCGGCCACAAAGGTGTAACACCAGTTGTCCATTATTGCCGGATTGGGAATTATCTTTCCGGCAAGGTGCATCTCCCCTGCCCGATACCCGGTTTCCTCGAGGAGCTCTCGGAGGGCACCCTCCTCGGGTTTTTCATCCAGGTCAAGGACTCCACCGGGAAACTCGATAGTCAGTGTCTGACTCGCTTGCCGGTACTGATGGACCATGAGAAAACACTCCCGACCTAGGGTGTCCCGGGTAACCGGGACTACATTGGCCCAGTCGGGGCTGTCCAAGACGATGAACTCACCTTCGTGCCCTTGGGACGATGCCCGGTTGATACTGTATACATCGAAGACCACCGATTGAAGAAGCCGCTTCCGTCCGAGCTCTCTCCACACGAGGTGTTCCTGTCTCTGCATCGGTTTCCTCCTAGAAATGAAGCCCCAGTTCGAAAGTTATAGGCGTAAAGGACCTCCCATTTATATTTTCGCCGTTGATGTAGTATTGAGTATACACGACAAACTCCCCTAAGGCAAAAATCCGCAGGTAGACTCCAGCCCCGGTGGTAAACAACAGGCCTCTTCCCTGATCGCCGAAGTAATCGTAGTAGCCGGAATCGAAATATACCAAAAACCCGGGGATTAGTCCCTGCCAGATAATCGCGGGGAGGTTTATCCTGAAATCGAGATTCAGGGACATCTTGAAAGGGGCGTCGAACCGCCCTTTGTCCACTCCCCGGACCATGCTTCCCATACTTACCGATCGACGCAGGGCCCCCGCGGTCTGCCGGATGACGGCGGGCACGTACTGCCCCGCGTAGATGTCCAGCATCAACATACCTCCGAAGTAACCGCTTATGATATGGTTCCCTACATCGTTCACGATTCCGAAGACGGGAAGGAATCCGAAAACGTGGGTATTCATCGCGAAGAAGTGGGCCCTCCCGAGGATCGAATTGAAAAGAAACGGCGGCGCATATACGAGCGAAACCTGCCCAAAGTAACCTCTCCACATCCCCGAACGGAAAAGATAGTCGAGACTGTTGAGAGACATCCCCAGTATAAAGGTGGTAATGAAGCTCCCCTCCTTATCGGTCTCGGGGTTCTGGAAGTAGAGCTGTTCGGGATTGTCCTGCCAGTATTTATCTATGTAGCTGCTGATATAGAAAAACGCTTCGAGAAAGTTCCGTTCCCGCTCGAGGTCCCAGATTATTCCCTGACTCAAACCTAAGGCCCAATGGAAGTTGATCCGCCAGAAATAGGGGGCCGTTGACGGATCGATACCGGCCTCCGCTCCGGTGTAGGGTGTCCCGTCGGGCAGGTAATAATAGCCGACCTCGTCGGTCTCAAAGCCGGCGTTTATCCAAAAGGTAGTATCGACGAGAGGGAAAAAGCTTATCCCCCTGTATCCGAAGTGAACGGTGGTCCCTATCCAGTGGATGTCCGGTTCTATAACGATGTCGTCGTTCCAGGGAAGCTCGAGCCCGAAGCACACTCCGCCTAAAGCCGCGAGAAAGAGACTCAGCAGCAGTATTTTTCTAAAAAACCTACTAGGCCTCTTCATTCTCGGTCCTGAACTGATTTACCTCCGCGAGGAGCGATTCGATCAAGCTCTTGTTCTTACCGCTGATGTCGCTGACGTGGGTCACCGAGGAATTGATCTCCCCGATCCCTCCCGTCATCTCGTCGATGCTCCGGCGGATCTCCTCGCTGACCCGGATGACCTTCCGCATCTCGTCTAAGACCACCTTGCTTCCCGACTGCATCTCGTTGGAGCCGCTGCGCACCTCCGCGGTTATGCTGTTTATCTCGGTCAACGCCTGGAGGATTTCGGAGCTGCCGCTGCTCTGCTCCATCATACTCTGTTTTATCTCTCTTTCCAGCCCCGCTACCGACTCGATCTGGTCCTGGACTTCCTGAAAAGATTCCTGAGAGCGCCGGGAGGCGCCGACTACCTCGTCGATGGTCACCTTGATTCCCTTGAGCTGAGCATCCACGTCCTTGGATTTGACCGAGGCGTTCTCGGCGAGCTTCCGGATCTCGTCGGCGACCACCGCGAATCCCCGGCCGTAGTTTCCGGCATGGGCCGCTTCGATGGCGGCGTTCATGGCCAAGAGATTGGTCTGGGCGGCGATCCCCGCGATGATCTTATTTGTTTCCAAGAGGGCCTCAGACTGGTCGGCGATCTCCCTGACCCGGCGGTCCGATTCGTTCAAAACGTTCCGTCCCGAATGGGCCGCTGAGGTGAGCTGCTCGAAGCTTCCTTCCATTCGCTCGACGTTGTTGGTAACGGATTTAATATTCGCCACCATCTGCTCGATCGAAGCGGAGGACTCCGTAACACTGGCCGACTGATTTTCGATGAGATTGTTGAGAGATTCGATATTACGGGCTATCTCCTCGACGGAGGCGGAGGATTCGTTGACGCTGGTTACCTGATTCAAGGTCTGATTCCTGATGCTCTCCGCGTTCGCGGTTATCTGATTTACCGCCGCCGCGGTCTGGTTCATGTTGGTCGCTAAGTCGAGGCCGATCGAGGAGAGCTCGGTGCAGCTCCGTTTGATACTTCCGATCATCCCGGTGATACTCTCGGTAAAGCTGTTGAGCTCGGATGCCATTTCTCCCACTTCATCGGTACTGTCCACGGCAATCCGCCGGGTAAAATTTCCCTCGGCCATTGTAGCGCTCAACTCCCTTACCCGGGCGAACCGCTTTGCGAGGCGCGACGAAAAAACGAGGGCTAACGCGAGGGCAGCTATCAGGCTTATCACCGTCGCCCCGACAAGGGTAAATCGTCCTTCGGCGGCGGTCCTCTCCAAGTCGGCCACATGTTCGTCAATATTGCCGCCGATAAGCCGCTCCATGTCCCGTCCTGTTTCCAAGAAACCGGTATAGGCCCGGTCGAACTGGTCGTCGAGGGCCTCACTGTTGGTCCCGTTTTCGAGAAAATATGCGAACCTCTGCTCGGCCACCCGGGCAAACGCGGCGAGCTGGTCCCGCACAAGAGCGGCCAAGCTCTTAAGTTCCTCGGCTTCGAGCGGTTTGATCCTGCTCAAATCCCCTTCTCCCCCCTCTACCAGGGCCCGGGCATAGCGGGAAGCCTCGCTCAATAGAGTGTTTATATCCTCCATGGACACCTGCTCGTCGCCGGTTGCGAGGAGCTCCTCGAGCCACAGATGGGCCTCGGTCGTATTGAGAAGTATTTCATACGAGGCTTCGATGTGCGGGATCTCCACGGTGGATATGCGGGCGCTGGTCCGGTTCAATCTGCCGAGCTGCAGGAGACTGATAATCCCGGCGACGAGGATAATCAGAAAGAGCAGACTGAAGGAGGTCAAGAATTTTGTTCGTATGTTCATAAGTCCATTATACTCACTTTCTCCAAGGGTTTCTATATGTTTAATACTTCTACCGAAATTAAAATCCTTGCAATTAAGTTTCCGCTTCGCTATATTAGTATTATCTTATGATATTTTTTGGCCAAACGAAAAGGTCACCGATCCCGGATCCGAGTACATATCGTTACAGAGCGAAACGAGCGTACCGCCCCTACCTGCATTTAGTCAACAAGGCCAAGCGGTTTATCCAGCTCCAATTCGACTCCAACTTCACTTAGGTTTTTCTACCGCTTCAATCAGCACCCCGGAATTATAGCTTAGCTTGTTCGTGTGAAAATTCTATATCGAGAGGGAGGAGTATGGATTTTTTTGGTTTCATAGGAAAGAACTGGGATCGCATCCTGACCGAGCTCGGAAGGCATCTATTCATCGTTGCCCTTTCGCTCCCCATTTCCATCATCTTGGGCGTGACCATAGGGATTCTCATATCCCGGAACAAACAGGTCGCCCGGATAGTCATCTACTTCGCCAGCGTGCTCATGACCATCCCGAGCCTGGCACTCTTCGGCTTTGCCGTTCTTCTCTTGGCGCCGCTGAATGCGGGCATTGGAATCCCGCCCACGGTACTCGCCCTGGTCGTCTATTCGCTGTTGCCGATCACACGAAACACCCTGATCGCGGTCAAATCGGTGGACCCCGCGATGGTCGAGGCGGCCCGGGGAATGGGGATGACCAACAGCCAGATCTTGAGGAAGATCCGCCTTCCCCTGGCAATCCCTATCATCATGGCGGGACTCCGAAACGCCGCGGTCATGGGGGTCAGCGTCACCACCGTCGCATATTTGATCGGGGCGAGGGGTTTGGGGTACTTCATCTTCTCGGGCCTGAGCCGTTCCCGGGTGGATATGGTCCTCATAGGGGCCATAGTCGTTGCCGCCTTAGGGATCGGCACGAATTACGCCCTGCTCAAGTTCGAAGATCTTATTACACCGCGGGGCCTGCAGGTTTCCAGAGAACAACACTGAGAACAATACTAGAGAGGGGAGAAACAAGGAATGGCAATTGAACTGAAAAATTTACGTAAAGTATTCGATGGAAATTTCGTCGCCGTCAACGATATAAACTGCACCTTCGAGGATAAAACCCTGACCGTCCTCATCGGGCCCTCCGGCTGCGGAAAGACCACCACCATGAAGATGATAAACCGGCTCATCGAACGCTCCGGCGGGGACATCCTCTTCGACGGAACCTCCATCGACGAGATGAATCGAATCCAGCTCAGAAGGAGCATCGGCTACGTCATCCAGGAGATCGGACTTTTTCCTCACATGACCATCTACGAGAACATCGCGGTGGTCCCCCGCCTCTTGAAATGGAAGGAGGACAAGATCCGCAAAAGGATTGACGAGCTCTTGGATCTGGTCAACCTCGACCCGAAAATCAACGCGCCGAAATATCCCTCCCAGCTCTCCGGCGGCCAGCGGCAGCGGGTGGGAGTAGCCCGGGGTCTTGCCGCCGACCCGGACATCCTCTTGATGGACGAGCCCTTCGGAGCTATAGATCCCATCAATCGGGAGAAGCTCCAGGAGGGATTCCTGGAAATCCAGCAGGAGATCCACAAGACCATCGTCTTCGTCACCCACGACATCCGGGAAGCCATCAAACTCGGAGACCGAATCGTTATTCTCGATCGGGGTAACATCGTCCAGTACGACGATACCATGAACGTGATCCACAACCCCAAGAACCAGTTCGTGGAAGACCTCTTAGGAGCCGACCGGGGGCTCAAGGGCCTCGAGCTGATCCGGATCAAAGACAACTACGACACCGATTACTTCTCATTCAACTCGGAAGAAAAGATTACCGTCGAGGCGGCTATCGATCAGCTCAAGGAGCAGCATCGTGCCTTCGGTTTCGTCGTCGACGGTCAGGACAGGCTCAAGGGATACGTCACACGGAAGGAACTCCGGAAGGCGGAGGACAAGAACCAGCCCATTGCCCCGCATATCAAGGAGACCACGACTATTCGTCCCGAGGCCAATCTCATGGAGGCGTTGTCGATGATGTTTACCACCTCCATCACCTCGGTCCCGGTGATCAACGACCGGGAAAAGCTTTTAGGGGTTGTGCGATTCAGAGAGCTCCTGGATAAGGTCGAAGAGATTACCCTTCAAATTCAGGAGGAAGGGGAGGAGGATTAACCGATGCTTCAATATATTACGGAAAACCCCGGATACATCCTCGAAAAAGTCTGGCAGCATTTTTACCTGTTCATTATTTCTTGGGCGATAGCGGTGTTTGTCGGAATCGCTATCGGTATCTTCGTGACCCGTCCGGGAAGGAAGCGGATCGGCCAGGCGATCCTGAGCGTCATGGGGGCCGCCCAGTCGGTTCCCAGCATCGCCATTATAGCCCTGGTGTTCATCCTGTTGGGTATCGGAGCCACTCCCGCAATCGTAGCACTCTTCCTGTACAGCCTTGTTCCTATCATCTTCAACAGCGCGTCGGGACTCTTGAGCGTGGACCCGGCTATGCTCGAGGCGGCCAGGGGGATGGGAATGACCAAGAACCAGATCCTCTTCAAGATCGAGATGCCGGTGAGCATAGCAACCATCGCCTCGGGGATGCGGAGCGCCGCGACCATCAACATAGGCACCGCGACCATCGCCTCCGCGATCGGCGCGGGCGGATTGGGTGAAATGATCTTTATAGGGTTACGGCTTATGAATAACTACATGATTCTAACGGGTGCCCTCTTTTCGGCGCTGATGGCCATCATCATCGATACCATCCTCGCCGGAGTTGAGTCGAGTGTGACCTCCGAGGGCATGAAACTACGCGAAAATAATTTTTAAAGGAGTTTTTTTATGAAACGTTTTCTAACGGTACTTTTACTTCTGATCCTCGTATCAGGCATGGCCTTTGCCGAAGGGCAAGGAGAAAAGAAGTCGATCAGCGTCGGGTCCAAAAATTTTACCGAGCAGTACATCGTGAGTGAAATCATTGCGATGCTCCTCGAGAACAACGGCTTCGACGTATCGAGGGATTTCGGGATGAGCACCACCGTCGTCCGTAATGCGTTGACCACCGGGCAGGTGGATCTCTATGCCGAATACACCGGGACCGCCTGGGCGACCTTCCTCGAACAGGAAGAACCCATCCGTGACCCCGACCTGCTCTTTCAGAAAGTAGCGGAGATGGACAAGGATAGCGGCATCGAGTGGCTGTTCAAGCTCGATATCAACAATACCTACGCCATGGCGGTTCCCGCCGACTTCGCCGATCAGCACAACCTGAAAAACCTCGAAGACCTGGCGGACCTGGTCAACGAAAATCCCGGCGATTACACCTTCGCCATCGATTTCGAGTTCTATGAAAGGGCCGACGGCTTCTTCGCCATGGCCGAACACTACGGCATGGACATCCCCAAGGATGCCAGGAACGTCAAGACTATGGAAATCGGCTTGAGCTACGAGGCGGTCGATCAGGGTGATGTGGATATCGCCATGGTCTTCGCCACCGACGGAAAGATCAAAAAATTCGACATGGTCGTCCTCAAGGACAACAAGAACTTCTTCCCCGTCTACAGCCTGTGCCCCACTATGCACGAGGACGCCTACGAGATGTACCCGGAGGTCGAGAAAATCCTCATGCCCCTCCAGGATCTCTTAGACGAAACCACCATGATCAACTTGAACTACCTCGTCGACGCTCAGAATATGGAACCGGAAGAAGTAGCCGAGCAGTTTCTGACGGACAACGGTCTTATCGACTAATACTCGGTACGGCATTTGACGAGCCCCCGCTCAGGCGGGGGCTTTTTTTCGATACTTACAGGCCCCAAGCCGCTCCATCAGAATACGAAATAAAAAGGAAGCTTCTCCCGGGGGACTTCGTAGACGTTGTTGCGGATATTCTCCTCGAGCCAGGTCTTGAGATTGTACTCGAGGGGTGTTTTGTTTTTCTTGATAAGGCGCTCGAAGTGGACGTAGAAATCGTACTCGTCGAGGAATACTCTGTCATCCACGACATCGACGACGTTATAGTAGGTTTCCACGGTGTCGTGTCTCTTCTCGGAGGTTCCGAACTTCTTGTACCAATCACCCGACCGCACGGTACGCCTCTCTTAGACAAGTTTAGGGCGGGGAACTCGAAAAAGCAATTCCTTTTTCCGGAGGCTGCTCCTTTCGAAACACCCCCGGCAATGTACTTTTCTCCTCGTTACGGGTACACTGCACCGCATGGCTTATCTCATCGACAAGAGCTCCAGCATCCCCCTCTACAGGCAGGTCAAGGAATACATTCTCACCCTGATCAACAGGGGAGAGGACGAAAACCTCATGCTCCCGCCGGAAATCGAGATAAGCACTCAGTTCAACATAAGCAGGGCCACGGTGCGGACCGCGATCCTCGAGCTGGTCCAAGAGGGGGTCTTAGAGAGAGTCCCCGGAAAGGGGACCTTTATAAAGGAAAAACCGAACACCCTCCTCTTCGCGAATTGGATTTCCCGGGAACCCCACACCGAGGGGATAATCGCGGACATCCTTACCCGATTCAACGCCTCCCGCCCCGAGGGTTTTATAAAAAACTTAGGCATCCCCTACCAGGAGATCGAGAGGCAGCTCTTAGTCCTCGCCGCGGGGGGGGAAGCCCCCGACATAAGCGCCCTCATCTACCTGTGGACCCCTCTTCTCGCCTATAACGGGGCCTTAGAGCCCTTGGACGATTTGTATACCCCGGAGATACTTCACGATTCCTACGACCGGACCCTCGAAGGGATAACCTACCAAGGAGAGCTCTACGGCATGAACTGGAACAACGCCCCGGGGATCCTCTTCTATCACCGGGACATTTTAGGTGAAACTTCGGGAAGCCGGGAGCTTTCGGCGGAATACTACGACGAGCTCGCCGAGATTTTTCTGCGTATCCACGAAAGTTCCGGGGGTGAGATCATCCCCTTCTCCATCCCCATCCTCGACGACGAGCTCTTCTTCCTCTTTTCCCTCTCCCCCTTTTTGAAATCCTTCGGCGGGGGGATATTCGATGAAACGGGCGAAATTATTTTTCATTCGACCGAGAACCAGGAGGCCTTCCGGTGGCTGAAAGATTTCATTCGGATAGGCCACGTCAATATCACCAACAAGTTCTGGAAGAACAGGAAGCTCTTCTCTATAGGAAAGCTCGCATTCGCCCTCGAGGGTCCCTGGATGCGGAGAGTCATCCCCTACCTCGGGGAGAGACCGGAAACTGATATGACCGATATCGGTTTTTCGCAGCTTCCTAAGACCCCAAACGGCGAATCCCGGTCGATACTGTGGAACCACACTCTGTCCATTTTCAAGCAGTGCCGCAATAAAGATCTTGCCCGGGCCTTTGTCCGCTTCCTCGTTTTCGATCCGACGACAGCCGAAGAGTATTACAAGACAACCGGTATGTTGCCGGTCCTCAAGAGCGAGCTCGAGAGCAACCCGGTATACGACGATCCGCTAGGCAGGGTGCTGAAAGAGCAGATGAAGAACGCCTATCCGGTGAGGGTCTTCGATCCCGCCTCATTCATTCTCTCGGTAAGCGTCTGTGCGAAGGCGGCCCGGGAGATTCTCTTAGGCGGCCGGGATATCGCCTCTACATTGAACTCCCACGCCGAGATCATCCGGACCATGCGCCGATAGAGTCTTGCACCGCGGAGCTGACCGCGGCGGGGCCAATACGAGAAGGCGCAACCCCGCGGAACTTTCGAAACAGCCTCGAGAAGTAGTAGGGGTCCCCGTACCCGACCGCCGCCGCGGCCCTGTACACGTTTTCACCCGACTCGAGGAGCTCCTCGGCCCGGCGAAGCTTGAGCTCGATGGAATAGCGCTTGAAGCCGACTCCCATCGAGTCGGTGAAGAGATGAGAGACCGTGGATACGCTTCTACCTACATGAGCCGCGGCCTCCTCGAGGGAGACGTTCCGATGCATCTCCCTTTCTAAAAGGGCGATGATCCGGTCCACCACGACGTCGTTTCGATAGCGGATCATGTGACTCCCGGAGATGTAGCGGACTAAGCCGGTAAAGAGGTTGTTGATATCACCGATCTTCTCGGGAGTAAACCGGGGAGTCTCCCGGTAGAGGCTCCGGACGTATTCCGTCGGGCGCCCTCCTCCGGCGGCGGCGCGAATTCTTTCCGGCGGATCTCGATGGGAACGGAACTGCCCGATCATGACGAAACCGTGGAGAATATCATCGTAATTGATCGGCAGAATCGACTCGACCATCCCCCCGTGGCACGTGTAAGAAACGAGATCCCCCGTCTCCAGGGCCTCTGAGCGCTTTTTCGAATCCAGAGATAGACAGGTATCGAGGAGCCCCAATTCACCTCTCAGATACGAGCAATACTCGGAGCACTCCCGCCCGCAGCCGACGGCAAGCTCCCGCCCGTCGGGAGTAAAGTATCCGATCCTGATGTCGAAACACCGCGAAAAGGCGTCGAAGAGGCCGCGCACCTCCGGATCGAGGAAGATAGATACTCCGCCTGTCGCGATTCGTTTCATGATTCGAATATCTTATGATACTTTTGCAAAATAATCCATCTTTTCCGCAGATATCTCTATTCCGCGGACGCGAGAATGAAGTTAGACTATAATCCATGGAACGAAAGGAACGGGTCTTGAAGGCCCTCGAACGCAAACCGATCGATCGTTTCCCCAGCCAGACCAATTACACGGCCGGTCTCGGCGAACTCTACGCCGACCACGCGGGGGTCGATTTTGCCGATTTGGACGAGCTCTTCGATAATCATCTCTTGAGGCTCGACGTGAGCCACTCCCGGAGATTGTCCCCGGACGGGAAAGTCGCCTACGACTGGTGGGGGGCCGGTTTCTCCACATCCGAAGAGGGGTATTTGATAGTAGATTCTCCCCTCGCCGCGGTCGACCCGGAAAGCACCGGAACCGGACTCTTTACCCCCGGGGGCTTCTCCCGGCCCGATCCCAACGTACCCGGCCTCCTCGACGGGGCCCGGGACGCCTTAGCCGCGGAGGGGAAAGGGAAATTCGTTATTCCCAACTTCGGGTTCGCCCTCTTCGAGCGTGCCTGGTCGCTTCGGGGGTTCGAGCAGTTTATGCTCGATCTGGCCATGTATCCCGCCTTCTCGGAGACTCTCCTCGAGGAGATCACCGAGATCCAGACGGTCCTGGCCGCGCGCTTCGTCGAGCTGGGAGTCGACGGCGGCTACTTCGGCGACGATTTGGGCGCTCAGAGGGGAATGCTCTTTTCCCCCGAGATGTGGCGGAGGATTTTCAAGCCGAGGATGCGGCGGCTCTTTTCGGTCTTTACCGACGCCGGGCTCCCGGTGATCCTCCACTCCGACGGGGATATCCGGGAGATCATCCCCGATCTGATCGAGATCGGTCTGACCGCCCTCAATCCCTGCCAGCCGGAGGTCCTCGACCATCTATGGCTCAAGCGGGAATACGGACGGGACCTCGCCTTCTACGGGGGACTCTCCACCCAGGAGGTCTTTCCCCGCGGCGATCCGGACAAAGTCCGGGAGGCGGGACTCGACTGCATCGAAACCCTCGGCGCCGACGGGACAGGGCTCATCTACGGTCCCTCTCACCGTCTCATGACCGACGTACCCCTCGTGAACCTGGACGCCTACCGGGACACCTTGGAGAGTCTCGCCGTCGACAGATCGGGCGCGCGTAATGAGGGAGGCAGCGAATGAACATCAACGCGCGCAAGAATACAGTCATTTCCGCCTACCGGGAGCGCTTCGGTGAAGCGCCCGCCGTAATCGGCCGGGCCCCCGGGCGGGTCGATCTGATGGGAAGCCACACCGATTACAATCAAGGATACGTGATGACCATGCCCATCGACCGGGACGTGTGGATCGCCGCCTCGGAGATCGAAGAGGGGGCATCGGCCAGCGTACTGGTGAGCCTCAATTACGGCGAAGCCGCGGAGTATTCCGCCGCCGATCCGAGGCCGGGGGCGCGCACTCCCTCGGGAGACCCGGCATGGGTCGATTACGTGGCCGGGGTCGCTCGGAAGGGATTAGACCGGGGTCTCCGGGTTCCCGGTATTCGGGGTGTTATCCACTCCACCGTTCCCATCGGAAGCGGACTCAGTTCCTCGGCGGCCTTGGAGTCGGCCGCGGCGGTCCTCTTCGATGCCTTCGGCGGGTGGAACATTTCCCGCACCGAAACGGCCAAGCTGTGTCAGCAAGCCGAAAACGAGTTCGTCGGTGTCGGCTGCGGGATCCTCGATCAGTACTCGGCGCTTTTAGGCGAACGGGGAAAGACGGTCCTCCTCGACTGCCGTAAGCTCTCCCACGAAGCGGTCCCCTTTCCGAAGGAATTTATCGTCGTCATCTGCAATACCAACGCCCCCCGCTCCCTTTCGGGATCGGAGTACGGAGAACGGAGGGGTGCCTGCGAAGAGGCCGCTTCGGTCATAGCCCGGCACGATCCCTCGGTACAGGCCCTGCGCGACGTCACCCTCGACCTGTTCGGACATCACGAAAACGAGATGTCCGAAGACGCCCGGAAGAGGGGACGGTTCATTATCGAAGAGAACCGGAGGGTGTTAGACCTTGCCGATGCCTTTCGAGCTTCCGACGGAGGCGCAATAGGGCGCCTCATGCACTCTTCCTTTGTCGGGGCCCGGGACCTCTTCGAGATCACCGTTCCCGCGATGGAGGCGATGGAAGAAGCGATGCTCGCCGCGCCCGGGTCGATAGGCGCTCGGCAGGCGGGCGCGGGGTTCGGAGGATGCATGGTGGCCGTAGTCCGAACCGAGGCGGAGAGGGACTTTTCAGCCTACGTCCTCGAAGAGTACCGGAAGAGCACCGGAATCGAAGCGGAGGTCTATCCGGTCACCGCCGCCGAAGGCGCGGAACTCTTCCCGGTCTGATCAGCCTCAATCGATAACATCAATCGATAAAAAAAGGATCCTTGATCATGGGATTAACTCCCGCGAGAAATCTGCGCACCATCTTCGGATTGTCCCGGCAGTAGCGGTAGGCGGCGGCGATGAACCCCGGAGGGTCTAAGACGTAGGTAAGAACGCTTATGTCACGGTAACTCGTGAACTCGACCTCCCTATTGTTCGTAAGGATCGCGTCTTTGACCGGGTTCTCGGTTACCGAAAGCTGAACATAAGCGGCAAGGCATTCGTCGATCACCGGATGCATCCCGGGACTGTGAAGGGTATTGGCGAAGTGGGCGAGCTCATGACACAGGAGAGATGTAAAGAGCTCGGACTCTTCGGGCTCGCCGAGGATCCGGCTGCTCCGGAAAGATTCGCTCCTTACACTGACCATACGGACTAAACGGACATCCTTCCGGTAGAGACCGTGGGCGTGCTCGTAGATTTTCCCATCGACGGTGAGCACATCGGCAAAGTGAAAGGTCACCGCCTCGTCGTCGGGTATCGGAAATCCCAGCTCTTCGTAGAAACCGGTCACCCGCCGGTACGCATCGAGGACCATTGCCGTTTCCTCGGGGGCGGCGCCTCGAAAGAAGACCGGGATCTCCGGGCGGATAGACCCGTCTTCGTCCTTCGGCGGTACGGAGCCCGCGGGCATACCGGCGCAGCCCGAAAGCGTCAGACCCACAAAGGCCGCCGCCGCAACAAGCACGGCGGGGAGCGCTGAAAACGGGGCGGCTCCACCGGCGGCGAAACATAGTCCGCCTGGTTTATCCCTCATAAATCGAGTCTATACCCGTCACCGGCGTTTTGCAAAGGGATAGAGATCCGGTACCGGGTAACCGGACGTTTCTCGAGTGTAAGACTTCCTTTGAGCTGTCCGACCAGCGCATTGATCAGTTTGAGCCCCAGAGAAGGTGTGTCGTTGAAATCGACATCTTCCGGAAAGGGACTTCCGGACACACACATCTAATAACACCGGAACGCTGTTGACCAATTCCGGTCTTTATGCTATTTTGTCGGTCCAATCACATATTCGGGCTGTAGCGCAGGGGTTTAGCGTACTTGTCTGGGGGACAAGGGGTCGGCAGTTCAAATCTGCCCAGCCCGACTTCTGTTTGATTAACTCACTACACTGTAGTGAGTTATTTTTTTAAAAAAGTTGCGGCCTCCCCGGATTATTTCCTGTCAGCAGAAATGTGAGCAGCTTCCTCACTACTGTTCATTGAGCGGCCCCGGAAGTACGGAAGAGAAACAATATTTGCGGGTATTTATGGCGAATTTGAGACGGAAAATCGAGAAAGACCCCAGCCGGCCGGTCTCCGGGAGCGCCGGTGGGGCGCCCCCGATATAACTATCGCACCTTACAGAACCCAACCCTTCCGCACAGAAGGGCTACGGCAATGCATGCAGAGCGTCAAGCGTAGTCTGGGAAAGAGATCCATTATCCAGGCACTCCCAAATCGC